>JAJZBJ010000039.1 GCA_021798975.1 Bacillota bacterium | reverse complement strand
AATCCGGGCGTCGCCTCCAAAAATGGGTGGTTAGCTCAGTTGGTTAGAGCGCTCGCTTGACATGCGAGAGGTTCACAGGTTCGAGTCCTGTACCGCCCACCATTTTTTTATTTTGCGCCCTCCGTTTGCGCTGTCGAATAGCCTCTGTTGGATTGCATATACTACCGGGGATAGATGGAACTGGTAGGAAAGGCAGGCGACAGAGTGACCCAATGGGTTGTGATGACCGATCACGCCGCAATGTCGGATGGGCTGGGAGAATTTCTAGCCCGCAGCATTCCCGGCGAGTGGACTGAATCCCGACGGGGTGCGCATTTGGAATGCGCCTTTCACAGTGATGGCGAAGCTCCTGAAAATGTCGCGTGGCCCTTGGCGCGCGCCTTGGCCCAGTACCTGGTGGTGTACCACGAGAGGGACTGGCTGGACGAGCTCCTGCGCCACCGTTACCACACGTTTGATCCGGGCGAGCAGCGCCAGATCCTCGATGACGTCGTGCACATGCTGCATGCCGACCGCGATCAGGATCAGGGGCGGCTGGATTTGGCCACGACACTGATTTTCAACTACCTGAAGACCGCTCCTGAACTGGTGATCGAGGGTATTCGCACCTTCTTGATGGGCGATATCCGCACCGAGTACGAAGAAGCTATCGACCAAGCCGTTGACATTTACCTGATGGAACAAGAATATCAGGAGTTTGTGCGCCTTTTGAGGCAGCTGGTGGATGTAGCGGGCACTCAGCATGACTGGATTCATGTGCGCTATACTGCCGACCGCTTTCACTTTGAAGACCCGGCTGGGCACCGCTTGGCGGATAGTCTCATCGACGACATGCTGGAAGGGGTCGACAGGCAATTGGGCGGGTTGGATGACGTCCTCATCAGCGCTCTGGTGACCTTAGCGCCATCGCGGATTACCATTCACCGCGGCGAGATCGGCCGCGAGGGCCGGGAGACGCTGGTGCAGGTCTTTGACGGTCGCGTGCTGTTTTGCCACGGGTGCGCGCGATGCTATACAACACAGGTTGACAGCGATTGGCGCACCTTCTAGAATACAAGGAAATCCATAGCGGTTCAGAGCAATGAAGAGGACGATAGCAGGGGATCCTTTAGAGAGAATCAGCCGCCGGCTGAAAGCTGATTCAGGCTCTCTTCTGTTAGACCACCTTGGAGCATCCAGCGACCCGGAAGGGGAAGCCGGCGGACGCGCCCCGATATCGCGCAGCCAAGTGGAACCTTCTGGTTCAAGGGTGGTGGAACCGCGGCATAGCCGTCCCCCCAAGAACGCAGGGGGCTTTTTTATTTTCTAGAGGAGGCATTGCTGTGGCAGCCATCGAGTTGGAAATCGACGGAGAGAAGATTGTGAAAGAGGCCGGGGTGAGGGCGGTTGACGTGGTCCCGGTCCCGGGCAACGCCCTGGCGGTTTGGGTAAGCGGGCAAACCTTGGATTTGAACCGGCCGCTGGCGGCCGGAGGCAATTTGCACTTTCTCACGTTTGACGACAGTGCCGGCCGCCACGTGTTTCGGCATTCCAGCGCGCACCTCTTGGCCCAAGCGGTGAAGCGGCTGTGGCCGGAAGCGAAGCTGGGAACTGGTCCCGCGTTGGAAGACGGCTTCTATTACGACATCTGGCTGCCCGAGCCGCTGACGGAAAAGGACTTGCCGCGCATCGAAAAAATGATGCGGAAGATTGTCGCCGAGAACCATGCCATCGAACGGCTGGAGCTCAGCCGGGACGAAGCCATGGCGCTGTTCCGCGATCGCGGGGAATCGTTCAAAGAGGAAATTGTGGCCCGCATTCCCGATGATGCCGTGATTTCGGCGTACCGGCAGGGCGACTTTGTGGATTTGTGCTCGGGCCCCCATTTGCCGCGCACGGGTCTGATTGGGGCATTGAAACTCACGCAAGTCTCGGGCGCATACTGGCGCGGGGATGAGAAGAATCCCATGATGACGCGCATTTACGGAACCTCGTTCCCCGATCAGGAGGGCCTTGACAAGCACTTGGCGGCCATCGAAGAGGCGAAACTCCGCGATCATCGCAAACTAGGCGCGCAGTTGAACCTGTTCACGTTTCGGGAAGAAGCGCCGGGATTTGTGTTTTGGTACCCCAAGGGCCAGCAGTTGTACCGGCGCCTGGAGAACTTTTCGCGCCAGCTTCAGGAGGTGCGCGGATATCAGGAAGTGGCCACCCCGTGGATTTACCGGTCAGCGCTGTGGGAGCGGTCCGGACACTGGGACCACTACCGCGACGACCTATTTTTGATTCACCGCGACGATGAAGTGCAGGGCGTAAAACCGATGAACTGTCCGGGCCACTGTCTCCTGTTCAAGAGCGAGACGCGATCGTACCGCGATTTGCCCTGGCGGTTGGCCGAGTACAGCCCGCTGTCCCGCTATGAGCGTTCAGGCGCCCTGCACGGGCTCATGCGGGTGCGCGGTTTTCATCAGGATGACGCCCACTTGTTCGTCCGCCCGGACCAAATCCGCGAGGAGATGTTCGGGGTGCTGGACTTGGTGGACGTGGTATACCGGACGTTCGACATGGCCTACGAAGTGGTGTTGTCGACGCGCCCTGAGGATTACATGGGCGAACTGGCGCTCTGGAACCGGGCGGAAGAGGAATTGGAAGAGGTATTGAAGGCCCGGGGCCTGAAATACCAGATCAATGCCGGAGACGGCGCCTTCTACGGCCCCAAACTGGACATCTACGCGGTCGACAGTCTGGGACGGCGTTGGCAGTGCGCGACGGTGCAGCTGGACTTCCAGCTTCCCGAGAAATTCGAGCTGGAATACATCGACCAGGACGGCCAGCCTAAGCGGCCGGTAATGATTCACCGGGCTATTATGGGATCTATCGAACGATTCCTAGGAATTTTGGTCGAGCACTACGCCGGCGCTTTCCCGTTGTGGCTGGCACCCGTGCAGGTCCGGGTGCTGCCCATCACGGATAACCAGCACGAGTACGCTGGTGTGGTGGCCCAGGCGCTCCGCGAGGCAGGCATCCGCGTGGAAGTCGACGCGCGCAACCAAAAGATCGGCTACAAGATCCGCGAGGCGCAGGTCGAGAAGGTACCGGAAATGCTGGTGGTGGGCGGACGCGACGCCGACAGCGGCACGGTGTCTTTGCGGACCCGGGAAGATGGGGATGTCGGCGCTTTGCCTTTGGCGGAGTACGTGCAGGCCGTGGCAGAGCGCGCCCGTATGCATTGACGCGGGAAATTGAACTTGGTAGTATACCGTTAGGAACTCCGAACAAAGCAGAAGCGATCGACTTCTCACCCCGAGGCAAGGGCCGAACGGGTTACGGTAAGGGGACGGAGACCGTAGACTACATCTGCGGTCTTCAGAACCTAAAGATCTTCTGTTTGGACGGGTGATGAGCCCGTTTTTTGTTTGGCGACCATTGAAGGTCTCCCGGTTGGCTCCGGGAGTGGATGGAATTAAAGGAGGGCGCGATTATCAGAGATCTTCGGATTAATGATGAAATCCGAGTGCGCGAGGTTCGTGTGGTGGGCGACGGCGGAGAACAGTTCGGCGTTATGTCGGTTCGCGATGCATTGCAATTAGCCCAAGAGCGTCACGTCGATCTGGTTGAAGTGTCTCCCACGGCCAAGCCGCCGGTCTGCCGCCTGATGGATTATGGCAAGTTCAAGTACGAGCAGGCCAAACGCGACCGCGAATCCCGCAAGAAGCAGAAAATCGTCAACGTCAAGGAATTGAAGATGCGTCCGTCGATTGAGGACCACGACTTCGACGTGAAGGTAAAAAACGCCCGGCGCTTTCTCGAAGAGGGCGACAAGGTGAAGTGCACCATGGTATTTCGTGGGCGGGAAATTGTCCACGCGCCACTGGCGCAGCAAACGTTGTCCAAGCTTGCAGAGCTGGTGTCGGATGTTGGGGCGGTTGAACGCGTCCCGCGAGTTGAAGGGCGCGCCATGATTATGATTCTGGCCCCCAAAAAAGGAGCGTAACGAGCATGCCGAAGATGAAGAGCCACCGTGGAGCCGCGAAGCGCATCCGCATGACTGGATCTGGAAAGGCCAAGCGGGCCAAAGCCGGCAAGAACCACATGCTGGAGCACAAGTCTGCCACCCGCCGGCGTCGTCTGCGTCAATCAGAAGTCTTGTCCAAGGCCGATCAGCACCGGACCAAGCGTCTGTTGCCCTACAGCTAAGACTGGCTCAGCAAACTGAAATTTTGGTTCGGAGGGAATGACTCATGGCACGAGTAAAGAACGGTATGGTACGCCACCGTCGCCACAAGAAGATTTTGAAGCTGGCCAAAGGCTACCGCGGAGCGCGGTCCCGCCACTTTCGGCCCGCCAACGAAGCGGTCATGCACAGTCTCTGGTACGCGTATCAGCACCGCAAAAAGCGTAAGGGCGACTTCCGTCGTTTGTGGATTACCCGCATTAACGCGGCTGCCCGCATGAACGGCATGTCCTACAGCCGCCTCATGAATGGACTGAAGCGGGCTGGCATCGGCCTTGACCGTAAGATGCTGGCTGACTTGGCTGTGCGCGACATGGACAGCTTCCGGCTTCTGGTCGACAAGGCGAAAGCCGCACTGTAACCATGGTAATCCAGCCGCTTGATACGGGAGATAACAAGACCGTACGCCGCATCAAGCGGCTTAATCAGAGCCCTACGGCCCGCAAAAAGGCCGGCCAGACCATTATCGAAGGGTATCGGCTGATTGACGATGCCTTGGGAGCCGGCGTCCGGCCGGAGATGGTGGTCTACAGTCCCAAATGGGTGGAGCACGCCGACGGACGATCCTTTTTGGTTCGTCTGCAAGCGTTGTCCATCCATTTGTTTTATGTCACCGACCGTCTGTTTCAGGAGTTGTCGCAGGTCGAGACGCCGCAGGGCATTTTGGCGGTCGCGCCGACGCCGGCATTGTTGTCGTTGGAAACCTTGTGGCGGCGGGCTCCGGAGCCGCTCTTGCTGCCGGTTGCCGCGGGAGTCCAGGATCCCGGCAACTTAGGCACGCTCATGCGGGCAGCCCTCGCGTCGGGTGCGCACGCCTTGGGAGTGACCGCGGGCACCGTGGAACCCTTCAATCCCAAGTGTATCCGGGCCTCGGCCGGCGCCGCGTTCCGGCTGCCGGTGGTTTCTCTGGATGCTGACGGCTTAAGGGACCTGGCCGATCGTGGCGCCACACTCCGGGCTACCGCCGTCGAGGCCGGGAACCCCTATTTCGAGGCCGACTGGGCGAAGCCGTCGGTCATCCTGCTGGGCAACGAAGGCAACGGGCTCGACCAGGATTGGCGGGATGGTGCGGAACTGGTTACCATCCCGATGTCGCCAGCGGCGGAGTCCCTGAACGTTTCCATGGCCGCATCGGTGATTCTGTTCCATGCCGCCTTCCAACGGCAGAAGGCCGGTATTGGCTTTCTCCCGCCGGCTATGGTATAGTCGCCTCATCAACACGATGATCCAGACGAGTAGGCATGTCCGCGAACCGTCGAGAGAGCGCGTCCTCGGGTGCAAGACGGGCCGGTTGCGGTTGCCGAATTCCCTGGGGAGTGCCTGTCTGAACACGAGTAGGATGGGCCGGTCGAACCCGTTACGTTCATGAGTGGATCCGAGGCCTCCTCGGATCAATTAAAGGTGGTACCGCGGGAATCCTCGCCCTTTTGTGGGTGAGGGTTTTTTTGATCGTGAGGGACGAGAGGGGGAGTACTATGACGGAGTCGACATCACTAGCCTCCGTATTGGAAGACATCGCTCGCGCCGATTCCGAGACGGCCTTGCAGGATCTGCGCCTTAAATGGGTGGGCAAGAAGGGTTGGATTACCCAGCAAATGAAGGAGTTGGGCGCGCTCTCGCCTGAGGACCGGCGCGTTCGCGGCGCGGAGCTTAACGAATGGCGCCAGGCGGTACTGGAGGCTCTGGCGGAAAAAGAAGCCGTGATGCGCGATGAGGCTGAGCGTCGGACTCTGGCTTCGGAAAGCTTGGATTTAACCTTGCCAGGCCGGCGTCCCGCGGTGGGGCTTTTGCACCCCTTGACGCGCATGCGCCGCCGGATTGAAGATGTCTTGGTTCGGCTGGGATTTTCCTTGGCCTATGGGCCGCAGATTGAATCGGAATGGTACAACTTTGAGGCCCTCAACATGCCCGTCGACCATCCCGCCCGCGATATGCAGGATTCCTTTTTTGTGGACGTTCCCGGTTTGGTGCTCCGCACCCACACGTCGCCGGTGCAAATTCGGGCCATGCAGCAGCATCACGGGCGTTTGCCAGTGAAAGTGATCGCGCCCGGCATGACCTATCGCCGTGACGATGATGCCACGCATGTCCCGATGTTCCAGCAGGTCGAGGGGCTGGTCGTGGACACCCACATCAGTTTGGCGGACTTGACGGGGACGCTTACGGCCATGGTACGAGAGTTGTTGGGTCCGGAGGTGGGCACACGGTTCCGACCCAGCTATTTTCCCTTCACGGAACCCTCCGTGGAGATGGATGTCACCTGCGCCGTATGCCAAGGCTCGGGTTGCCGTGTCTGTAAAGATACGGGATGGGTAGAGATCTTGGGCTCTGGCATTGTACACCCCGTGGTGCTGAAAAACGGGGGCTACGATCCCGAGCGGGTGTCCGGATTCGCCTTCGGGATGGGCATCGAGCGGGTCGCCATGCGGATCTTTGGCCTCGATGATCTCAGGCTCCTCTACCAAAACGATTTACGCTACCTGGAACGGTTCCAAAGCGGGGGAGGGTTGGATATCCAATGATCTTAAGTCATCGCTGGCTTGGCCGTCACCTCAAAGAGATGCCGGCGCCTGATGTGGTGGTCCAGGGCCTGGAGCAGCTTGGGCTCGAGGTGGTCGGGCAAAGCCTCTATGGGGACATTTTCGATACCGTGGAACTAGTTGAGGTGGTATCCCGCACGCCCCACCCTGACGCGGACCATTTAAGTTTGGTGGATGTACGCCGGGAAGGTGACAAAGTCACCCGTATTGTGACCGGCGCCAACAACGGCTTTGCGGGAGAGCGGCTTTGGTATGCGCCGCCGGGCACCACGCTGCCCGACGGCCGCACATTGGATGTGCGGGACTTGCGCGGCATCGCGTCGCCGGGGATGCTGTTGTCCCCGGAGGAATTGGGGTATGCAGCGGAGTCTTCCGGCGATCTCTGGGTCTGGGCCGGAGATGAGCCGCTGGGGACACGCTTCTCCGCGGTCATCGGCGGGATCGACACCCTCTACGAAGTGGAACTCACGCCCAACATCGCCCAATATCTGCAAAGCGTACGCAAGGTGGCGGAAGAGCTGTCCGCCATTTGGGACATTCCGCTCGTGCCGGTGACGGAAGCGTTTGCGTATCAACGTGCATCGCTCGCCGTGGTGGAGGCGGAAGAGCGTTGTTCGCTCTATGGCGTCGTGGAGATGCGCATTCGCCCAGGCGGTGTGTCGCCCCTCTGGGTGCAGACTTTTCTGCGGGCCGTCGGTCATCGCATTATCCACCCCGCAGTGGACGTGACCAACTTCGTCATGTGGGATTTGGGCGAGCCCTTGCACGCTTTTGATGCCCGGCGCGTCGACGCACCGATTGTTGTGCGGATGGCCCGGGACGGTGAACGGCTCACACTGCTGGATGGCACTGAACTGGAGCTGGACGGGGAGGACTTGGTGATCGCCGACCAGCACAAGGTGCTGGCGCTGGCGGGGATTATGGGCGGCAAGGACTCCGGAGTGGCGGACGACACTGAGGAGATTGTGTTGGAGTGCGCCCACTTTGAGGCCCCTGGGATCTTTAAAAGCTATAAGAAGCACAACCTTGTGACCGACGCGGCGCTCCACTTTGGGAAGGGCACGGATCCTTTGGCGGTGTTTCAGGCGCCGGTGCTAGCGGCCTCCTTGCTTCGAGACGGCCGGGTCTTACATGCGGTGGGCGGCAGTACACTCGTCGGGACGGTGCCGCCGGAACGTCTGGTAGCCTATGACCCAGCGCGAATTCGGGCTCTCATGGGAACCGACTGGGACGACAGGGCCATTCGTGCAGCCCTGGAGAAGATGGGCTACCAACTGGTGGGAGAGAGCGCAGTCGTGCCGCGACACCGCCATGACGTGGAATCGGTCTATGACCTGGCCGAAGACGTGGGGCGCTACTTCGGGCTGGATTCCATTCCCCGCAAGCTGCCGGTGCAAACAGCGGCCATGGCAGAACGCCAGCCGGCTGAGAGCCTGGATGAGGTGTTGCGCGATGCGGTCGCTGGAGCCGGATACCAAGAAGTGATTACCCGTACCTTTACCGCGCCGGAATTGGATGAACGATTCGAGACGGGGTTAGCAGGAGCGGCCGTGGCGGTGACCAACCCGTTGCGGGAAGAGGAGCGCATCATGCGCCGGCATCTCTTGCCGAGCGTTATGGAAGTGGTTCGCTATAACCGATCCCGCCATGACCTGCCCATCCGTATTTTTGAGGTGGGGCGGGTTTTCGGCCGGGATGGCGACCAGGTCCGGGAGGAACGGGAATTGGCGGTGGTGTTGTCGCTGGAGCCCCGAGCGGGCTATCCGCCCCAAGAGGAGCCCAGCGTTTACGATTTGACCGGGCTCTTTGACTATCTGTGCGAGCGCCTGGGATGGAATGCGGAGCGGCGGCCATTTTCCGGATCGGCACCGCCATTCCTGCATCCAGGGCGGAGTCAGGCGCTGATGATGGACGGGCGGGAAGCGGGCTATGTCGGGGAACTGCGGCCACGGATTGGCGATCTATACCGTGTCCGCCGATTGGGCGTGCTGGTACTGCGCTATCCCAGTCTCGAAATCGGGGCGGTATCCCATCCGGGGCGCCCATCCCGCTTTCAGGCGGTGGACCGCGACCTATCCCTGGTGATACCCGAAGGGGTTAACTACCAGGGGATCCGCGATGCGATTCGGCAACTGGAGATCCCTGAACTCCGGCACACAACCCCCGTCGACCGCTTCGAGGGAGATTTTGGCACGTCGTTGACCGTCCGCCTGACCTTCCAGTCCGATCAGCGTACGTTGACGGACGAAGACGTAGAGGGCGCTGTGAGTCGAATTTTGGCGGTCTTGGAGCCGTTGGGTGTCGGATTGCGTCAATAAATTTACCAACTTCGTCCAATTCGGCAGGATTTCCTCAATCTTGTCGAGAAGTGGTACCAAACACGAGACGAAGGGGCGATCGTTGTGGGGGAGCAGATTCGGACCACTGTCACCATTTACGGTGAGGATTATTCGTTAGTCGGGGACCTCTCCGAAGAGGTTGTAGAGGCGCTGGCTTACCATGTTGACAGCCGGATCCGGGTGTTGGCATCGAAGAATCCGCGGGTTAGTTTGAACCGGCTCGCCGTTCTGACTGCCCTCAACATTGCCGGGGAGTTCTTCGAATTGCAGGAAGAACACCAAAAAATGGTAGCCGCCTTACAGCAGCAATGGCGGAGCAAGCGCGAGGCCAAGGACGCCAAATAGCGGTCCAGGCTGGTATAATAGAAAGAACCGGAACACAGGTCGGAGCCATCCGGCCTGTGTCTTTTGTGAGGCGGTACGGATGACAGCACGTTTGCCAGACACGCTGGCGATATTGGAATGGAATCGGGTGGTGGAGCGCCTAGCTCGGTACGCGGAGACCGAGATGGGCCGTTTGGCTTGCCTGGGCCTGACCCCCCGTCCGGACCGGGGATGGCTGCAAGATGAGCAGGCCGCGGTGCGGGAGTTTTTGGTCTGGGTCGAGGCGGGTTTGCCCGGGGCCAGTGGGGCCAGTCCCTTAGACGAACTGGTGGAACGGGTCGAAAAGGGCGGCGTATTGTCAACGCAGGAGTTTGTGCAGGTGCGCCGGACCCTCGAAGTATACCGGGTTTTGGGTGACGTCGCCGACCCCGAGCGGTTTCCGTTGGTAACGGGACGGATGCGGGGACAAATCCTGCCGCTGTCGCTGATGCAGGCCATCGATCAAGCCATTGATGCGGACGGTCAAGTCCGCGACTCGGCCTCTCCGGTCTTGGCGGATATTCGCCGCCGCATGAAGCAGTTGGAACGGGAAATTGATGACGTGTTTGAACGCGTGCTGAGGAGTGGCGAGTGGTCGAAGTATCTTCAGGACGGACTGGTGACCGTGCGGTTCGGCCGTCGCGTGGTGCCGGTGCGCAACGAGTTCCGGCATGCGGTGGCCGGCATTGTGCATGACCAGTCCGGCAGCGGGCAAACCGTCTTTGTGGAGCCCATGGCGGTGGTGGAGCGGCAGAACCGGCTCACGACCTTGCGGCAGGATGAGGCGCGGGAGATTGAGCGGATCTTGGCCGCGCTGACGGCGCAGGTGGCAGGGGTCCAAGAGAGTGTCCTGGCCATCCACCGCCATTTGGCCTGGTTTGACATTCATGTGGCTGTCGCTCGGTACGGGAGCGCCTCGGACGGCGTCGTTCCGGACATTGGCGGGGATCGGCTGATGCTGGCGGATGCCCGGCATCCGCTCCTGCACGAGCCGGTGCCCATCAGTCTCGAGCTTTCGTTGGACCGGCCGGCAATTATTATTACCGGGCCCAACACCGGGGGCAAGACCGTGGCGCTCAAGACCACCGGCCTCATTACGCTGATGGCGCTGGCCGGATTGATGGTGCCGGCTGGCCCGGGCACCCGCATTCCTCTGTACCGGGCGGTCTGGGCAGATATCGGAGACGAACAGAGCCTGGAGCAGAGCTTATCGACGTTTTCCAGCCACCTGGTGCGTTTAGCGCCCATGATGACGGAGGCGGATTCCCGCACCTTGTGTCTTATCGACGAGATTGGGGCCGGAACGGATCCGGAAGAGGGGGCGGCGCTGGCCGAAGTGATGGTGCGCCATCTGGTCGGGCGGCGCGCCCCGTTGGTGGCCAGCACCCATTACAGCCGCCTCAAACTGCTCGGGTTGAATGACCCGCGGATTCAAAATGCGCTGGTCGAGTTTAACCGGGAGACGCTGTCCCCGACGTATCATTTAGTGCTGGGGTCGCCGGGCAGTTCCCATGCGTTCTACATCGCCCGGCGTCTCGGGTTTCCCGGCGCCTTAGTGGACCAGGCCGAGGGGCTGTTGGACCGTGATGCGGTCAAGCTGTCCGATGCCATCTTGGAGATTAACCAATTGCAGCAGAAACTGCGGTTGGACGAAGAGACCATGCGGGACCAGAAAGCTCAATTAGAAATCGTGGAAAGGCGGCTTCAGGACAAGGAGCGGCAACTGAACGAGCGCCTGGAACGCGACCGGGAGAAGGCTGAGAAGGCGTGGCACCGAGAGCTTGACGAGATGCGAGAGAAGTTCAACCAGGCCTTGGATGCGGTGAAAAACCAAGAGGGCCGGGAGCGTGCGCGAGCCGTGGAGGCGTTGCGCGAGCAATACAAGGGTCTTGCGAAAGTGCCGAAGCATCTGCAACGCGCGCAGGTGGCCGGCACGCCCCCCGAGGAAGTGGGAGACCGGGTGCGGGTGCACGGATTTCAGGACATCGGGACGGTCATCGAGTTGGAGGGCCGGACCGCCACCGTACAAATTGGCGCCTTGCGCATGAAGCTTGCCTATGACGAGCTCGAACGGGTTCCAGAGTCGAATCGGCCTCAGCCGTCACCGGGACGCAGCCGCGGCCGCCACCGTGACTTGAGCCGCGAGAAGAGCCAGAATATGGGGCTCGAAATCGACTTGCGGGGCATGACCCAGGAAGAAGCGCTGGAAGCGGTCGACAAGTATTTGGATGATGCGGTGCTGGCCGGGGCGCCCTTTGTACGGATTATTCACGGCAAGGGGACCGGGGTTTTGCGTCGGGCTGTCAGCCAGCATTTGAAGACCGATCCGCGGGTGGTTCGATACCGGTTGGGTGGGGCCGGAGAAGGTGGAGACGGCGTTACCGTGGCCGCTTTGGAAGACACAGATTAATGTTTTGAGGCCTCGAAGGCCTATGCTATACTCACCGAAGTAACCGTCAGGAGGCAAAGCGTGCAGGATATTCAATCAACCGTCGACTGGCTCGCGAACGGTGCTGACGATGTCGTAAGCCGCGAACTGTTGGCCTCGAAGCTGGAGCGTTCGGCACGGACCGGGCAACCGCTGGTCGTGAAGCTGGGTGTTGATCCGACCGCACCTGATATCCATCTGGGCCACACGGTGGTGCTGGAAAAACTTCGCCAGTTTCAGGAGTTGGGCCACCAGGTGGTCTTTTTGATCGGCGATATGACGGGCCGTATCGGAGACCCCACAGGACGTTCGGAAGCGCGCCGGCAACTGTCGGCCGAGGACGTCAACCAGTTTGCCGAGACCTATGTGGCGCAAGCCGGCAAAGTGCTGGATGCGTCGCGTCTCACGCTCCGTTATAACAGCGAGTGGCTGGCGCCGCTGGACTTGACCGGGCTCATCGAACTCCTCAGCCAGATGACTCTGGCCCGAATTTTGGAGCGGGATGACTTTCACCAGCGGTTTAGCGAGCACTATCCCATTCACCTTCACGAATTGCTCTATCCCTTGATGCAGGCCTACGATTCAGTGGCGCTGAAGGCGGACGTGGAGTTGGGCGGCACCGACCAGCGCTTCAACATCCTTACGGCCCGTCAAATCCAGGAAGCGTACGGTCTGGAGCCTGAAGTGGGCATTTTCATGCCGCTCTTGGAAGGAACCGACGGCGTCAAGAAGATGAGCAAAAGCGTCGGCAACTACGTCGGGATTGAAGAGCCCGCCCCGGAGATGTTTGGCAAGGTCATGTCCATTCCCGACAGTTTGATGGCCCGCTGGTACCAGTTGCTCTTAGGGGAGCGGCCGGAGAGCATTACCGAACGCATCGAGGCTGGTGAAAATCCGCGCGATTTGAAGGCACAACTGGGTTCGCGGCTGGTGGCGCGATTCTGGGGTGAGGAGGCCGCCAACGATGCGGAAGAACAGTTTGCCCGGACGTTTCGGCACCACGAGGTTCCTGAGGATGCCCCCATCCTGCCGATGAGTCCGGAGATGGCCGATATCGGCGCCTTGGAGTTGGTGGCGGGTCTGCCGGGCATGGCCAGCCGTCAGGAGGCGCGCCGGTTGTTGACACAGGGCGCGGTCACCGTGGACGGTGAAAAGCTGGACATGCAAGATCGGGTCTCGCTCCACGACGGCTCGTGGATTAAGGTCGGGAAGCGCCGCTATTTCCGTGTGCAATCTGAAGGCTAAAAGGGGTAGGACATGTCGGAGTTGGATGAAGGACAGCTAGGGTGGAACAGTGTCTCCGAACATCATTGGGATGAGGCTGAAGAGCATTTTCGGAAGGCGCTGGAACTCGATCCCTTTCATGCCGATGCGTTAACGGGCATGGCGGCCCTGTACCTGAGAGCCGGGGATGCCGACCAAGCCCGGGAACTCTGCGAATTGGCGACAGCTCAGGCCGAGCGGCATTTACCCCGGACCAAACGTCATACCGGATGGGACGACGAAAGGATTCGCCCGTATATTCGGGCTCTCTATTACTTAGCGCAAAGCTACATCTCCCAGCACGCCTGGGCGCTGGCGCAGCCGGCCCTAGAAGAGGTTGTAGCTTGGGATGTCACTGGGATGCAGGGCAGGGCTCTCGACTTGCTGGCTCAAGTCCTTTACCGCATTGAGCGCGTCGAGGAGGCTGTGCATGCGTTTTTGGAGGCGGCCGAGTACCTGCCCGAGGATTATTATTCGGCCGGCCTGGTCCTGTTCCAACTCGGCAAGCGGCGCGAAGCGGAGCGATTCTGGAGGCGGGGTCTTGAGCGGCGGCCGCGGTTGGCCCAACTCATCGCGGGATATCCCCGCGTGGTGCCCAACCCTCGGGGTGCACACAGAGATGCCGAATTTGCCCGGGCCGTTGACTACTTGCACCATCAGGGCGAATTGTGGGACGCGGAAGCCAAAGAGGTCTTGGAAGGGTTGTACCAGCGCCGGGTCGCCTCCAGCGTTTGATTTTTGGGCTTTGGACGCGGCAGGTTTGGGACGGCGGGTGCGCCGCGTCGGTATGATATATTGGATCAGATCCCATGCGGGCGCCTCCAACGGGTTGCCCGGACGGGATGCTTTGGAGGAGGGGAGACTATGTCAGGTCATTCCAAGTGGGCCAATATTAAGCGCAAGAAGGCCAAGGTGGATGCCGTCAAAGGGACAGTCTTCTCGCGGTTGACCAAGGAGATTATGGCCGCGGCGAAACGCGGCGGCGGTAATCCCGACACCAATTTCAAACTGCGGATTGCCATCGATAAGGCTAAGGCGAACAACTTGCCCCAGACCAACATCGAGCGGGCCATCCGCCGCGCCACCGGACAGGAGGCGGGTGTCAACTACGAGGAAGCTGTGTACGAAGGATATGGGCCGGGTGGCACGGCCGTGTATTTGGACATTTTGACGGATAACCGCAACCGCACGGCAGGCGAGGTGCGCCACATCTTTTCCCGCCACGGCGGCTCGTTGGGGGAGACCGGGTGTGTGGCGTGGATGTTCGAGCCCAAGGGCCGCATCGTCATCACCCAGACGGACCTCAGCGAAGAGGAATTGCTGGATGTGGCTATTGAAGCGGGGGCCGACGACTTAAGCCGGGACGACGACGAGTTTGTGGTGCTCACGAGTCCGGATATGTTGGATATGGTCCGGCAGGCCTTTAGTGACAAGGGAATTGAGGCCGATGAAGCGGAGCTGGTCCGACTGCCAAAGACTACGGTCGATGTGTCGGGCCGCGAGGCGGAGCAGCTGATGGAAATGCTCGAGCTGCTGGAGGAACATGACGATATTCAGCACGTGTACTCCAACGCGGATTTTCCGGAGGACATGCTGGACGAGGCCTAGAGACCCCGGCCAATCCCCCAGGGCAGGCATGCCTTGGGGATTTTTTATGTCTTGGTCCCGGTCCCGCGGGCGAATTTCGCTGGATGATATAGGAGATTTCTCGACAGGTGTCGTATTACAGTGCTTACAGGGGGCGAGGCTGTGCGGGTACTAGGCATCGATCCGGGAACGGCGACATTGGGTTGGGGCGTAATCGACCACCAGGGCTCGTCGACACAGGCCGTCGCCTACGGGGCATTGCTGACACCCCCGGAGATGGCGCCGGAGATGCGTTTGAAGTCGCTCTTTGAGGGTCTATCGGCCATCCGCGATGAGTGGCGGCCGGACGCAGCGGCGGTGGAAAAGCTCTACTTTGGGCAGAACAGCCGCACAGCCTTGGCCGTGGGACAAGCCCGCGGGATTGTCCTATTGGTGTTGGCCCAGGGGGGACTGCCCTACGCAGAGATGGCGCCGTCGGAAGTGAAACAGGCGGTCACAGGTTATGGGCGTGCGGACAAGCGACAGGTGCAGTTGATGGTGCAGCGGCTCTTGGGGCTGGAAACATATCCTAAACCCGATGATGTGGCCGATGCCTTGGCCATCGCCATCTGTGGGGCGGAACATCTCAGGTTTCAGAAAACTTCGGGGGCGTTGTCCACCCAGAAATGGTGATGGCATGATAGTGGAAATCGAGGGGACGGTTGGCGAGCGCCATCCCGGTCATGTGGTGGTCCGCACCGCAGGCGGATTGGGGTACGGACTCGACGTGGCCCGGGAGACGGAAATGCTCCTGCCAGGCCCGGGTGAAGCGGTCCGTCTCTATACGCACCTGATCGTCCGCGAAGATCAGTGGCGGCTCATCGGGTTTGCTACGGAGGCGGAGCGGGCGGTTTTCCTAGATCTGTTGGATGTGAATGGGGTGGGCGTCAAGGGAGCGCTCTCGCTCATGAGCCATTTGGGGCTGGCCCGTCTCAGGCAGGCGGTGCTAACCGGCGATTGGAAGGAACTGAAGGGAGCACCCGGCATCGGAGCCAAGATCGCCCAACGGGTGCAGTTGGAACTGGCAGGGCGCTGGACGAAGGGCGCTGAACCCGCGGCGATGCTGTCGCCGCGGGCGGGTCACGAAGAGCCGTCGGCCCCGGCAGACGATGTCATGCTGGCCCTGATTTCGTTGGGATATCAGCCCGGTGAGGCGCGGGAAGCGCTGAAGCTGGCCGTGGCGGAAGAGCCGGAAGTGCGGTTGCGCGAAGCTCTCAAAGCGCTGGACCGTGGGAGGAGGCGCTGATGGAGAACGAGCGTATCGTGAGTCGGGATTCGCTTCCCAATGAGGCGGAAATGGGACTCCGGCCCCAGCGCTTGGCCGAGTACATCGGGCAGGAAGCCATCAAAGAGCGGTTGTCCATCTTTATTGAGGCTTCGCAGCAGCGCCGGGAAGCCCTGGATCATGTGCTTCTGTATGGGCCTCCCGGATTGGGGAAGACCACGCTGGCCCACATCATCGCCAACGAACTGGGCGTCAATATTCGTTTTACGTCGGGCCCAGCCATCGAACGGGCAGGCGATTTGGCGTCGGTACTAACCAATCTGGAACCCGGCGACGTATTATTTATTGATGAGATCCACCGGTTGGCACGGACCGTTGAGGAAGTGCTGTATCCGGCCATGGAGGATTTCCACCTGGACATTATGCTGGGCAAAGGGCCCAGTGCCCGGTCGGTGCGACTGGATTTGCCGCGCTTTACCTTAATCGGCGCCACCACGCGGGCTGGCATGCTGACCGCTCCGCTGCGCGACCGGTTCGGCGTGATTGTGCACCTCGACTTTTATGGCGCCGAGGATTTAGCGGAGATTGTGGTGCGATCCGCCAAAGTGCTGGGCGTGCCATTGGACCGGGAGGCTGGCTACGAAATTGCCCGCCGCAGCCGCGGGACCCCGCGGATAGCCAACCGCCTGCTTCGGCGGCTTCGCGACTATGTCGAGGTCAAGGGCCATGGCGAAATCACACTGGCGATGGCTCAGGAGGGTTTGAAACTCTTGGAAGTGGACCCCCATGGGTTGGACGTGGTGGATCACCGCCTCTTGGAGGCCATGTATTACCGGTATCAAGGCGGGCCGGTGGGGTTGGAAACCTTGGCGGCTGCGATTGGCGAAGAGAGCGGAACCATTGAGGATGTGTATGAGCCCTATTTGCTGCAGCAGGGGTATATTCAACGGACCCCGCGGGGCCGGATGCTGACATTGCTCGCGTGCGAGCGGATGGGTTGGCCCCCGCTGGCCGATGCAACGCAAAAGAATTTGTTTGATTAAGTAATTGCGGGACTAAAACGGGTCGTGGCTTGCGAAGTGTATGGAAGGCGGGGTGAGGAGCCTGGGGCTGCGCTTAGGACGGCGGCGCAAAGCGGATCCGTCTGAACTGCTGAATCGAGCCCGTCAAGGGGACGTTGACGCGCGCAATCAACTCATCCAGGACTACACGCCCTTTGTGCTGAAGGTTGCCAGCCAAAAGGCCGGTCGGTTCCTGCGCCCCGGCGTCGATGAGGAAATCAGTGTGGCGCTGTTGGCCTTCAACGAAGCCATCGACGCCTACGACGGCAAGCGCGGAAGTTTTCTCTCATTTAGTCAGACGGTCATTCAGCGCCGGTTGGTGGACTATTTCCGGCGCGGCGGCCGGCATGCGCAGGAAGTGCCGTTGAGCGACTTCGCGTCGGAGGACCCGTTGGACGTGGAGTTGACCCCGCTGGACCGGGCTGCCGAGTCCGCGTGGCAACTGCGGCAGGAACAGGAGCAGCGGCGGTTGGAGATTGAGGAATACGGGCAATTGCTGGACCGTTACGGGCTCCGTCTGAACCAGTTGCCGGATCTGGCGCCGAAGCATCGGGACTCGCGCAGTCGCGCCATCCGGGTGGCGCGTTGGGTAATCCAGCATCCCCAGCACCGAGCGGCGCTGGTATCCCGCGGTGAACTGCCGATTAAAGTGCTGGCCGAGACGTTCGGGGTAAGCCGCAAGCTCATTGAACGCAACCGGCGCTACATTGTCGCGGTATGCGTCATGTTGGTGAACGACCTGCCTCATCTGCAGGCTTATTTGGAGGAGTCATGAGAAAGGTGTCGGACAAGGGACAAACCGGCGTTGTGATGTCGGTTGAAAAGAGGCACGCAGTCGTCATGATGCCTGGCGGCGAATTCCGTCGCATGGTTCATGGCGGCGAGCCGCTGGAGATCGGCCAATCCATCTGGGTCGCCGATCCGGTGCAACGACGCACCTACGCAATGGCTCTGGCACCCGTCGCGGCGGCCGCTCTGGTGGTGGTCTGGTTGAGTCCGTGGCAGGCCCAGCCGGCTCTGGCAGCCGTGGTGAGCGTCGATATTAATCCCAGCATCAACCTGAACGTCAACGCGAGCGGGCGGGTCTTGTCGGCTCAGGGCATGGATGCCGCCGGCCGGCGTCTCTTGTCGGGCGAGCATGTTCGCGGGAAGTCAATTGGGGCCGCGGTTAAGCTCTTGGTTGAGCAAGCCGCACATCAAGGCTACTTCCTGCACCAGTCCGCCCCCACGGTTCTGCTGGGAGCTGTTTTCGTCCACAAGCCGCTCAGCTGGTTTCCCGCCGTCTCGCGCCAAACCGCCGCGGTGTTGAAAACGGATCATGTGCCGGCTCGCGTCATCGCGGTCAGCGGGGTGAGTGCGCCCTTGGTGAAGGAGATGCAGAAACCCGACGTGTCGGTGGGGCGGTATCTGGTGTGGAAGGAGTCCCAGCACCACCATCATGCCTCCTTGTCCATCGAGAAGGCCAACCGGCTTCCGGTCGATCAACTGGTTAAACCGGTTTTGCCCTCACCGTCCGTCTCGCCATCGAGCACTCCCAGTTCCAGTCCGAGCCTGGCGCCGTCGTCCGCGGCAAGCCACGGACACGTGGTACACCATCATGGCCACGTGGGGCACCAGGGCCATGAGTATGGGGGCGCATGGCCTAATGTGCCGGTGACGCTGCCCTCGGTCACCATTGAACTGCCGTCGCAGAATCACGGCGAAGCGGGAGATGGGCAGGGCCGCGATCACACGCAGTCTCCGGGCACGCCGCCGTCGACCAGCATCAGCATCCCGGGTGTCCCATCGGGCCATGACCACGGACATCACGGCCATGGCCATGGGCGCGAGGGGGCGAACCCCTCGGAGCCGGTTGTCTCGGTCAGCATCCCAGTACCGTCCCTGCCGGGCGGCGATGGGCACCACGGCCGACATGGGCACCAAGGCCACGGCCATGGGAACCAGGAGCCGAGTGTTTCGGAGCCGGTCGTGTCGGTTAGTATTCCAGTACCGTCGCTGCCGGGCGGCGATGGGCACCACGGCCGACATGGACACCAAGGCCACGGCCATGGGAACCAGGAGCCGAGTGTTTCGGTGCCGGTTGTGTCGATCAGCATTCCGGTGCCCTCGTTTCCGGGCGGCCATGATCATCATGACCATCATGGGCACCACGGTCACGACCATTCACAACAGCCCAAGTCATCCGATCCGATCGTGTTGCCATCGTTTCCTGGAGGATTCGGGGATAACAACCCGAGTCACAGCGGCGACGCGTCCACACCGCCAAGCTTGACGCTGCCCAATCCGTGGCCGCCCTATTCCCAGCAATAGGAAGGGGCTTTGCACGGGCATACTGGTGAGCAGGACTTTCTGACCGGGAAGGCGAAGCTCAGACCAGACATTTCCGAGGGGGCGGTAGAATGCACACCAGCGGTGCGGGTATCTACTATGTGATTTTCATTTTGCTTATTGCCATGACGGGCTGGATGATTTGGCAGCAGTCGCGTCAACAGAAGAACCGCCGTCAGTTGCAGTCCTCCATTTCCGTGGGTGACAAGGTGGTCACGGTAGGCGGAGTGGTGGGGACGGTCAGCGAGGTACGGGAGGCTGAAATCGCGTTGGTCGTGGCCGACGGGGTCACGGTCACCTTTTTGAAGTCCGCCATCGGCGGCAAGTATCAGGGAGGCACGGCCCCTACCATGATGCGGTAGGGAGCGGTCCGCCAGCACCTCTCATCCGTTTTGGAGATCGGATGAGATTTTTTCCTGTCGTAATCGTCATGGAATTGTATTCTCTCGCGTTACCGCGGTATTGCAGAGAAATTCACAATTTGTTGGTATCATCTGGCGTTGGCTACCTTGGACCGGACGACCCTGTGCTATAATACCGACGAAACCTATGGTTAGACAACGTGAAGGAGGCGTTACCGGTGGCGGATACGTCACTGAACCCCTTTGTGCGGGCTCAACAGAGCTTTAAAGAAGCTGTGGAGACATTGGGGTTGGAACCGGCAGTCTATGAGATATTAAAACAGCCCATGCGTACGTTTGAAGTGGCCGTTCCATTTGTTCGCGATGATGGCACCCTCCAAGTCTTTACCGGGTATCGAGTTCAACACAACGATGCCTTGGGACCGACCAAAGGAGGGCTTCGTTTTCATCCGGACGTGAATGTCGATGAAGTGAAAGCTTTGGCCATGTGGATGAGCGTCAAGTGTTCCCTGCTCGGGCTCCCTTATGGCGGCGGCAAGGGCGGTATCGCCTGCGACGTGGACCAGCTGTCGGAGGGCGAGATTGAGCGGCTCAGTCGGGAATACATACGGGCTGTCAGCTCGGTCATCGGCCCGGACAAGGATATTCCCGCCCCGGATGTCTCCACAAACCCGCAGATTATGGCTTGGATGGTGGACGAGTATTCGCGCATTCGCGGAGAAAATACTTTCGGACTCATAACCGGGAAGCCCTTGGTGATCGGCGGATCGAAAGGTCGCGTGGAAGCCACCGGGCGCGGCCTGGTATTTGCGACGCGGCAACTGGCCACGGAAATGGGCATAGATTTTACCAAGGCGCGCATCGCCGTGCAGGGATTCGGCAACGTCGGGTCTGTGGCGGCGACGATTTCGTATCGCCTCGGGGCCAGTATTGTGGCCGTCTCGGACAAGGACGGAGGGCTGTACAACCCGTCTGGCATCGACTTGGATGACTTGCTGGAATACAAGCGCTTGAACCGCAACCTGGTGGGGTACCCGAAAGCGGAGCCGATTTCCAACAAGGACTTGCTGGAATTGCCCGTGGATATCCTGTTCCCGGCGGCTTTGGAAAACCAAATCACCGCTGACAATGCTGCCAACATCCGAGCCCGGATTGTGGGCGAAGGCGCGAACGGTCCCACCACCCCGGAAGCTGACGCCATCCTCTTTGACAAAGGCGTCATGGTGGTGCCGGATGTGCTCGGCAATGCTGGTGGCGTGACCGTATCGTACTTTGAATGGGTGCAGAACCAGAGTCGGTTTTATTGGTCCGAGGACGAGGTCAACCAGCGCCTGGAGGACTACATGTCTCGGGCCATGGCGGAAATGCACAGCATGCATGAGCGCTTCGGCGTGACATTAAGAAAGGCAGCCTACCTGGTGGCAACTGACCGCCTGGCGCAGGCCATGCGGGTGCGCGGCTGGCTGAAGTAAAGGGAGGTCTCTTTCAGAATGGACGAATCTCGTTCGTTGGAAGACGCCTACCAGGCTTGGAAGGAGACCGTGCTGGAGCCTTATCAGGCGAAAGCCGGTGAGAGCAAGGAAAGCTTTGCCACGGTCTCAGAAATACCGGTCGAGCGGCTGTACACGCCGCTCGACGCGCCTGGCAGGGACTATCTCGAAAAGCTTGGATTCCCAGGAGAATACCCCTTTACCCGCGGGGTATATCCGACCATGTACCGGGGACGTTTGTGGACCATGCGGCAGTATGCCGGATTCGGTACGGCTGAAGAATCCAACATGCGCTACCGATATCTGCTGGATCAAGGTCAGACAGGGTTGTCGGTGGCGTTTGACCTGCCCACGCAGATGGGGTATAACTCCGATGATCCCGAGGCGGATGGGGAAGTGGGCAAGGTGGGTGTCGCCATCGACACCTTGAAGGATATGGAAATTCTGCTCGATCAAATACCCTTGGACCGGGTGTCTGTATCCATGACCATTAACGCCCCGGCGGCGGTCCTGCTGCTCATGGTGGCAGCGGTCGCCAAGAAGCAGGGCGTGGACTTGAAGCGCTTGACGGGCACGATTCAGAATGATGTGCTTAAGGAGTACGCGGCGCGCGGAACTTATATTTTCCCACCCCAACCCTCCATGCGGATTATCACCGATATTTTCCGCTGGTGCTCGGAGCATCTTCCGCGCTGGAATACGATTAGCATCTCCGGATATCACATTCGGGAGGCCGGCTCGACCGCCGCGCAGGAGGTCGCCTTTACCCTCGCCAACGGGATGGCTTATGTGGAGTCAGCCTTGAAGGCGGGATTGCCGGTCGACAAGTTTGCCCCGCGCCTGTCGTTCTTCTTTAATGCGCATATGGACTTTTTCGAAGAGGTAGCCAAGTATCGGGCGGCCCGCCGGCTGTGGGCCGATATTATGAAGACGCGCTTTCAAGCCCGCGATCCGAAGTCGTGGCCATTGCGCTTCCATACCCAAACGGCAGGGTCCACGCTCACGGCTCAGCAGCCGGAGACCAATGTGGTCCGTGTCACACTGCAGGCGCTGTCGGCGGTGTTGGGCGGGACGCAGTCCCTGCACACCAATGCCCAGGATGAGGCGCTGGCCCTCCCGACCGAAGAGTCGGCCCGTTTGGCGCTCCGCACCCAGCAGGTGATTGCCTATGAGAGCGGTGTCGCCAGTACGGTCGATCCGATGGGCGGAAGTTACTATGTGGAGGCGTTGACCAATCAGTTGGAGGCGGAAGCCCGCCGCTACTTGGAGAAGATTGATGAACTGGGTGGAGCGGTGGCGGCCATTGAGACCGGCTACATCCAGCGGGAAATTCAGGATGCCGCCTACGCCTTTCAGAAAAAGGTGGAATCGGGCCAGCAGATTATCGTGGGCGTCAACCGCTTTCGCATGGAGGAGGCGCCCCGCGACAATATCCTGAAGATTGATGCCGCCCTCCAAGCGCGACAAATTGATAAACTGGATCAGGTACGGACCGAGCGGGACAACGCGAGGGTGGAGCGTGCGCTAAAGCGGCTCGATGCAGCCTGTCAGGACCCGGAAGGACAGTTGATG
>JAJZBJ010000038.1 GCA_021798975.1 Bacillota bacterium | reverse complement strand
GTGCTCCCGTAAATCCCATAGCGGGCCCGATCCGGATGAGCGGCTAAATACTGAACCAACTCGCGCACCACACGGGGAGCGGTCGGCCGGACATACAGACTGGGCCGGGCGAACCACGGCCAGTCCGCCCCGCGCGCGGGCGTAAATCGCTGGCCTGCGACCGCCAGAACCGTCACCCCGGCGGGGATGGATCCGGATTCGACAAATCCTACGGCGCCCGGCGTTTCCCGCACCCCAGCCAACGTCGCCCCATTGGAGAGCTCAACAATGGCGCGCGAGGTGATCCGCCGGCCGTCCATAATCTGGCCTTCGACCACCGACAAGGCGCCGGAGGCCAAAGGGCGGGTCATCACCACGATTGGCAACGCCCGGCCGCCGACGTTCTTCCACGACCGCGCCCGACCATCCAGCACCGCTTGCAACTGCATTTTCGTGAGGTTCGCAACCCCGGTTCCAGGATGCACCACAAACAGAATCGGCAAGCGTCCCAGCGGAACGGCCAGCAAGCGCACCCCGGAGGTCCATTCCGCACGGGGGGGAATGTCGGATACGCCCACATCGGCCCGACCCCGGCTCACCTCCACCAGCCCCGCCACGGAACCCCCGCCTGCCAAGGACACGGTATAGCCGGGATGGATGCTCTCAAAGCCCGCAACGGCGCCGCGGAGGTAGGACAGCGTGCTGGTGGCGCCGACAATGGTGAGGTGGCGGGAGGCGGGCGACACCGTGGAAGCCAGGGCGAGAACCGTGAACAAAAGACCTTTAATCCAGGCCATCACCCGGCCCACCTCCTTGGGACTCGTATTGGGGCAGCCACACGGTAAAACGGGTGCCCTGTCCCACCGTACTACTTACATCTATGCGTCCCAGGTGCAGTTCAATAATGTGTTTCACAATCGCGAGGCCCAGGCCCGTTCCCCCAGATGCCCGGGACCGGGCCTTGTCCACACGGTAGAAGCGTTCGAAAATCCGGGGCAGATCGGCTGCCGGGATTCCGATGCCGGTATCCTCGACGGAGACTCCGACCATCCCGGGGGCGCGCTGCGGCACCTGCTCCGGTACGGAGACGGTGACCGTGCCCCCGGAGGGCGTGTACTGGACCGCGTTCTGGATGAGGTTTAAGAAGACTTCCTGCAGGCGGTCGGCATCGCCCGACACCAAGGGCAAGGTGGTGTTGATGCGGCTGACCAGAGTCAGTCCGGCCTCCTCTGCCCGCGGAACCATGCGCGACACAACCGACTCCAACAGCACCGACAAATCGACCCCTTCGACTTGGAAGGGAAGAGAATGATGCTCCATGCGCGAGAGGGTCAGCAGGTCGTCGACCAGCCGGCTCATGCGCCGGCCCTCTTCGTGGATTAGACGGGTAAAGCGCTCGCGGGTCTCGCGGTCGATGTCCTCCTCCAAAAGGGTCTCGGTGAACCCGCGGATGATCGTCAGCGGAGTCTGCAGTTCATGGCTGACGTTAGCCACAAAATCCTGCCGCATGCGGTCCAACTGACTTTGCAAGGAGACGTCCCGGGACACCATCACGGCGCCTAGTCCGCCCACCGGCTCGGGCAGCGAGGCAATCGTCACCTCCACCACCAGCCCCTCGTTGTCGGGCGGACTCCAGTGCACCGTCTCAGTGCCGAATTGGCGCGTGACGCGGTGCACCGCATCGTCAATCTTCACATCACGGATGATTTCCAAGAGGTGGCGGCCCGTCACAGTCGGTTCTTGGACCCGAAACATTTCGATGGCCGCACGATTAATGAGAGTAATGGTCAAACCATGGTTCAGGATGATAATGCCGTTGGCCATGCTGGTCAGGATGGCCTCCAACTGCTTCTTGTCCTGTTCCAGGTCGTGCGTCCGCTCCATGAGCACTTCCGCTACGCGGTTCATCCCATGGGCGAGGGAATCGAGAGGGTCGTCCTGGTCGAGATAGACCCGGGCCTGCAAATCACCGGAAGCCCACCGATCTACCGTATCCTCCAACTGGACGACAGACTCGGACAGGAGCCGTGCGCCCCGGCGCCACGCCAACAAATACCGGACCGTCCACACCCAGCTGATTAACAGCAGCAATGCCGCCAAGAGCGGTCCGCGCGGCACCCCTAACAGCAAAACCGCCACGGTGGCCAGCCCCAAACTGGCAGGTATCAGCCATACATTGGACTGTCCTCGATTCATTGCCCAGAAAACCGGTATCCGACGCCGCGGACCGTTTCGATGAAGCGGGGGTTCTGCGGGTCCTCTTTGAGCTTCTCACGCAGGTGACGAACGTGGACATCCACCGTCCGGGAGTCGCCGTAAAAATCTTCGCCCCACACGCGCACCAAGAGTTCGTCGCGCGTAAAGGCCCGGCCGGGGTTGCGTGCCATAATGGTCAACAGTTCGAACTCCGTAAAGGTCAAATTGACAGGGGTGCCGTCCACCTCGACACTGCGCCGTTCCACGTCCACTTCTAAACCCGAGACCTTAATGTCGCCGGTCTCTTCCCGGCCCTTCTGACTACGGCGCAGAATCGCCTTGACGCGCGCTATCAACTCGCGCGGAGAAAAGGGTTTGGTGACATAATCATCGGCGCCCAGTTCCAAACCCAGCACCCGATCCACCTCGTCCTTGCGAGCCGTCAGCATAATGATCGGGATGTCGGTGGATTGACGAATCGCCCGACAGGCGTCGAGCCCCGACTGGCCCGGCAGCATCACGTCCAGGATGACAAGGTCGAAGGGCTCCTTGGACACACGGTGAACCGCGGTCTGCCCATTCTCCTCCGTCTCGACGTGATAGCCCTCGCGTGATAAATGGTAAGACACCAGTTCTAAAATCGCGGTCTCATCGTCCACCACCAGCACCCGCTGCATTGCTCGGCCTTGCCCCCTTTGGGAATCATGGATTATTCATCGAGCCGAATCCGCCGCGCCTCCACCCGGACGCCCAGTACATTGAGGGAGGTCATGTGCTCAACATGCCGCCGGACATGGTCCTGCACTTGGCGCAGGATCGAAAAGAGATGACGCGCGGTCTGGGGGGTCACATCCATCTGAATCGCAACCCCATCTGGGCTCGATTGTACCATGACCCTTGACACCCGCGCGATTTCCGGCACCTGGTAGGTCGCATGCACGACAATCCCGCTGAGCACGGTGTCGCTAATGTAGAAACGTCCCAGACTGGAGTAGGTCGGCCGCACAATGGACTTTTCCACCTCCACCTGATGCCCCCCTTTACGGCGGAAAATAAACCGCAAGGGGTCGACCAGATAGCCCGAGAACGACTTCTGCACCTCCACCGTCGGCGCGGGAATCACGTGCTTGCCTTCCGCTTGCCGCACGTACCGCGCCATGCGGCGTTCCTCGGGTGTCGAAATCTCTTCGATGCGCACCCAATCCACCGGCGATTCCGCCAAATTGAGGGCCGCGAGAATGCGGGAGATCATGTGCTCGGACGTTCCCAGCACCAATACTGACTCCGGTGCCAGCGTCTGCAGCGCATGCACGACTTCGTCCCGATGGTGAGGCTCCTCAAAGATGGCCCGTTTGACAGCTGCCACGCGCGTGGCCTCCCGCTTGGCCGACCGTCCCGCCACGATACGGCCGCGATGAATCAGCAGGCCATCGTCGATAATGGTGTCAATGCCCTTATCGACCGCCACCAGCGACGCCCGATGACTTTTGCCGGTACCGCTCGACCCAATCAAAGCGCAGATTGCAATGGCCACTCTAGTATCCACGCTCCCAATCCACAACGCCCATCATCGGCCGGCCGCCCCGAAACCGGGATAGATTCTCCGAAAACACGGCCACCATCCCGTCAGGACGGCTGGGGCCCGAAATATGCGGGCTAATTGTCACACCCGGCAATGTCCACAACGGGGATTCGGGCGGCAATGGCTCCGTCTCCACCACGTCCAACGCCGCCCCCGACAGTTGCCCGGCCTGTACCGCGGCCACCAGTGCCTCGGTGTCCAGAACCGCCCCGCGGCCTACATTAATGAGATACCCCCCGCGCTTCATGCGGGCAATCTCAGCCGCGCCCACCGCGTGGTAGGTGTCAGGGGTATGCGGAAGCACCATGACCAGCACATCCAACTGATCGAAAAACATGTCCCATTCATCAGCTGCGTATCCGCGGACCCCTGGCAGTCCGGGCCTCTTACGGCCCAATGCCCGCACCTCGTGCACCAGCGGCTGGAACATGCCGGCTATGTGCGATCCAATCGATCCGGCCCCTAACACCCCGACCGTCAATGCGGACAGTGACCCCACCAAGTACGGCGACCACGTGCTGTCCGCCTGTCCCTGGGCTATCCGACGCCAGTCCTTCACCCATGCCAGGGCGGCTAGGAGGGCGTATTCCCCCATGTCGGGTCCGAAATGGTCCACAATGCGGGTGACCACCACCGACTCCGGGATTTTAACAGGCAGAAGCCAGTCGACTCCGGCTCCCGCCCCCTGAATCCAGGCCAGATTGGGACAACTCTCTACGACCTCTTGGGTGATGCGCCACCCAAACAGAATCTTGATCTCCTCCCGAGCCGCAGCATCGAGATCCTCCCAGCGGCCGATAGGCTCGTCAATCCCAGCCTGTCTGAACGCATCCACCAACGCCTCATGCTGACGGCCAATGCCGCATGTCGCAATCTCCATCAGGACCGCCCCGCCCGTATCAACAGTTCTTGAACCAACTGGCGCCGCGGTTCCATATAGCGCCAATCTACCCCTTCGTTGCGGGCATGGGCGCCTTGCCCTACGGGGCCCAATCCGTCCATGGTGGGCGCCAGAAGCGCCGTCAAATTACCGTCGCTGGCACCGCCAACCCGAACCCCGGCCAGCTCTTGGCCTGTGGCTTGCCGCCAAATGTGCGATGCTTCATGGAACCATTGCTGGCTGTCCACGGTGGGCTCCATGGGCGGACGGTTGAACCCGCCTTCGTAGACCACTTCACACCGCGCATCGAATCGCGGCGGCGCGGATAACGTGGCTTCGATCCGCTCCATTTCGGATCGCGTCGTAACTCGGACATCAATGTGCGCCCATGCCTTGCCGGCCACCACGTTGCTGCGGGTGCCGCCTTCCACAACCCCGACGTTCAGGGTGGTGCCCAGCACTTTGTTCTCCAAGCCCTCCATCCACTGGATGTGGTGGGACAGCTCCTTAATGGCGCTGGCGCCCTTCTCCGGCTCCAGTCCCGCGTGGCTCTCGACGCCGCGAATGTGCAGCCGGTAGTCGCCCACACCGGCTCGTCCCACTTTCACCGCTCCACCGGGCATGCCGGATTCCAAAACCAGCACCAGCCGGGATCGGCGCGCCGCGTCCTCAATGGCTTCACGGCTGTCGTCGCTGCCGACCTCTTCGTCTGGAGTAATGAGAAACGTATACGGCACACTGTCTGCAATCTCCCGGATGGCGGCCATCGCGATGGCGATGCCGCCCTTCATGTCCAGGGAACCCGGACCGTACACCCAGTCCCCCTGCTCACGCCAAGGCATCTCCGCGAGCGTACCCAACGGCCAGACGGTATCCGCATGCGCCAAAATCAGCGCCCCGCCCTGTCCCCGCGAAATTTCCATCATGGGCCCGGCCGGAGTTGGAATGCGCGATACCGCGCCTTTGTCTCCCAAAACCTCGGCCACAACATCCATCACCTGACCGATGCCCTCGGCATGGCCCGACGGCGATTCAATCTTCACCAGCGTTTCCAGCCACTGGCGCATGTCGTCAGAAGCTCGTAGGTTCGCCATATGGCTTTCCGCCTCCTTTCCACAGGCCTCCGGCAAGCGCCCACTCCTCGTGATGCGTGCGAAATTGGCGGATGCGGTCTGGGTCTGGTTCTACGCCGATTCCTGGTCCATCCGGAACCGTGAGCGTCCCATCGGCATTCAGCCGGAAAGGCGGGTCGATGATGTCTTCTTTGAAATAGCGGTCGCTGGCCGAGGTGTCTCCCGGCAGGCGGAAGTTGGGCAGGGTGCTGAGATGCAAATTATGAGCACGGCCGATGCCAGTCTCCAGCATGCCGCCGCACCACACCGGAACCCCGTGGGCCATCGCCACATCGTGCACGCGCCGCGCTATGGCATGTCCGCCGACCCGGCCCACTTTGATATTGATAATGGAGCAGGCTCCGAGTTCGATGGCCTTGCGGGCGTCTTCATCGCTGCGCACCGCCTCATCGAGGCAAATCGGCGTCTGGAGAGCCTCCCGCAAGAGGCGGTGGTCGATGATGTCGTCTTCCGCCAGCGGCTGCTCAAGCATCATGAGATTTAGTGGATCGAGTGCCTTCAAGGTGTCCAGATCGTTCAGCCGGTAGGCTGAGTTGGCGTCCGCCATAATCAGCACATCCGGCCCCACGGCTCGTCTCAACGCCTCCAGGGGCGCGCGGTCGGTGCCGGGTTTAATCTTGACCTTCAGACGCCGGTATCCTTGGGACAAATATCCTTGCGCCGTGTCCACAAGCGCCTCGGGCGACGGCTGGATCCCGATGGACACACCCACCGGAATCTGCTTCCGAGAAGGGTCGCCACCGATGAGCTGCCAGAGGGGCACCCCCTGACTCCTCGCAAACCAGTCCCATACGGCCATCTCCAGCACCGCCTTCGCCATGCGGTTGCCCCGAACCGGCGCCACCAGACGCTCGAGATCCTCGGGCCTCATGATCTCGACGCCCGCCAAGCGCGGCAGCAAGTCATTCTTGAGCGCAAAGTACACGGTGGCGTGAGTCTCTTCACTGTATAACGGTTCGACGTCTGCGACTGATTCGGCGTATCCTGCCATACCGTTTGAGCGGATGGTTAAAATCCACGTGGTTTTCAGACTATCCGTGCCGAAGGAGGTCTGAAACGGCGCTTTGAGCGGAATCTCAATAAAGTCTAAATGGATGGCCTCAATCTTCATGCGTCACCGCCTTTCTCCGGCTGTTGAACCCAATCATACCAGACCCCACCCGCGTCGCGTCCGGCTCCGGCAATGCGCCACCCGCTCTCCCATAGGCCCCGACTCTCCTGAAAAAACTGATCCGCTTGGCTGCGTGCCGCCCCCGGGTCCTCCCGGCGCAGTGCCGCCACATTCGATGGAATATCCATGCGCCGGTGCTCCCCCCCGCTAGGGTTCGACGGCAGGGGGGCGGCGCCATTCCACACCACCCAGAAACGGTGCGTGGGCAGCGCCCCGTTGATGGCGTCGCCCAGTGTGCCATACACGTTCTCCCAAACGTCCCGCACCTCTGCCCGCAATACCGAGAGGTTGAACCAGGCGTTGGGTGCCATCAAAGGATCGTAGGTCCACCCGATGTAGGGCAGGCCCTTTTCCTCCGCAAACTGCCACTGGGCGCGCTTCAGCGCCTCGCCCAGGCGGTGCCGGCGATATTCCGGACGGACTCCCAAAAGATGCGAATGAAGGTATGTCGCCCCCTCGTCGTCGATCCCGGGAAATCCCAGCGATACGCCGACCAACCGGTCTCCGTCATAGGCGCCGGTGACGACCCCGCCGTGGTGGGCAAACACCACGAGCAGGGAGCGAGGGGTCGGGTCCCCCGCTCCCCAAATCTCGGCCTCCAAATCGGTCGCATGCTGTAATTCTTGATGTGTGGCTAATCGCCTGATTTGCACGGCTGAGGCGACCTCCTTTTCATACGATGTCTCCCTCGAGGACGCGGAGCAGCTGATCGACCGCGCGCGCCGTCGCACCCCAGAGCCGTCCCCACTCCAGAGGAAACTCCGCGAGAGGGTAGCGCACTCCGTCAATGTCCATCGGCACGATGCAGCGGACCTGGCGCAGAGTGTCCAAACTCACCCACTGATAATCCGCTACCTCGTCGGGATGCGGCACCACGGATGGCCGCTGGTCGATCACGCTCACCACCGGCAACAGCGTGAATCCGGTCACGTGGATGTAGACAGGATCAAGAAACCCCGCCATCGAGTCCGGGGACACGCGAATCCCGACTTCTTCCTCGGTTTCACGCCGAGCCGCATCCCATAAACACTGGTCTACCCCCGGCTCAAAGGTTCCCCCGGGGCAGGCAATCTGACCAGCATGGTGAGTCAAGGTGTCGGGACGTCGGATGAAGAGGATAGATGGTTCAGGGAGGCGCGCGATCACAATCATCACCGCGGCGGGTTTAGCCCAGCCCGCATAAGCCGGTTCGGCTGCGGCCAGACGTTCGGAAAGTCCGGAGAAAATTGCTCTCACCGCCCCTTCCTGAGAGGATAGTCCGCCGTCACCAGCGAAGGTATAGGAGAATCGTAACATAACGGAGGTGCAGCATGCGCAAAATCACGCCGGAAGACCTGTTCCGCTTCCAGTTGGTCGGGGAAGTGACCCTTCATCCAACCCGCCAGCAAGTGGTCTATCAGCAGCAACAGGCCAACCGTGAAGAGAACCGTACCGACAGTTGGTTGATGACGGTATCGCCCGGAGAGGCACCGCGCCGTTTTACCGCCGGTCCCAGCGACTCCACTCCCCGCTTCTCGCCGAATGGCGAACTGCTCGGATTCCTGTCGCGCCGCAGCGGAACCCGGCAAGTCTGGGTTATGCCGACCGACGGCGGTGAAGCACGCCAGGTCACCCGCGTTAAGGGCGGCGTCACCGAGTTTGAATGGCATCCGGATTCCCAGAGCCTCGTTTACATCGCGCTAATCGCTCCGGAAGGCCTTCAATCGGAAGACGACAAGGATCCCGAGGACCCCTACATCAAGTACAACCGGGACGTCAAAGTCATTACGGAGATGTACCACAAGCTTGACGGCACAGGGTACTTCAATGAGCGGCGCCCGCACATCGTCGTACAAGAACTGGCCGAGGGCAGCAAGCCCCGCCAGATTACGGATGGGCCTATGCGCCACAGCGGCCTTTCCCTCAGCCCTGACGGCCGGTGGGCCCTCACCAGCACCCGGTACGGCGATGACTACGACAAAAACGCCAGCCGCCACCTCATCTACTTGGTCGACTTGACCGGCCAGGAAAAACCGCGCCCCTTGAGCGCCGACCCGCTCAGCGCCGGATCGGCGGTGTTCGCCCCGGATGGCCGGTCGGTCTACTACCTAGCCAGCAACTGGAACGACATGGGGTACGACAACACCGGGATTTACCGAACCACAGTGGACGGACAACCGGCCGAGCGCATTGCCGCGGCATGGGATCGTCCCTTCTCCGACATCTCCATCTCGGACATGCCGGCACCCGGAACGAATCCCCTGTTGTTTGACCAGGACGGAAGCCACATGTTCTTGCTCACCTCGCGGAACGGCACCACGCAGTTGGCCAAGGTGGGGCTCCACAACAATCAGGTAGACCTTCTCACCACGCGCGACCAAGTGTTCTACAGCTATGACTTGACCCATGACCGCCGTTACGCCGCGCTGTGCACCAGCACACCCGTGAATCCCGGCCAAGTTTTATGGCTGGATTTGGCCAGCGGCCAGTTGGACACCCTCGCCAACCCCAATCACGACCTCTTGTCCGACCTGGAATTGTCGGAGCCCGAACGCTTCCAAGTCCATGCCGAGGGCGGCCCCGAGGTGGATGCCTGGCTGATGAAACCGGTGGGACTCCAGGATGGCGAACAAGCGCCGACCGCACTCGAAATTCACGGTGGGCCGATGATGATGTACTCGCAAAGCTTCTTCTTCGAGTTCCAGTGGCTGGCCGCCAATGGGTACGGAGTGGTCTACTGCAACCCTCGCGGCTCGCAGGGTTACGGCAAGGATTTCTGCGCGGCCATTCAAAAAGAATGGGGAAACCTCGACTACAAGGACATCATGGCCGCCCTCGACGGGGCCATCGATCGGGCGTCGTGGATTGACACCGCGCGTCTGGGGGTTTTGGGCGGGTCGTACGGCGGATACATGACCAACTGGATTGTGGGACACACGGACCGGTTCAAGGCCGCCATCACCATGCGCTCGGTTGTCGACTGGAAGACCATGGTGGGAACGGGAGATTTGGGCTGGAGCTGGATCCGCCGCGCCGACGGTGTCTGGCCGTGGGACGAAGACGATGCCTGGTACCGGCAGCAAAGCCCCATCACCTATGTCGAAAACATTGTCACCCCGCTTCTCATCGAACACCAGGAGGGGGATCTCCGCTGCCCCTTGGAGCAGGGCGAGATGCTGTTCACGGCCATGAAGTTCTACGACAAGGCCCCCGTGAAATTCATCCGTTATCCCGATGAATTCCATGGCATGAGCCGGAACGGCAAACCGTGGCATCGGATCTACCGCTTGAACACCTTCACCGACTGGTTTGGCCAGTACCTGAAGTAACTACGGGATTCGACACGGGCTGCTCCCTGCGCGGAGCAGCCCGTCTCCATTGATGAAGCGTCGGACCTCCAGGTAACGCGAGCGCATTCTCGTCGGCCAGATTTCACCACGAACACATCCCTTCCCAGGCTAGCCAAGACACGTGCCGCACCACACCCGGCGTTTCTTCTCGCCGGCAGCCGATGCGGGCGGACCACCGGAGGTGCGGGTCACAAGTCTGGGTAAGCCGCCTTCGGTCCTGACCATCAGTCCACGTCCTTGGCATGCCGCGCTCGATTCGTCGGCCTTGCACGAATCCCCTTGCACATAACACAGTGGCGGCTCGTGACCTTCGTCACCCCATCGGGTGACCTTGGTGACTAGGCTCCGGGACCTCCGGCCGATAGCATAAAGTCACAAGGACCGTAAACCCAACGTCGTGCAATAATTAGCAGCCAAGGAGGAAACACGAATGGACCAGAACACCCGTCCCAGTCCGGCCCTCAAGGATGTCGGCGCCCGGATAGGCCTGAAAGAGCAAATGATGCGGCACCTTATAGAACCTGCGGCGTTGCGCTATTTTCAATGGCGCGGAGATCCGGTCGCCCGCCTGATGCGGTCTGAGACCAAGGCCGACCCCTACCCGCTGTACGCCGATGTCCGCCGCCGCGGCCTCGTGAAAAGTTCCCTGGGACCTTGGATCACGTCGACTCACGCGACGGCAGCAGCCATCTTGCGGGACGCCCGGTTCAGTTCCTCGCCCGTGCACCAGAAGGGATACCATCCCCCAACCTATCCGGAGGGCGATCCGCGGGCCGACCTGCCCAGCGCCGACCTCCTCACTATGGACCCGCCCGACCATACCCGCCTGAGGAGACTAGTCTCCCGGGCTTTTACGCCCAAGGCCGTCGCTGACCTCGAACCCTGGATTCGTGAGCTCACGGATCGTCTTCTCAGCCCCATGGAAACCGCGGGAGACTTCGACCTCATCGATGCCCTAGCCTTTCCCCTTCCCATTGCGGTGATTTGCCACCTGCTGGGCGTTCCAGCTGAGGATCAGGAGAAATTCCGAGTCTGGGGCCACGACGTCGCCACCACCCTCGACCCACAGTCTGCGCAAGCGGGAGAAGCGCGGTCCCGTGCCTCCGAGTTGGCCCTAACCGCTTATCTGCAGGATCTGGTGCAGAAGCACCGAGCGGAGCCGGACCAGAGCCTCCTGTCTGCGCTCGTGGAAGCGGAGGAAGCGGGCGACCGGCTCACGTCCGCCGAACTCGTCAGTACGGCCCTGCTGCTCCTCGTCGCGGGTTTTGAGACCACCGTCAACCTCATTGGAAACGGCACCGTAGCCCTCTTGGGCGAGCCGGGGCAGTGGGGGCAGCTGCGGGAGGACCCGGCTCTTATTCCCACGGCCGTGGAGGAATTGCTCCGTTACGACAGTCCGGTGCAGATGACGTCCCGGACGGCGACCGAGGACGCAGAGGTCGCCGGCACCGTCATTCCGAAGGGCACGTCCATTATCGTCGCCATCGGCGGCGCCAACCGGGATCCTGATGCGTTCGACCAGCCCGACCGCCTGCAAATCGATCGGCCCGACGCGTCACGGCACTTGGCCTTCTCGCTCGGAATTCATCACTGCTTGGGTGCCGCACTGGCCCGTTTGGAAGCCCGCGTCGCGTTTGAGGAAATGACCCGCCGCCTTCCCGGCCTCGCGATGACCGGGACACCGACTCGGCGCCCGCTGCTGGTTCTGCGCGGTTACGAGAGCATCCCGGTTAGAGGTTAGTGCGCTCAATACGACGTGCACCGATTATGGTCCCAAAGCCCAAGATTCCTGGTTTGTCCCTATGGCTTCCTTCAAGGGGTGCCTGGAAAAGCCATTAGCGGGGCGCCGGTGACGGGAACAGGCATTCTAGGAGGCCTCACGCATTGGCAGGCCGTGTCCACGGCGCCCCCAAAAAGCCACGCCCGGGCGAATCCGATGCGGCCCCGCGGGGGTTAATCAATCCCAACGGCCTGCGACGCGGCAGCCGCCAGACGGGACGGCGCCGTTTCCGGCAGCGTGAGGCCGGTCAACAAGGCCCCCAGCAGCGCCACCGCGGAAAAGACCAGGATAGTCTCGCCGAGACCGGTTCCGCCGCCGAAGAACCCAAACAACAATACCCCGAAGACCCCGCCCAGTCGGCCGACCATCTCACTTTCCCCTTGCCCGGTACTCCGAACGGGCGTAGCAAACCGTTCAGACGTGGTAATGACGGTGGTCTTGTCCGGACCCATGGCCCCAAATGCCAGCGCCACGGACAACAGCGTACCCGCGACCCAGAACGGCATGCGATATCCCATGACAACAGAAAGCCCTAAGGGCAAAAGCGCCAATCCTCGTCCCAAAAACCCGGCTAGTTGCAGAGGCCGCCGGCCCCAGGCATCGATCACGTAAACCGTCAGGACCCCCGCGCCTAAGCTCAAAAGCTTGACCAGGATGGACGTGGTCCCGCTCTGGCCGGCGGTTTCATTCCAGAGCAAGGAAATGATGACCGGTAGGAACAGGGTTAGTCCCTGTCCGGTGACCTGGTGGAGGAACCAGAGGATGGCGGAGGAACCGGCCGTCTTGAGTTCCTTTAACCGCAGCATTTGGCGTCCAATCCCGGAGAAGGACCGCAGGCCCTCTTTACGCCATGGCTCCGATTCCGGCAGCGATCGGCGCCCCACCAGCACGACGGCCCCCAGAGCGGCCCCGACTGCCAGGACCCACCGGAACCCGTCTGGGCCTTGGCTCACCAGATATGATCCGGCTCCGTAGGCCAACACCTGGCCCACATCGTTTATCAAGAGGACGAATGCCAAGGTCGCCCCGCGCTTACGGGGCTGAACAGATTCCAACAAGTACGGGAAGACGACGGCGAAGTCCGCCCCGATACCGAGGCCCATGACCGTCCGCCAAAGGAGCAGGCTGTCATACCCTGTGGCCAGGGCGGCCAGCCCGGCCGCTACCACGAAGGCCGCAAAATCAATCATCAGGAGCAGCCTTCGGCCGAAGCGGTCGGCAAACAGTCCCGCAGCCAGACTTCCGATAACGGATCCGACCAGCGGTGCAGCCGTAAGATTGGCGGTTTCTCCCACTGTGAGACCCCAAATGTGTTTCAGGTGGACTAGGACCACCGAGACAGCCGTCACATCATAGCTCGCAGCCAGGAGTCCAAGAGCCGCCATCCACGCAGCTCCGGTCATCATCACCTGTTTGTTCACGATATTCCCCCCACCTGCCCATTCGACGGTTCCCTCCCGGATCCCTCTCGCCAGAAATTAGGGATGGCAGACCCCCCGCGCCTTCAACAGGATTCTTGTCGGCACGCAGCGAACTTCCAAATGACAACCGTTGCAAGGCGACGGGCGCATCGATGGAGAGAGCTGGGAGGAGGACGCCAGATGGATGGAAACAAACCGGACAAACCGGGTGTGCTGCTTCCCCCTCCGGTCCTTTATGGATTATGTTTAGTCTTGGGGTTTCTGTTCAAAGCGCTGGTCAATCCGCCCTGGATAATGGTCTGGCGGTTGTGGCCGGTGGGCAGCGCCTTCATTGTGGCCGGACTCACTATCGCACTATGGGCGGTGTTGACGTTTCGCTCCCACGGCACGGCGGTCGACCCGACCCATCCGGCCACGGCTCTCGTGCAAAGCGGCCCATACCGGTATACCCGAAATCCCATTTACTCTGCGCTGAGCACGGCGGTCGCGGGCGTAGCGCTGATAAACGGCAACGTCTGGTTCGTCCCCTTGTTAATCCTGGTGCACATCGTTCTGCACTACGGTGTGATCCGGCGCGAGGAGCAGTATTTAGAACGCACGTTCGGCGACGCCTATCGCGACTACCGACGCCGGGTGCACCGCTGGCTGTAATCATCCCAATCCTGTGTCCGACTCATGCCCGCCGGCTGGCCCTGCACTCGTCTCGACCCAGACTATGACGGGTCATTTTCTCGCAGCAAACACGCGGTCTGCGGCATTCCTTGGAGTATCGGAAAGACCCGATCGGCAAGCTCCTCCCCAGTTCCTTGGGGATTTTTCTCCGCCCAATACTGAGAGGCCCCGTAGATGGCCCAACTTGTCACCGCCACTGCCAATTCGCGGGTGATGGGATCCTCTGCCCCGGGCCCCGATCCTGTGGCAAGCCAGTCGCTGAGCACCTTTATCACGACATTCATGACTTGGGATTGGAAGAGCATTCGTTCCTGCTCATCGGCGCTCTGGCACTGGCCGTGCAGGCCTCCAAAATACTCCCACATGGTCATTATGAGGGCGCGCAGGTTTTCGACCGTGTAGTGATCCGTATCCGGCAGCCTGGCCATTAACTGCTCCCGAAATGTTTCGCTGACGGCCCATTCCATGAGGGCGTACTTGTCGACAAAATGATCATAAAACGTGGAACGATTGACCATGGCGGCAGCGCTGATATCTTGGACCGTGATGGATTGAAAACTCTTTTGAGCCATCAGCTGCAGAAAAGCGTCCTGTAGCAGCTTGCGGGTGCGCCGCACGCGCAGATCGATCCGTTCTTCCGCAGCCATCATTATCCTCCCATACGCATCCCGCCGCCCAACACTCGGCCCTTTGTGTTGTGTAACCACACAGAGCCGGGCCGTTTGATGGTTGCCTTGATGATATCCAAACCGTTACCCTGAAAGCAACAGGTGTTGGCTTTCCATCATCTGCTGGATATCTCACAACAAGGGAGACACCATAATGCTCAAGATTGGCGTGATACTAGGAAGTACCCGCGACACTCGAATTGGCGGCAAGGCGGCCGAGTGGCTGATGGCCCTAGCTGGCCAGCGCACCGACTTAGCGTTCGAGCTTATCGACCTGCGCGATTATGCTCTGCCCTTCTTCAACGAACGGGCCAGCAACATGCACGCCCCCACCCAAGACCCCGAGGGTCTCCGCTGGCAGAAGAAAATCGCGGAATTTGACGGCTATGTCATTATCGCCGCTGAATACAATCACGGCCCGACGGCCTCACTCAAAAACGCTTTGGACTATGCCTATGTGGAATGGCTGCGCAAGCCAGTCTCCTTCGTGGGCTATGGATCCGTGGGCGCGGCGCGGGCCATCGAACAATTGCGGCTGATCGCCGTGGAACTGCAAATGGCGCCCATCCGGTCAGCGGTCCACATTCAAGGCGGCGACTTCCTGCCTATTATGATGGGCCAAAAAACTTTTAACGATCTTGCTCATTTGCCTCCGCTAGTCACCGCGATGTTGGACGATTTGTCGTGGTGGGCCAATGCCTTAAAGGCGGCGCGCGAACAATAGTCCAGAAACACCAACGGTCCTAGAAAACAGCACACTGCCTAGGGCAGCGTGCTGTTTTGGTCTCCCACGGGTCCATACCCGGAATTCCCGAAGTCTTCGCAACACGGTTACGCCGGTTTGACAATGATTTGTTCCCGGCGCGGTCCCACAGAAATGAATCGGATGGGTACTCCGATTAACGCTTCCAACCGCTCAACATAGCGCTGGGCGGCCACCGGCAGTTCATCATAGGTGGTGACCCCGGTAATATCCGTGCCCCAGCCCTCCATCTGTTCCCAAACCGGTTCCGCCCGATTCAATGCCCCGGTCGGCGGAAAATCTATGGTCACCCGTTCCCCTATCCGATATGCCGTGCAGATGGGAATCTCGCCCCATGCGCTCAGAACATCCAAGTTCGTCAAGGCCATCTCCGTGGCGCCCTGCAGGCGGGCTCCGTAGCGCGTGGCCGGCCCGTCGAACCAACCGACGCGGCGCGGTCGACCCGTCGTGGCCCCGTATTCGCCCGCCGAACCGCCGCGTTCCCTAAGCCGGCCCGCAGCGGGCTCGGCCAATTCGGTCACGAACGGCCCCGCCCCTACGCAGGACGCATAGGCCTTGGTCACCGCCACGATGCGGGTCATCGCGCCAGGCGGGATGCCCGCCCCGACACTGGCATACCCCGCCAGCGTGGAGGAGGACGTCGTATAGGGATGGATCCCGTGATCCGGGTCGCGCAGCGCCCCCAATTGTCCTTCCAGCACGATGCGGCGGCCCTCCCGCACAGCCGTTTGCAACAGCGCCGTGGTATCCCGCACATAGGGCTCGATGGCAGATCCGGCCTGCAAGAGGCTTTCCGTCATAGCGCGGGCATCAATCGGCTCGGTGCTGTAGGCGTGTGTTAAGAGGATGTTTTTCAGGTCCAGACAGCGCTCAACAGCTTCTCGAATCCGGTCCCCGTCAAACAGGTCTGCGATGCGTAGTCCCACCTTGAGCGCCTTGTCTGCGTAGAAAGGCGCCATGCCGGAACGGGTCGATCCAAACTGGCGGCTCCCCAGCCGCTCTTCTTCGAGCCGGTCGAGGAGCACGTGAACGGGGAGCACAATCTGGGCCCGGTCAGATACACGGAGCCTGGGCTCGGCGACACCCCGGCGCCGCAACTCCTCCAGTTCCTGCAGCAAGGCCGGGATGTTGACGGCAACTCCCGGGCCGAGCACGTTCTCCACATGCGGATAAAACACGCCGGACGGCAGCAAATGCAGCGCGAAGCTCCCCCAGGGGTTGACGATAGTGTGGCCGGCATTGTTCCCGCCTTGAAACCGCACGACGAAATCTGCTTCCGACGCCAGCACGTCGGTCATCTTGCCTTTTCCCTCGTCACCCCAGTTGGCCCCCACGATCGCGGTCACACTCATTGGACATGCCCCCATTTCGGTTCCATTGCGAGGCCCAGTATAATAGAGGCTGTGCCATCACGGTACTTAATGCTGGTGATAGGAGACATAAGTTCAATGAATGTTACGTCGCTGGATCGATACCGGGTGTTCCGCGCTGTGGCCCAGACAGGAAATCTCACCCGCGCGGGCGAACAGTTGTTTTTAACCCAATCAGCCGTCAGCCAAGCGCTCCAGAAGCTCGAGGCCGACATTAGGAGCCAACTGGTCATCCGCACGAGTCGGGGGATTCGACTAACACCGGAGGGCCAGCAGTTATACGAGCACGTCGAGGCCGCCTTCCGTCTCCTCGAGGCGGGCGAACGCCGCCTCGAGGAAATGCAGCACTTGGAGCGGGGCGACATCCGGATCGGCGCCAGCGACACCCTCTGCCGCTACTATCTGCTGCCGACCTTGGACGCTTTTCACCGCGCCCATCCGATGGTGCGGCTGCATGTCACCAACGGCACCTCGCAGGACACCCTCGCGTTATTGCGCTCCGGCGCCGTGGATTTCGGCATCGTGAACCTGCCTGTGGCAGGCGATGATCTGCTCGTCGTTGAGGGCCCAGTCCTACAGGACGGGTTTGTGGTCGGTGAGGCGCTCCGTGCTTTGGCCGACAGTCCGCGGCCGATTGCGGAAATCGCTCGGCATCCCTTGCTCCTGCTGGAGCGCGGCAGTGTAACCCGATCCCATTTTGACCGGTATTTCGCTGCCCATCATGTCTCGGTCACGCCAGAAATCGAACTGGGCAGTTTGGATCTGCTGGGGGACTTCGCACGCATTGGCCTCGGTGTCGCTGGCGTAGTCATTCCCTTCGTCCAGCACGCACTCGACCGCGGCGAGCTATATCAGATTTTTCCGGTTCCGCCTCTGCCTCCGCGCCCCATTGGCCTGGTCGCACGTCGAGACACGCCGGTGTCCCACGCGGCTCAGGCCCTCATGACGGCATTGCGGCAACATCCCAACGCCCCGCGCTGACACCGCCCATTCAGATCGTTTGGGCCTCGTGAAGACAGTCAGCCATGTCGACGACCGGCCGTGAAGCGCCAAGGGATAACTCGATCGAGCGTGCGATGGCATCCGCTCCGGTGACCTTTGATGCGTGACCGGCGTGGCGCGGCAAGAGGGGGTGCACCATGACATTCCACTGACTCCGCAATGGGCCGTGTCGACTGGGCAATCCGGGGTTGGCGGGGGTTCGTACCGCACCGCGTGACCGCCATCCCGCCGTCCCCCCTCCTCCCGGGGCAGCTCCCAAGCGCTCGAACGCCACGTGAATCCACCGTGACGGATCCGGATCCCGAAAGATTTCTCAACTAAGCAGGATCTATTCAAAATTCGACGAAATTCCCCATGGCAATCATCTCAATCGCTGCCATCACTCGAAGCGTGTCGAATGGCCGAAATAAGGCGGTGCAGATATGCGGATTTGGGCCCCTCTCATTGGTGCGGCCGGTGCCCTTTTGTTGGGAAGTGCGGCGACGGTTCCCCTCGCCAGGGAGCCCATTCCCCCAAAACCGCACGTCCAGGCCCCGTCGCGAACCCACAAATCCATTCCCGCCCCGTTGCTGCCCGGCCACCGAATCGTGGCCTTCTATGGCAATCCCCTGGATGCCCAAATGGGGGTCTTGGGCCAGGGCAGCCCAAAGGAAATGCTGGCGCGTCTCGCCAAACAAGCCCAGGCATATCAGGCCTTGGATCCGTCCCATCCCGTGATTAAGGCGCTGGAATTGGTCGCCACCGTAGCGCAGGCTTCACCGGGTCCAGACGGAGCCTACAGCCTTCTTATGCCGGCGTCCCTGATCAAGTCTGAGCTGAAGCTGGCCCGTTCCGCGCATGCCCTTCTCATCCTCGATATCCAGGTGGGGCACAGCACCGTAGCCGCCCAAGTCAAGTCCCTCGAACCCTTCCTAAAGCTGCCGGACGTGGAGCTGGGACTGGACCCTGAATTCGACATGGACCAGATTCCCAGCGGCATTCCCGGTCAGGAGTTCGGCAGTATGACCGCGGCCGCCATCAATGGCGCCATCCAGGTCTTGCACCGATTGGTGGTCCGAGACCACCTGCCGCCCAAAATTCTTATCGTTCACCAGTTTCTTCCGGAAATGGTGCCGAATTGGCAAGCCATTAAGCCATTACCGGGTGTCAGCTTCATCATGGATACAGACGGGTTCGGAACCCCGGCCGATAAGATCGCCAACTATAAAGCCTTCATCACCGACCAACCCATCGGCTACGGCGGCATCAAACTCTTCTACACCCAGGACACGCCTTTAATGTCCCCGGCCCAGGTGCTGGCCCTTAAGCCATCTCCGCTGCTGGTGGTCTACCAGTAGTATGGAGAGCCGCTGCAACGCATGCCGAAAACCGTGTAAGGAACCCATATGCACGGTCACTGCCCGAAACCGAGAACCCATCGTGCGATCGCCCGCGCGGCCCCATCCTGCTCCACCGTTTCCGTCACGGCATTGGCCGCCCGTTTGACGGACTCTGTTGCCTGGCCCATCGCCACCCCAAAGCCAGCCCATTCGAGCATGTCCACATCAGTTTCGGCATCCCCAATGGCCAACACCCGGTTCTGCGCAATCCCCAAAGCGCGGGCGGCCGCTTGAAGACCCACGGATTTGCCCGCATACCTGTGGACCAGTTCCAAAAAGTCGGCATGCGATCGCAAGAGACGCACCGGCTCCCATCGCATCAACGCTTCCAGTTCGCCCCGCACCCGGTCCAACCCCGCACTCTCCCCTTGCAACAGGACTTTGATGGGGGCCTCTGGCCAGCCAAGCAGCGCCTCCGGCCCTCGGACTCGAACCACATCGGACATATGACTTGGGTCAATATGTTGCGAGACGCGCGAATCCGCCTGGGAAACCCACAACCCGGATCCGACATAGACCTGGGCCAAGAGGTTCTGCTCCAACGCCCAGGTCACCGCCCGGCGGCGGCCCGCTCCGGCAAGGCGATTTGTGATTCCACCCGGCCATCCGGCATCCAGATGACCATGGCGCCTTGATAGGCGATGATAGGAGATGGAGGCAAGTGCAGGGATCCCCAATAGTACTGCGCGGGCTGCGGCATGCGGCCCGTGGCCACAATGACAGCGATGCCCCGCTCCACACAGGCGGCCACGGCGTCCCTCAGAGCAGGCGATACCGTGCCGTCAGGCTGAAGTGCGGTCCCCTCCAAGTCCAGTGCCACCATGCCATACGGCGTATGACGCCCCACGGCCTCACCTCTCATCAACATCCGGCCAAGCCCCGCCTCCCCAAAACTCCGAATACCTGTGCGGGTGGCGCGTAGGCCATCGTTACTGCTCATCATTCGACACGAATGGCGGTAGGATGTCAACGCACAACAACGGCCGCCTGAGGCGGTTGTTTCCTACCCGGTGTGAAGAGCGTCGGGCTTCCCGCTGAAGAGCCAGCGAAGCCGCGCCCAAGCGCCAACCCCGCATGGTTCCATTCATGAATGATTAGGCGTGTACATCGTTGACCTCGCAAACGATGTGGAGTACCGTGCAGACGTGCACGCGGTCGACAGGGATGACGATCGGCGATCATCGCATGGAACGGGAGACGTACGATCCCTGACAGGTCACGCGCCCAGGGCTCCCGAAGACCGGACCGCGCTCGAACGTGTGGTTCCCCAAGATTCTGGCCGGGCCGAGGCCAGTCTGGTTGCTTCCTTGGTCTCGCAGCAGCCCGCCTCTAGGGACCCCACGATGATCCGGATTATCGCGTCGTAAAGGAGGAGTTATGCAGAAAACATTACGGCTCGAAAACGTGACGAAACGCTACGGAGCCATGACTGCTGTTGACCACCTGACGTTAACCGTGCCATCCGGCATTGTGTTTGGCCTGCTGGGTCCCAATGGGGCCGGGAAGACGACAACCCTGGAAATGGTTGAGGGACTCCGACGCCCCGATGACGGCCGCGTTTGGTGGGGCGAACTCGATGTCGTTCGCCACCCGGACGAGGCCCGGTCTCAATTTGGCGTCCAGCTGCAAAGCAGCGCATTTTTCGAATTGCTGACGGTGAAAGAAACCCTGGAACTATTCCACAGTTTCTATCGCCGGCGTCTCGCGGTCTCCGATCTCATTTCGCGTCTTGGCCTCGAAGAAAAGCAGAATGCCCGGGTCGGCGGCCTCTCGGGGGGGCAGCGCCAACGGCTGGCATTAGCCGCCGCACTGATCAATGACCCGGAGGTGGTATTTCTCGACGAGCCCTCCGCCGGCCTGGACCCCCAAGCGCGCCGGAACTTATGGGACGTGATCTTAGGCTTAAAAGCGGAAGGCCGAACTGTGGTGTTGACCACCCATTACATGGAGGAGGCCGAAGTGCTGGCCGATCGGCTGGCCATTATCGACCATGGCCGTGTCCTCGACGAGGGAACGCCCCGCGAGCTCATCCAACGGCATATGCCCGCCTCCGTGGTCGAGGTTTCTCGCTCCGTGGGCATCAATTCCACCGTGGACCTTCCTGCGGTGCGCCGAATGGAAGAACGCGATGAGGTCACCACCCTAGTCAGCGACCGTCTCGAGGACACGTTGGTTGGTCTGGTCAACTGGGCTCAGCGCGAGGGGCGTGCGATTACAGGACTCACGACGCGCAACGCCACATTGGAGGACGTATTTTTAGAGCTCACGGGAAGGAGCTTGCGGGAATGAATGCCATCCTTGTGCTGACGCGAAGCCTGCTTAGGCAGACCATCCGCAATCGTCAGGGCTTGTTTTGGACCTTGTTCTTTCCTCTGGTCCTCATGTTCGTATTCAGCTTCCTGGGGAATTCACAAAGCCGGGTCAATCTCGCTGTGGTCTCTCCCAGGGGGCAATCAGCGGCCGTTATGAAGGTATTCCAGCGTTCCCCCCTGTTTCACGTAACGAAGATGAGCCGGCGCCAGGCGTTGCAGGAAGTGCAACGGGGGCAAATAGACGCTGCACTGCTCGTGCCTCTTGCCGCAGCGGACCACACTACAACACTCACGCTGCGATACAACAACGCCAACGCCGTGAGTGCCGGGCAGGTTGTCGGATCAGTGGAAGCGTTCGTGGCTCAAGCCGATATCGCGCTCTCCGGCCGCCCTCCCCTCTTTCGGGTGGCGGCCCAAGCGATGACCCATTCCCACAGCTCCACCTATTTGGACTTTTTGTTGCCGGGCATCCTTGCCCTGATGACGATGCAAAATAGTCTCTTTGGCATTGGAGCGGGATTGACCCGCTGGAAGGAGCAAGGCGTCTTGCGCCGATTTCGGGCGACGCCGGTGAAGCCCGTGCAATTGCTTGCGGCCACCATCGTGAACTATATGGTGGTTGGCCTGGCGAGCGCGGCTATTGTGATCGGATTTTCCACGACGATCCTGCATGCCTCCGTGAGCGTGCCATTGGGACCGATCCTGCTGGTTTTGCTTTTAGGCATGGCATCCTTCTTGTCCATCGGATTCATCGTGGCCGGGTTATCGAAGAGCCAGGAAGCGACCATCCCTATTATCAACCTCATCAGCTTTCCGATGATGTTCCTATCCGGCGTCTTTTTCCCGGTGTCATCGCTTCCCCGCATTCTGGCCCACATTGTCCAATACTTTCCCCTCACCTACGTCGCGGATGCCTTGCGCGGTTTAATGAGCGGCCAACTAACGCTGGGCGCGTCCGCATTTCGAACCGACATCATCGGCCTGGTGGTCTGGATTGTCGTTACGGGCCTCATTGCCTCACGGGCGTGGCGGTGGGAGTAATGCGGTTGGAGCGCGCTCCGGACATCGTGTTGGACACCGTTCTGATCTGTGGCCGCGCCGTGCGTCGAGCGGCTATTCAGGGCCCAAGCTTCGGCGACGATAAGAGCCCGAGCGGCCTCCAGATGTGAAACAGCCGACGGCACCAAGGCCACACGCTTGAGCATCAACGGGCGTGCGGCCTTCGTCCTGTCGCCGTTCAAGCAGGGCGGTTC
>JAJZBJ010000037.1 GCA_021798975.1 Bacillota bacterium | reverse complement strand
ATTGCGGCATCGAAAAAAATCACACACCACGTGCACTTGCCGGTGCAGGCTGGATCCAATCCCATTTTGAAGCGCATGAACCGCAAGTACACGAAGGAGTCGTATCTGGACCTCATCGAGCGGGTGAAGGAGAAGATCCCGGACGCTGCGTTGACGACGGACATCATCGTGGGGTTCCCCGGCGAGACAGAGGCCGACTTCGAGGAGACCTTGGATTTGGTGCGCAGGGTCCGGTACGATGCCGCCTTCACGTTTATCTATTCGCCCCGTGAAAAGACGCCGGCGGCGCGTTGGGAAGGCCGTGATCCCGTGCCCAATCCGGTGAAGAAGGATCGATTGAATCGGCTCATGGAACTGCAGTATCAAATTAGCTGGGAAGCGAACCAGGCACTCATCGGCAAGGACGAGTTGGTGCTGGTGGAGGGTGTGAGCAAGAAAAACGACCGCGTCTGGGCGTGCCGCACCCACTCCAACAAGGTGGTGCTGATTGATCGGGATCCGGGCCAGGACTTGCTAGACCGATTTGTCCCGGTCCGCATCAGCGGTGCGAAAACGTTCTATTTAACCGGACAGCAGGCGGGCAGGCCGGTGTCCGACGCCGTACCGCGGCGGCGTGTCGAACTGCCGATGGTCTAACCCTGAACGGATCAGGCCGGCCCCACAGCGGGCCGGCCTGCTGAGTTCTCCGGGGCGATCAGGGTCCGGTCTTGTTGCCGTTTTTTGCCGGGGCGATGATGTTCTTGTTGGTCTTTTGGACAGACTTTTTAACGGTATTCTTGGCATTATTGGCCGGTGTCCGGACCGTCTTTTTAAGCTGTTGCGGGGAGAGCTTGGGCCGATTCCCCTGCGTGGTGGTCGCAGATGCGCCCGTAGACGTCCCATTGCCTATGGCTGCCGCCACGGTGTTCCACCACTTGGCGTCTTCGTACCCGATTCGCCAAAATGCGACGCCCCCAAGATGGTACTGTTTGGCCAAGGCGATGCGATCGGCGGCCGCCTTGTCGTTCACAAACCAGATAATGTGGGAGACGCCGCCGGATGTATAGGTGTCGGTAGCCTCCTTGTAGGTGTTGTTCCAGGTGTAGACGCCGTACTTGTGCTGGTGCATGGCTTTTAAGGGAATGGTGGTGGCTTTGGTGGAGCCGTTGGCCCATAGATACCCGTAGTCGGCAATGCCCAAATACAGCTTGGATGGCTGGATGCCCGCTTTTAAGGCGGCGTTGATGCCTTGTTGGACCCAAGAATAGGGGGACACGGGTCCCGGGGGGGTTCCGTCGCCGTGGAAGTCGTAGGCCATCAGCACCATCGAGTTGACCACCTTGTCCAGAGCCGGGAAGTCATAGGCACTGCTTTGGCCGTTGCCTGAGTTGAGCGGCACCACCGACATGGAAATGAGATCCCCCGGGGGCATGCTCTTTTGCAACTGCTGCATAAAGGCCGTCAGATCGGTCCGGTCCGTCGCCTTCAATAATTGGAAGTCAATGTTGACACCCTTGTAATGCTTGGACTTGACCAGACTCACAATGTTGTTGATGGCGGTGGTCCGAGTCGAAGCGCTGCGCAGGAACGCCGACCCGCCGCCCGCGTTGTTGAACAGGGGCATCAGGGGCAAGTTGTCTTGCCGCGCCAAGACCGCCGCATTCCCTTCTGGCTTGGAGATGACCGATCCGGTCGCCGACACCTCGTACCAGAAGGGCGACAGATAGTCGACCAACCCCGGGTGCGCTTTGACCAAGGCGAAGGGGTCCGGTGTGGTGGATGACATGGTTTGGTCGTAGAATGCGATCACTTTCAACGGTTTGCTCGTTTTCGCCGTTTTGGTAGTGGTGCTGGGAGCCGAGTTGGATTTAGATGAGTTCGTGGTGTTGTGCTGCGGAGACGGTGTCGTGCCGCATCCCGCCAGCCACAACGAGGCGGCTCCCAACGCCAGCCACGGGGTAATCTTTTTGCTCACAATGCTTCCCTCCTTCGATAAAGACCTCGCAAAAATCGTGCAAGCAAACGTTTGGCGGCAGGTGTACGGGCATATTATTGGAGGAATGAATAGCGTCCATACTGGCAGTCATCGCCAAAGGGAGGTTGGAACGTCTGGCGGAGCACCGCGGAGCGACGAGTGTCAAAGGCTTAATTGCGGGCCTGCTGCTGGCGCTTGCCATAGAGTCCCTATGGGTTTACGGAATAGGACTGGTCATCCGCATTCCGGCCAGCCAGGCAGGCCCGTTGAGCGTCACGCTTTCCCGGCAGCTTCAGCGGCAGTGGCCGGCGATGCGCACCACGGCATTGAAAAACATTAGACCTCTGGTAAAGGCCCAAGTGGAAAGCATGGTCAACCAAGTCACGGTGGATATTGGCGGCGTTCGGGTGGTGTTGCCGCCAAGCCTCCAGCGGCAGATGGCGGCCGACATCAACCGGGCTATTTCCCGGAACTTGGACGCCTACTTTTCCAGTCATTTCAATCCCGGTACGCTGATTAGCCCCAGCCTTATCCGCAAGGCCCTGGCACAACCCATCGCGATGAAGGTGTGGGTCGACGTGTGGCGTCTGCCTGTCCCGGTCACAGTGCGCGTGGGCGGGTGAACTTCATCTTGAAGCCGGAATACCGTTATGCTATACTTCCATCGGCCGATCCGAGAGCCAAAGATCGCCAAATCTAGCACGCAGTTCAACCCTGGTGGAGAAATCGTCGAACTGCGGAGGCTAACCAGGAGGAAATGAATGTCTGTCGTATCGATGAAACAGCTGCTTGAAGCTGGTGTGCACTTCGGGCACCAGACCCGTCGTTGGAACCCTAAGATGAAGCCCTTCATTTTTACTGAGCGCAACGGGATATACATCATTGACCTGCAAAAGACCGTGCGCAAGGTGGACGACGCCTACAACTTTATCCGTCAAGTGGGCATGGATGGTGGAAAGGTGCTCTTTGTCGGCACCAAGAAACAGGCCCAAGAAGCGGTGGCCGAGGAAGCCCGCCGTTCGGGAGATTTCTATGTCAACCAGCGTTGGCTGGGGGGCATGCTGACGAACTTTGACACCATCAAGCGCCGCGTGAAGCGGTTGGCCGAACTGAAGGAACAGGAGGCCTCGGGTCAGTGGGAGCGGCTGCCGAAGAAGGAAGTCAGCACGTTGACCCGGCAGAAGGAAAAGCTTGAAAAGTATTTGGGCGGCATCGAAGGAATGCGGGAACTGCCGCAGGCGATGTTCGTAGTCGACCCTCGCAAGGAGCACATCGCGGTGACGGAAGCCCGCAAGCTGGGTATCCCGATTGTCGGAATCGTCGACACCAACTGTGACCCTGATGAAATTGACTACGTCATCCCCGGCAACGACGACGCCATCCGCGCCGTGCGGCTCCTGACCTCGAAGATGGCCGATGCTCTCATTGAAGGGCGTCAGGGCGACACTTCGGCGCAGGACGAGGAAGTCGAGGAAGAGGCGGTTCAATAGCTCGCCTGACAGAAGGACAACGAAGGCGACCGTAAGGTCGCCTTCCTTACGAGGAGGATGTTTGGTGGCAATTTCGGCACAGGATGTAAAGGCGCTGCGCGAGCGGACCGGCGCCGGCATGATGGAATGCAAGAAGGCGTTGGAAGAGGCGGATGGCAACATGGACCGGGCCGTGGACATCCTGCGCGAACGGGGTCTGGCGGCCGCGGCGAAGAAGGCGGGGCGGAGCACAACGGAAGGTCTGGTGGAGAGCTACATTCACTCGCAGGGTCGGATCGGCGTGCTGATGGAAATCAATTGTGAGACCGACTTCGTGGCCAACACCGACGACTTTCGCAATTTGGCCCACGACGTGGCGATGCACATTGCGGCAGCCCATCCGATCTACGTGCGGCGCGAAGCCGTCCCCGAAGCGCAGATTGAGCATGAAAAGAGCGTGCTGAAGGCACAGGCCCTCAATGAGGGGAAACCGGAAGCCATTGTCGAGAAAATGGTGCAGGGACGGATTGAGAAGTACTACAAAGAGGTGTGCTTGATGGAGCAGCCCTACGTCAAGAATCCCGACCAAACCATCGACCAGTTGGTGAAGGAGCATATCGCCCGGCTGGGTGAGCAAATTCAGGTGCGGCGGTTTGTGCGCTTCGAGCGCGGTGAAGACTTAGAGGCTCAAGAGTCCTAAAAGTGAAGGGGCACGATGTGCCCTTTTCTTTTATCCAAAGATTCCAGAGGAGGGGCAAGCGGGTGGCGCAGCAACCGAAATATCGGCGAGTTGTCCTCAAGATTTCCGGCGAGGCATTGGCAGGGCAGGCGGGGTTTGGCATCGATCCTACGGTCGTGGACAGTATCGCGCGTCAGATTAAAGAGGTTTTGGGCTTTGGAGTGCAAATCGCCGTGGTGGTCGGCGGCGGCAACATCTGGCGTGGACAGGCTGGGTCCAGCAAGGGCATGGACCGGGCCACAGCCGATTACATGGGAATGCTGGCTACCGTCATCAACGCGCTGGCGCTGATGGACGCCCTGGAAAAGCACGGAGTAGAGGTCCGGGTTCAAACCGCCATCGAGATGAAAGAAGTCGCGGAACCATACATACGCCGACGCGCCATGACGCATTTGGAAAAGGGCCGGGTTGTGATTTTCGCGGCGGGCAACGGCAATCCATACTTCTCCACGGACACCACCGCTGCGTTGCGCGCCGCCGAGATTGAAGCCGACGTCATGCTCAAGGCCACCAAGGAAGCGGGAGTGTACGACGCCGACCCGCGCACCAACCCGGATGCTCGCATGCTGGATGAAATCCGGTACTTGGATGTCTTGAAGGAGAACCTCAAGGTGATGGATGCGACGGCGACCTCCTTGTGCATGGATAACAACATTCCCATTGTGGTGTTTAACATGAACACGTACGGAAACATTCTAAAGGTTGTCCTGGGGGAATCCATCGGGACTTACGTTGGGGAGGGCGAGCGCCATGCTAAAGGAAATTCTTAAGGACACCGAGAACCGGATGCAGAAGTCCGTGGAATCCTTCACACGCGATTTAGCGGGCATGCGGGCGGGGCGGGCTCATCCCGCCTTATTGGAAAAGGTTTCGGTGGAGTATTACGGGGCCGTGACTCCCCTTCAGCATCTGGCGTCCATCAGCGCCCCGGAACCCCGGGTGTTGGTGGTGCAGCCGTTTGACAAGTCCGCGGCCCAGAGCATCGAAAAGGCTATCATGAAGGCTGACTTAGGGGTCTCCGTACGGACCGATGGGCCGTTGCTGCGGGTTAGCGTACCCGCCTTGACGGAGGAGCGCCGGCGAGACTTGGTCAAGCAATTGAAGCGGCAGTTGGAAGAGGCCAAAGTTGCGGTCCGCAACGTCCGGCGGGACGCTGTGGACGACCTGAAGAAGGCGCAGAAGGACGGTACGATTACGGAGGATGAGGAACGCCGAGGCCAGACGGACATACAGCGGCTGACCGACCAATATATTAAGGAACTTGACCAGGTGGCGGAGGGCCGCGAAAAGGATATTATGACTCCATAGCCTTTTCGCCGGAAGGGGGATGCCCGTGCAAGACCAGGAATCGAACCACGAGGAAGAGCCGATTCTTGCCGGCGACCTGCCGCGTCATATCGCAATCATCATGGATGGTAATGGCCGATGGGCTCAGCGGCGGGGAATGGAGCGGTCCTTAGGGCATCGCGAGGGCGTAAAGGCGCTCAAGCCAATTGTTAAGGAATCGACGCGGATCGGCATCGAGGCCTTGACCGTCTACGCCTTTTCCACCGAGAATTGGACCCGGCCGTCTGAAGAAGTTGACGTGCTGATGGCCTTGGTCGTGGAGTTCGTGGCGTCGGAAACGCATGAGCTCAAGGACGAAGGCGTACAAATCCGGACCATCGGCGACATCGGCCGCCTGCCCGAAGCTGCCCAGCAGTCATTGGCATGGGCCAAGAACGAGACGCGGGACGAGCGGCGGCTGGTCCTCAATTTGGCCCTGAACTATGGCGGCCGTGCCGAAATCCTGCGAGCCGTGAACCGGTGGCGCGAGGAGACTCCACCGGGATCGCGCATGACGGAGGCCGACATGGCCGCCTACCTGGACACGCACGAACTGCCGGACCCCGACCTGCTCATTCGGTCCAGCGGCGAGTTCCGCATCTCGAATTTTCTGCTCTGGCAGTTGGCCTACGCGGAAATTTTCATTAGTGACAAGCTATGGCCCGATTTTGACCCGGCGGAATTGCGGCGCGCCATACGGGATTACCAATCACGCCATCGGCGGTTCGGCGGATTAGGATAGGAGCGGGTTCAGCGTGCTTGTGCGTCGTGTCATCACGGCCGCCATCGGGATTCCCATTTTACTGGCCCTGATGTATCTGGGGGGGTGGCCTCTGATTGTGGCCACGGCAATTTTCGAAGCGGCGGCCGTCTACGAGACCGAACAGATGTTTTTAGCCAAGCAGATGCCCTATTTTGCCCGCATGAGTTTGTTTTGGGTGTGGGCCCTGTTAGCATGCCAAGCGTTCCATCTGCCGGTGGCATGGGGCCTCTTGGCGGGGCTCTTGGTGGTGGTGCTGGGGGCGGTGGTGCTGGGCCGGCGGGCCTCAAGCTTCGAGGGTGCCATGACCACCACCTGGGGAAGCCTCTACATTGGGCTCTTATTCGTATTTTTAATCGCGTTGCGGGATATGGCGGACGGCCGGCGACTGGTATTTTTCTTCTTTATCCTGATTTGGATTTCCGACGCCATGGCGTATTTCGCGGGCAGCCGTTTCGGTCGTCATAAGCTGATGGTGCATGTCAGTCCCGCCAAGACTTGGGAGGGGACCATCGCTGGCGTTCTGGCCGCCGTCATTGTGGGCGCGGCGGCCGCCCCCATTGTCCACACCTCAGCGCTGCTGGGAGCGGTTTTTGGCTTGGTGGTCGCGTCGGTCGGAGTGATTGGCGACCTGTTGGAGTCCGAGTTTAAACGCTACGTCGGCGTCAAGGATTCGGGCGGCATACTCCCCGGGCATGGCGGCATCTTGGATCGATTTGACTCCGTCCTACTGGCTCTCCCATTTGCCTATTATTTATTGCGAGGCTTGGGCATAAGTTAGCTCCGAGGTGGGCTATGCAGGAGCCGGGTCGGTACTGGCAGCAAGTCGTCATTTGGGTGGCGTTGGGATGTGCCGCCTACGTCTTTTGGCGTTGGCTGGTGTGGTACCTGTTGCCCTTTGTGCTGGCTGTGGTGTTGACCGCCATGGTCCTGCCCCTGGTGGAACGGCTGCAATCATGGGGTGTGGGCCGCACTGGGGCGGTATTGATGGCGCTGGGCGGAGCACTGGGCGGATTGGTGCTGCTGTCCGGCGCCATTTTTACGCTGCTGGCGGCGGAGCTGGTGCAGATTAGCCATCGCATGCCGCGCTATCTCGCCTCACGGCCAGGGCAGGTGGCGCGCTATCTCGAGCAATGGAACGCGCTGCGCCAGCATTTAGGCCTCGGGAATGCCAGCCTCGGAACAGAAATGCACTCGCTCTACAACATGGCCGCCGCCATGGGCCGAACCGTGGCGCACGGCCTTTTGCAACTGCCGGAAATGGCGCTCGTGATGATTGTGGCATCGGTGGCGGCCTTTTTCATGCTGCGGGATCAGAGGATAGTCCTGCGTCAAGTCAAGCGGCTCAGCCCGCCGTTCTTGCGTCCTCGGATGGGGAGACTGACCATGGCCATGACGGGTGGGCTATGGGGATACCTGCGCGCACAGTTTGCCCTGGTGTCTTTAACCGGGTTGGCGACCATGGGCGGGCTGTTGGTCATTGGCGCACCCTATGCGGTCTTAGTGGGATTGACGGCTGGGCTTCTCGATCTTGTGCCATTCATGGGGCCGACCATGCTGTTGGTGCCTTGGGCGTTGGTCTCGCTCTTGTCCGGGCACGGGGCTATGGCCACGCACTTGATCGCGGTGTTGGCAGGCGTTGCGTTGGTGCGGCAGGTTGTGGAGCCGCGGCTGGTCGGGCGCGGCACCGGGCTGCATCCGCTCGTGGTATTATTTTCCCTGTATATGGGGATTCGTTTGTTCGGTGGTTCGGGGGTCTTGATCGGCCCCATCACGGCGGTGATGTTTAACGCCATCATCCAGGCCTCGCGATACAGCGGGCCGTCGCTCAGAGGGTAGACTAGAGGTGGGACAAAGCATGCGAATGGTTGTGTTGGGCGCTACCGGGTCGGTGGGTCAAAGTGCGCTGAGTGTGTTTGAGCAGCATTCCGATCGGGTATCCGTTGACGGGTTGGTAGCTCGCCAGGGGGGCGAGCGGCTCTGGGAGATGGGGCTGCGCATGGGGGCGCGATGGATCGCGCTGACCGATGCCGAGGCGGCGTTGCGCCTGTCCCAGTTCGTGTCAGGGCAGTCGGGGCCGGAAATCCTGGGAGGCTGGCCGGAGACTCTGGGCGCTGTGCGCGCGGCCGATGCGACGCACGTGCTGGCGGCCATGAGCGGGTTTGCCGGGCTAGCCCCGACCATGGCCGCCTTGGAGCGCGGGATGACGGTCATGCTGGCCAATAAGGAAACGTTAGTGGCCGCGGGCGATCTGGTGACGCGGACAGCGGACCGGGCGGGTGCTCAGATCATTCCCGTCGATAGCGAGCATTCGGCGATATTCCAGTGTTTGGGGAGCGGCCAACCGTTCCGGCGCATCATTCTCACCTGTTCGGGCGGTCCGTTTCGGGGGCGATCTCAGGCGTCGCTCCGCGATGTCACCGTCGAGGATGCGCTCAAGCACCCCAATTGGTCTATGGGGCCTAAGATTACGGTCGACTCGGCGACTCTGATGAACAAAGGACTGGAGGTCATTGAGGCGCACCATCTCTTCCGGGTGGGCTATGAGGCGATTGATGTGGTGATTCATCCACAGAGCGTGATTCACTCCATGGTGGAATTTGTGGATGGGGCGACAATGGCCCAGTGCGGATTTCCCGACATGCGCGTGCCCGTGCAGGTGGCCATGTCGTGGCCGGAACGATGGCCTCTTGAGGTGCCGTCGTTTCCGTGGTCCGGGCAGCATTTAGAGTTTCTCGAGCCCGATCTTGAAACGTTTCGGCTGCTGCGGCTGGCTCGGCAGGCGGGAGAGCAGGGGGGATTATATCCCACCGTTTTAAACGCCGCCAACGAGGTAGCCGTCCACGCCTTTTTGGAACGGCGCATTGGCTTCCTGGACATCGCCAAGACTGTGGAAGACACGTTGGCCGACTATGCTGGGTTCGGGACGGTGGCGAGCTTGGAAGACGTCCTCGAAGCCGATCGATGGGGCCGCCAGCGAGCGGATCGCAGTGTCGGAGCATGATTGAGGGGCTGAAGTAAAGGAGGCGGCGAATGCTTACCATTGTGGCCTGGATTGTGGTGTTTGGGGTCCTGGTTGCGGTACACGAACTCGGTCACTTCCTGGTGGCTAAGTCATTCGGCATGCGAGTCGATGAGTATTCTCTTGGCTTCGGCCCGCACATCTATTCGCACCGTTTCGGGGAAACCGAGTATTCGCTCCGTATCATCCCGCTGGGCGGCTACGTGCGGCTGGCCGGAATGGATGGCGAGCGCACGGGCGATCCCAACGAGTATGCCAACCGGCCGCTGTGGCAGCGGTTCTTGGTGATTTTCGCCGGCCCAGTGATGAATCTGATTTTGGCCTTCATCCTGTTTGCGCTGCTCTACGGACCTGTGGGTGTTCCCGTCAACACGACCACGATCGCGCATTTGATCCCGCATTATCCGGCCCAGGCGTCCGGTCTGCGGGTGGGCGACCGGATCGTGTCCATCGATGGGCACCCCATCCGGACCGCGACCGCCCTGACCACCGCCATCGCCCACCATGCCAAACAGGTCATGCATGTCACGGTGTTGCGCGGCGGGCGGCACCTCACTTTGGCGGTGGGGACGCGCTTTGATAAGGCGCAGAAAGCCTACTTGATTGGCATTCAATTGGGCGCCCGGGTCGTCCATTTGGGACTGTGGCAGTCCCTGAAGACGGGTGTGGTACAGACCGTGCAGATAACCGGAGCCTGGTTCTTTCAACTGTTCCGTCTGATTACCGGGCAGAGCCGTTTCGACTTGATGGGCCCGATAGGGATAGCCGTGACCGTCGGGCAGGCGGCCCACCAGGGATGGGCCCAGTTGTTCTTGCTGGCAGCCGTGCTGTCGGCCAACCTGGGATTGTTCAATGTACTGCCCATTCCGGTTCTCGACGGCAGCAAGCTGGCCTTGCTGGCAGTTGAAGGGGTGCGGAAGCGGGCTATGGATCCCAACCGTGAGAACATGATCCATTTGGTGGGGATGGCCTTCCTGCTGCTCTTCGTGGTGTTTGTGACGTACCACGACATTGTGCACTATCTGCATCTGGGCTAGCGCTGGTGCCGGTTCCGCGGGGATGCTAAGATGACAGGGGGAGTATTTCCTCCAAATTTTAGTCGGCTCAAGCACGGACAAAGGAGCAAAGCATGACAAAACAGGTGAGAGTGCGCGATGTGACCATTGGCGGCGACGCTCCGGTGCGGGTGCAGGGCATGACCAAGTCTGACACCCGGGATGTTCAAAGCACCGTGGACGAGATTCGGCGCTATGTGGATGTGGGATGCGAGATTGTGCGCGTGGCAGTTCCGGACATGGAAGCTGCCCAAGCTGTTGGCGAGATCGTCCGCCACTCGCCCATCCCTGTTGTGGCCGACATTCATTTCGACTATCGACTGGCCCTGGAAGTGATTCGTCAAGGCGTGGACAAACTGCGCCTTAACCCCGGCAATATCGGCAGCCGGGAGCGGGTGGAAAAGGTTGTAGAGGCGGCCAAGGAGCGGCAAATCCCCATTCGCATTGGGGTGAATTCCGGGTCTATTGAAAAGGGCCTTTTGCATGACCTGGGCCGGACCGCGGAGGCCATGGTGACCTCAGCGGCTCAGCACATCCAGATTTTGAACGACTTGGACTATGACAATATCGTAGTGTCTTTGAAGGCGTCGGACGTGCCCACGATGCTGGCAGCATACCGTCTCATGGCTCAGCGCTATGACTACCCGCTGCATCTGGGCGTCACGGAGGCTGGCACCTTGTTTCAAGGCACCATCAAGTCGGCGGTCGGGATTGGGACCCTGTTATCCGAGGGGATCGGCGACACCATTCGCATCTCCCTCACGGCCCCCGGCGAAGAGGAAATTCGGGTGGCTTGGGAGATCCTAAAAAGCTTGAAGCTGCGGGATCGGGGTGCCAATTTGGTGGCCTGTCCGACGTGCGGACGCCTGCAGTTCGACATGTGGCCGGTGACCAATGAACTGGAGCGGCGCATGGCGACGATTCAGGAACCCATTACGGTTGCTGTGATGGGGTGTGCTGTCAACGGACCCGGCGAGGCCCGCGAGGCAGACGTGGGATTGGCGGGCGGCAAGAATATGGGTCTTATCTTCCGGCACGGCGAAATCGTGCGCCGCGTAGAGCAGGAAGACATGGTCGAAGAGTTATGGAAAGAAATCCAGGATGCCGCTGAGGAGGTTCGAGCGCGTGGAGAACGTGCTTAAGGAGATTACCCCGAAATCACAGGATTACTCGCAATGGTACGTGGACGTCATTAAGAAGGCGGACATGGTGGACTATGCCCCGATTAAAGGATTCATGGTGATTAAGCCGTACGGATACCGGATCTGGGAATTCATTCAGGATGCCATGAACCGCGAGTTTCGGGCTACAGGACACGAAAACGCCTATTTTCCGCTCCTGATTCCGGAGAATCTTCTGCTGCGCGAAGCTCAGCATGTCGAAGGCTTCTCGCCCGAGGTGGCTTGGGTGACCATCGGCGGAGGGGAGCCCTTGGCCGAGAAATTGGCCGTCCGGCCGACGTCCGAGACCATTATCGGCGCGATGTACTCCAAGTGGATCCAAAGCTATCGCGACCTGCCGGTACTGATGAACCAGTGGTCCAACGTGGTCCGCTGGGAGAAGGCGACCCGGCCGTTTCTCCGCACCACGGAGTTTTTATGGCAGGAAGGGCATACCGTGCACCGGAGCGCCCAAGAGGCCGAGCAAGAAACCATGCAGCAGTTGGAAATTTACCGCCAGGTCATCGAGGGCGAACTCGCCATCCCGGTGGTTGCGGGGCGCAAGAGTGCGGGCGAGCGTTTCGCCGGAGCTGTCGAAACCTACACCTTGGAAGCGCTGATGGGGGATGGGCGTGCCTTGCAAATCGCCACCTCGCACTTTTTGGGGCAAAACTTTGCGAAGGCGTTCGATATTCAGTATTTAGATGAAGACGGGGTCCGCAAGTACGGCTGGACTACCTCCTGGGGAGCCTCGACACGGATGATCGGCGGCCTCATCATGGTGCACGGGGACGACAAGGGGTTGCGCATGCCTCCCCGGGTGGCACCCATTCAAGTGGTAATTGTGCCTATCGCCAAGGGCAAGGACGCCGACGCGGTGTTGGCCTATGCCAAGCAGGTCGCTGACGAACTGGCAGGTGAGTTCCGGGTCCGGGTCGATGACCGTCCCGAGTTTACCCCTGGCTATAAGTACAACGACTGGGAAATGCGGGGCGTCCCCATTCGGCTTGAGGTGGGACCGCGGGATATGGCCAACCAGTCGGTCATGCTGGCGCGGCGCGACACTGGCGAGAAGACCCCGGTGGCGGCTGCAGGCATCGTGGAGACGATCCGCCAGCGTTTGGACGACATCCAGCACACCTTGTTCCAGCAGGCGCTGGAACATCAGAAGAGCCACACGGTGGTGGTTGAAAACTACCGGCAGACGGAAGAATATGGATACCGAGGTTTCTTTGAAGGGGACTGGTGCGGCCGGGAGGCTTGCGCTGATCAGCTGAAGGAGGCCACCGGCATGACAATCCGCTGTTTGCCGCTCAACCGCAAGCCGCTCAACACAGGCTGTGTGGTCTGCGGACAGCCTTCGACAGAGCGGATGCTGTTTGCTCGTGCATATTAGAGACGAGTCAGGCATCTAGTGGTGGTAGGGGTGGTGGGATGATGAACCGTGTGTCGGCAATTGTACCCGCGTACAACGAAGCGCAGAACGTCGCCTCGGTTCTGCGCGTGTTGAAGGAGGTCCCGGAAATCTACGAGACCATCGTGGTGGATGACGGGTCGCTCGACAACACGGCAGATGTGGCGCGTCAAAACGGGGCCATCGTCCTGTCACTGCCGGAAAATCAAGGGAAGGGGGGCGCCATGAAGGCGGGGGCTTCGATCGCCCGGGGCGACGTGGTGCTCTTCCTGGATGCGGACTTGGTCGGGCTGACCGTTGAACACGTGCGTGAACTGGTGGTGCCCGTGCTCACCGGAGATTCGGAAGCCACAGTGGGGATTTTTGAGGGGGGACGGGCCTCGACTGACTGGGCGCAAGCGGTTGCGCCGTTTTTGTCAGGCCAGCGCGCCTTACGGCGGCAATTGCTGGTCGGGTTTGAACATATCGACATGTCCGGCTATGGCGTGGAACTGCAGCTGCATCGACAGTTGAAGCGCATGGGCATTCAGCCCCGCGAAGTGGTCCTGCATGATGTGACCCAAGTAGTCAAAGAGGAAAAACTGGGTTTAGTTAAAGGCTTTTCGGCCCGCATGCGTATGTATTGGGAAATTATCCGCGAAATACCCCGCGTCTAACGCCATTATATCTGAGGTGTACAAATGTCTGACAACCGTTTTGAGGAGTGGCAGCGAGCCCAGGGATGGGACGGCGTGCCGCTTCGTGCTGTGCGCGCGTCTCTCGAGGCAGGCATTCTCACGATCCATTACCAAGGGGACAGGCCGTCGGGAGAGGCGGGCTTAGAACCCCTGGCGCGGGAACTAACCGAGGCGTGGGGTGTCGGCGTCACCTTCCAGTCGGATGCGATACGAGGAGACGTGCGGACTGAAGTCAAAGCGGCGGTTGCACGGACACAACCAGCCCTGGCCGCGTTGCTGGGTGACGGCCCGATGGATTGGGACGGACACACCTTGGTGTTGCACTTGCCCAACCAGGTGGCTAAAAGCTTATTTGAAAAGTGGGGCGGGAGTGTGCGGCTTCTCCGCGAGGTGGAGGCCCTGGCAGGAGCCGCGGTGGACACGCTGGTAGCCGAGTTGCCGCCGCCGCGGCCGGACGCGCCCGTTCAAGTCGAAATCAAAGGGGCGGCCAGTGCGCCCGAAATTATTGGACGCCCCGTGGATCCGGAGGGCGCTGAGCCACTGTCTCAAGTCGGCAGCGGGGGAGAGGCGGTGGTGCGGGGGCGAGTGTTTCACCGCGACTTTCGCGAAGGACGCGACGGGGCCCGGCACTGGACCTGGACGATTACCGACGAAAAAAGCGCCCTTCGTCTAAAGTTTACCGAGCGGCGCGGGTCGAACCGCTATCCGGTCGATTTGTGGTCTGTGGGTACCTTTTTGGCGGTGCACGGGACCTTGGAAGTGGACAAGTTTACCGAGGAAGTGGTTCTGCGGGTGAAAGCCGGCGGGCCCATCGACGCGCCCGTCACCATGCCTAAGGACCCGCGTCCGCGCATTGAACTGCACGCGCACAGCAAGATGAGCTCTATGGATGGTCTGATGGCCCCCAAAGAGTTGTTTCACGCCGCCCGTGAGGCGGGCATGCCGGCCTTGGCGATTTTGGATCACGGTGTCGTGCAGACATATCCCGAGTCGGAGGCGCTGGCCAAGAGCACGGGGGTTCGGACGCTCTACGGCGTCGAGGTATACATGGTGGATACCGAAACAGTTCCGCTCAGCGGCCCGGGCGGTGAGGACTGGGCCCAGGCCCCGATGGTGGTGGTGGACGTGGAGACCACGGGTTTAAGCCCGCGTTCCCACCAGGTTATCGAATTGGGCGCGGTCAAAGTGGTGGGCGGCGAGATTGTCGAGACCTTCCACCGAATGGTCCGTCCTACCCGCAGCATTTCCAGCGCCACGCGCCGGATTACCGGGATCCGAGATGAGGAACTGGCGGACGGTGTCTCGGAATCCGAGATGTGGGAAGACTTTTGGTCGTTTGCCGAGGGCGCGGTTCTGGCGGCCCATAATGCCCGGTTCGACATGGGATTTCTGGGCCGAGGGTATCGCCAAACGCATCCCGGGCTGCCATTTGAGCCGGTGGTACTCGACACCTTGTCACTGGCCCGGGCGGTCCTGCCCCATATGAAGAGCCACGGCTTGGGGCCGCTGACCGATCATTTCAAGATTTCCTTGACACAGCACCACCGGGCATTGGCGGACGCCGAAGCGACTGCGCGACTGGCCTTGCGGCTTCTGGGGGATTGCGCCGAGATGCATGGCCCGCTTACCCCGGGGCGTGCCCTGCCCGTTCCGCATACGGTCGGCCGGCCTACGCCGGTCACGCTGCTGGTGAAGAATCAGGCCGGGGTGTCCAATCTCTATCGGCTAGTGTCCGATTCGCACCTGACCTATTACCACCGCGTGCCGCGCGTGCCCCGCCGGCTCATTGCCGAAGGCCGAGACGGGTGGCTGGTGGGCTCGCCGTTTCACGAGGGCGAGATTGCCGAGGCGGTGTTCCGCGGCGCATCCGACCCGGATGTCGCGGCTCTGGCAGCGTTCTATGATTATTGGGAAGTGGTGCCGCCGGCGGCGGCAGCGGGGATGATGGATGATGGGTTCCTGGATGGCGAAGAAGCGGTGCAGCACTATATCCGCGACATCATCCAGTGGGGCCGTACTTCCCACAAGTGGGTGGCAGCCGTGTCCGATGCGCACTATTTGCGGCCGGACCACCGCGTGTACCGCGACATTTTAGCCGCCACAGCCAAAGGTGAATTGCATAACCGTTTGGATGATTTGTACCTGCGCACCGCCGTGGAGATGGAGGGCGAGTTGAGCTTCCTGGAGACGGCGGACCGCGACTGGGTCATCTATGATGCCCCCGAGGCCATAGTGGAGCAGTTGGAGGCTGTCCAACCGGTGCCCAGCGGTCTCTTCTCGCCGAAATTGCCCGAAGCCGAGCAAGTGGTGTCGGAGGTTCCGTACAATCGGGCCCGGAGCCTGTACGGCGATCCCCTGCCGGAAGTTGTGGAGGCGCGGTTGAAGAAAGAGGTTCATTCGATTGTCTCGAACGGGTTCTCCAGTATTTATTACATCGCCCATCGGCTGGTTCAAAAGTCCCTTGATGACGGCTATCTTGTGGGTTCCCGGGGTTCAGTGGGGTCCTCCTTGGTCGCGACCCTCCTGAGCATTACGGAAGTCAATCCGCTGCCCCCGCATTACCGGTGTCCGGGCTGCCGCTACACAGAGTTTGTCGGCGATGTGGGATCGGGGTTTGACCTGCCGGCCAAAGCCTGTCCCGCCTGTGGCGCGTCCTTGATTGGCGACGGGCAGGACATTCCGTTCGAAACCTTTTTGGGGTTCGAAGGGGACAAGGTGCCGGATATCGACTTAAACTTCTCGGGTGAATATCAGCCCGAAATTCATCGCTATACGGAAGTGTTGTTTGGTCAAGGGCATGTGTTCCGGGCGGGCACCATTGCGACCGTGGCTGAAAAAACCGCCTTCGGGCTTGTGAAAGCCTGGGCCCGCGAGACGGGCCGGGAGCCGTCGCCGGCCGAAGTAGATTGGTTGGCGTCCGGCATCACCGGAGTCAAGCGCACCACCGGGCAGCACCCCGGGGGATTGATGGTCGTGCCGCAAGATGAGGACATCCATCACTTCACCCCGGTGCAGCGGCCCGCCGATGACAAAAACTCGGATGTGGTGACGACCCACTTTGATTACCATTCCATTGAGGGACGGCTCTTAAAACTCGACCTATTGGGCCACGATGATCCCACCGCGATTCGCATGCTGGAAGATCTCACCGGCATTCCTGCTAAGGAGGTGCCCTTTCAGGATGAGGCAACCATGAGTCTTTTTAGCGATGTGAAGGCGCTGGGACTCAAACCGGACGATGTGGGCACGCCCGTGGGGAGCTTGGGCATCCCGGAGTTTGGGACCCGGTTCGTGCGGCAGATGCTGGTGGATACCCGGCCGCGCACGTTCGCCGAATTGGTGCGCATTTCCGGTCTGTCCCATGGAACCGAGGTGTGGACCAACAATGCCCAGGAACTTATCCGGCAAAAAACGGCCACCCTGTCGGATGTTATCGCGACGCGCGACGACATCATGGGTTATCTGCTCAGCCGCGACATCGCGCCCAAGACCGCGTTTGCCATCTCGGAGGCGGTGCGTAAGGGCAAGGGATTGAAAGAGGATCAGGAGGCGCTCATGCGGGAGCATGGGGTGCCGGGTTGGTACATTGAGTCGTGCCGCCGCATCAGCTATCTATTTCCCAAGGCGCACGCCGCCGCGTACGTCATGATGGGGTGGCGGATCGCCTGGTTCAAAGTGCATCACCCCTTGGCCTATTACTCGACGTATTTCTCGGTGCGGGCAGGGGACTTCGAAGCTGATGCGGTACTGGGCGGGGTTAAGCGGGTCAACCAAGCCTTGGCGGCGATCGAGGAGAAGGGCAACGAAGCCAGCGCCAAAGAGAAGAATTTGGTGACCGTGCTGGAAGTGGCGCGAGAGATGTTGGCGCGGGGGTTCCGGTTCCATGCCATCGACCTGGAGCGCTCGCATGCAACCCAATTCTTGATTGAACCAGATGGCCTCACCATCCCGTTTGCCGCCTTGCCGGGACTGGGTGTGAACGCGGCCCAGCATATTATTGAGGCCCGGCAGGAGCAGCCGTTTTTGTCCATCGACGATCTGCGCCAGCGTGCGCGCGTCTCCAAGAGTGTCGTGGAATTGTTGCGCAAGCACGGAGCCCTGAAGGATCTGGGCGAGACTAGCCAGCTCGGGTTCTTTTGATGGCCAGCCCAGGTACCCGTCAAGGCATGGCCGGCTACAGTCCTGCCCTCTGGACGGTGCTGGCTGGCAACTTCATCGTCCAGACTGGTTTCGGGGCCATTCTTCCGCTGTTGCCCCAATTTGTCCGGCACCGGGGCTTTCCCCTGGCCGACATGGGAGCGATGGCGGCCGCGTATGCGGCGGTCTCGTTTCTAGGCCAATTGGGGGCCGGGCCGATGGCCGATCGCTGGGGACGGAAGGTCTTCATGGTGGCCGGGAGCGGGATGGAAGCCCTCGGGACGGCCGGGTTTCTCATGCATGCGGCCCCTTGGTGGTATATTTTGTGCCGTATTTTGCAAGGGTTGGGCAGCGCGGCCGTGGTTCCCGCCGCCAATGCGTTGGTAGCGGATGTCGTTCCGGAGGACCGGCGCGGCCGCGCCTATGGACTCATGGGGGCGGCCGGCAGCGCCGGATTCGCGATCGGGCCGATGCTGGGAGGGCTGGCTGGGGCTCTTTGGGGGCTTGCCGCGCCGTTCGCGATTGGGGTTGGCCTGAACGCGGCGGCGGCGCTGGTGAGTCTGCTTCTACTTCCCGCCGGGCGGCGGCCCGTTCAGCGCCAGCGGTTGGCCGCGCATACGGTGCGGCCGCTGCTTGGTATTCTCTGGCCCTATTTTTGGGTGATGTTTGCTTGGATGGGCCTCACGGGCATGTACGATACGGCCTGGAGCCTCTACATGCAGTACCTGGGAGCCACCAAATGGGTCATTGGTCTGTCGTTTACGCTGTTTAGCGGACCGTTGCTGCTGTTGCAGATATTCGGCGGGAAGGCGGCCGATAGGGCCGGGCGGCGCCCGCTGATGGTATTCGGACTGGCTCTGCAGACCCTGACGCTGACGTTTTATGTCGTGTCGCACTCGGCTTGGCTATCGATCGGGGTGTCTATGGTGGAGGCGGCAGCCATGAGTTTAATCGGGCCCTCCCTTTCCGCCTCGGTGATGGACCGATCGCCCAAAGAACTGCACGGGGCGGTGCAGGGCTGGTATCAAGCCAGCGGAACATTAGGGGCGGCCTTGCTGGCCCTGGCCAGCGGCCCGCTGCTGGTGGGGCATCCCAATCATCCTTTTATCCTCGGTGCGGCCGTCATGCTGGTGACGACCATCGGCGCGGCCGTGATGTGGAAGCCATGGCGCGCCGATTCCCAGAAGTTGTGACCACAGCGTCATTATGGTATGATAATCCGTAGGATGAAGGGCTGTATGGGCCCGAGACTGGGAGTCTAGTCGGTGACTCGGAGTGGGGAGCTTGAGCCCACTCTTTTCGCTTGACAAGGGCTGACGACGGTTTAAGGGGGATTCGGCGAATGAACAGCGAGTTGATGGTCGCGCTCGAGGACTTAGAGCGTGAAAAAGGGGTTGACAAAGAGGTCCTGTTTCAGGCCATTGAGTCAGCCTTGATTTCTGCGTATCGCCGCAATTTTGGATCGGCTCAGAATGTGCGGGTACAAATTAACCGCGACACCGGTGCGACCGAGGTTTTTTCTCAGAAGACCGTAGTGGCGAACGTGGAGGACCATCGTCTCGAAGTCAGCGTCGACGAGGCTCGCGACATTCAGCCAGGAGCGGCCGAGGGCGATATTGTTGAGTTTGAAATCACCCCCAAGAATTTTGGCCGGATTGCGGCTCAGACTGCCAAGCAGGTCATTGTGCAACGGATTCGCGAAGCCGAGCGCGGCATGATTTACGACGAGTACTCGGGACGCGAAGGCGACATTGTGACCGGCATGGTGCAGCGCGTCGAGCGCGGCCTGGTATTCATTGACTTGGGCCGCACCGAGGCTATTCTTATGCCCAGTGAGCAAGTGCCGGGGGAAATGCTGCGCCCCAACGAGCGCGTAAAGCTCTATGTGGTGGAAGTGAAGAAAACCACCAAAGGTCCGCAGGTCTATTTATCCCGCAGTCATCCTGGTTTGATTCGTCGTCTGTTTGAACTGGAAGTGCCGGAGATTCATGACGGCGTCGTCGAAATTCGCGGCGTGGCACGAGAAGCCGGAGCGCGCACGAAGATTGCCGTGTGGGCGGAAGACCCGAATGTGGACCCGGTTGGCGCCTGTGTGGGCGCCAAGGGTCAGCGGGTTCAGGCCATTGTGAACGAGCTGAAAGGTGAGAAGCTCGACATCATTGCGTGGGATCCCGACCCCGCGGTGTTCGTATCCAACGCCTTGTCTCCAGCGCATGTGACGGAGGTGGAGGTGGACGAGGCCACGCGTTCGGCGCGCGCCATTGTGCCAGACAACCAGTTGTCTCTGGGAATCGGCAAAGAAGGCCAAAATGCGCGGCTGGCCGCCAAGTTGACGGGTTGGCGGGTCGATTTGCGCTCGGAGTCGCAGATGGATCGGGGAGGATTGTGGTCATGACCGTACGCAAGGTGCCAATGCGGACTTGCGTGGCATGTATGACATCCCGGCCCAAGCGCGAATTGGTGCGGGTGGTGCGCACGGTGGACGGGCAGCTCTTGGTCGACCGTCGCGGTAAGGTGTCTGGCCGTGGAGCGTATCTGTGCCCGGCGGCAGACTGTGTGGAGAAGGCGCTGAAGACGCATCGTCTGGAACGGGCCTTGGAGGTGCCGCTGTCCGATGCATTAGTCGAAGAACTGCGCCGCTTAGATGGGACCAGTGCATGAGCGAACGATGGAGTAATTTATTGGGGCTGGCCAAAAAAGCTGGAAAAGTGGCACCGGGAGAGAACCAGGCCAGTTTGGCGATGAAGCGCGAGGAGGCCCGGTTGTTGATATTGGCTCAAGACGCTGGACCATCGCTATACCGCAAGTATCACTTGTGGGCCCAGGACCTGGACGTACCTCTGGTGCGCATCGGGTCCAAGGCGGAGCTCGGTCACGCTATCGGGATGGGGCCGCACGCGGTGCTTGCGATATTGGATGAAAAGTTTGGCGCTCGAATTCTCGAGGAGATGCGAAAAAGCTCAGGGGGGATTAGTTTTGACAGAAAAGGACAAAGACAAGGTCAGGGTCTACGAACTGGCCAAGGAACTCAAACTGGACAGTCGCCGACTCATCGATCTACTGCACCGGCTCAAGGTCGAGAACATCAAAAACCACATGAGCACCGTGGAGCCGGAGGCCGTGAAGACGGTACGCGACATCATGGAGGGCAAGCTGCCCCCAGAGCCAAAGCAGGAGCCGAAACCCGCTCCGGCACGGCCCAGCGCGCCTCCGACAGCGCGTCCCGCCGCACCGCGGCCCGCCAGCCAAGAAAACCATCGCCCGCCCGCCGACCGGACGACCCCCGCCGATCGGAATAACGGACGACCGTACAACCCGTCTGGCCAGGGTCCGACAGGTCGGCCCTATCAGCCGGGCGCACCGCGCCCGCAGGGCGCTCCGGGCGCGCGCTATCCCAACTCGTCGTCGGCTCCCCGCAATGGGGAGCAGCGGCGCAATGGTCCTCCGGGCGGCCGACCCATGGGCGGCGGCCAGGGCCAGCGTCCCTCGTCCGGTCCGCGTCCCGGATATAATTCCGGTCCGCGTCCGGGTGGAGCGGGTGGAGCCCCGCGGCCGGGCGGCGCTCCGCGCCCTGGTGGAGCCCCGCGTCCGCAGGGCGCCGGTGGGCGTCCTGGAGGCGGCGCACCCAATCGCGGCGGGGGCAACCGCCCCTTGGTCGTGCCGCCGCCGCCAACCCAGACTAGCACCGCGCGGCCGGGCAAAGACCAAAGCCGCCGCAACAACAACAACTTCCGCGACAAGCGCGGCACCAATAGCTTTGAAGGACGGCGCGGAAACCGCAACTGGATGGACGACCGGGACTTTGGCAACCGGCGCAAGAAGGGCCACAAGAACCAGCAGCATCATGCGGAAGCGCAGATGCCGCCTGTGCAGCGCCGAGTGGTCATTAGCGGCCCGATTATCGTCAAGGACTTGGCGGAGCAATTGGGCGCCAAGGCGACTGATCTGATTAAGCGGCTCATTGCTTTGGGTGTCATGGTTGGCGTCAACAACGAAATTGATAAGGAAACCGCCGTCATTGTCGCCCAGGAACTGGGAGCGGAAGTTGAAGAGCGCGCCTCGGTTGAGGAGCGCGAAGAGATTTTGATCCAGGGTGAGGAAGATCAGGAACATGACCTCGAGGAGCGTCCGCCGGTCGTGACCGTTATGGGTCACGTCGACCACGGCAAGACGTCGCTGCTGGACAAGATCCGGTCGTCGCGCGTGACGGCCAGCGAAGCCGGTGGCATTACGCAGCACATCGGAGCGTCGGTCATCGAATGGGAAGGCCGCTCGGTGGTGTTCTTGGACACCCCGGGACACGAAGCCTTTACCGCCATGCGGGCCCGTGGCGCGCAAGTCACGGACATTGCGGTCCTCGTAGTGGCGGCCAACGACGGCGTCATGCCGCAGACCATTGAGGCGATTAACCACGCCAAGGCGGCCAACGTGCCCATCGTCGTGGCAATTAACAAGATGGATTTGCCGGAAGCCAACGCGGAACGGGTCCGGACCGATTTGACGGAATACGGTCTGGTGGCCGAGGCGTGGGGCGGCGACACCATCATGGTGCCGGTCTCAGCCCATACCGGAGAAGGCATTGACCAACTGTTGGAGGCCTTGCTGCTGCAGGCGGACATTATGGAGCTGAAGGCGAACCCCAACCGGAGCGCGTCGGGGACGATTATCGAAGCGCAGCTGGATCGCGGCCGCGGCCCGGTGGCGACTGTTCTGGTCAGCCGCGGGACGCTGCATGTGGGAGACGTGTTCCTGTCGGGAGCTGTGTATGGACGGGTGCGCGCGCTCATCACCGATCGCGGCGAGCGTGTCAAGCAAGTGGGACCCTCCATGCCGGTCGAGGTGTTGGGCTTTAACCAACTGCCCGAGGCCGGGGACGACTTCGTCATTTTGGAGGACGAGCGGCAAGCGAAGAGCATTGCCGATGCGCGGGCCAGCCGCAGCCGGGCGTCTTCGGAGGCAGGGACTCGGGGCGTATCGCTGGACGAGTTTTATCAGCGCTTGAAGGACGAAGCCATGCGCGATTTGAACTTGGTCATCAAGGCGGACGTGCATGGATCCGCGGAAGCGTTGGCGCAGTCGGTCGCTAAACTCTCCAACGAAGAGGTTCGGGTGCGGGTATTGCACACCGGCGTGGGTTCGGTCACGGAATCCGACGTGATGCTCGCCCAGGCCTCAGGTGCCATCATCATCGGCTTCGGTGTCGGGATTGAATCCAAAGCCCGCCAGTTGGGGGAACGCGAGCATGTCGACGTACGTCAGTACAGGATCATTTACGAGGTTTTGGA
>JAJZBJ010000186.1 GCA_021798975.1 Bacillota bacterium | reverse complement strand
TTCGATACTCCGGCAAGGGGACAAGGACATGGTTGCGGTGGGCTTGTCCCGGACCCGGTGGTCGGAGAAGCGGGTCTCTCGTGCAACGTGCACACCACCATCGATGCCTTGGACATCGAGGCGGTCGACAGCTTGGTTCTGCCAGGGGGCGATGACATCGGATACCTTAAGGAGGCGGAGCCCCTCTTTGACGTCATCCGGGCCTTGGCCGGGCGCGATGCGCTCCTGGCAGCCATCTCGAGCGCGCCGTTTCTATTGGCTAAGGCCGGCGTATTGGAGTCGCACCGCTATACGGTCGGGTTTACCAAAGCGGAACGCGGCTATATCGGCGTTTTTAACGAGAATACCTACGTGGATGCTCCGCTGGTCGCCGATGGCCGGCGGTTGACCGCCAAGGGCGGGTATTTTGTTGATTTTGGGATTCAATTGGGGCGGATGCTGGGACTCGACTTCGACGAGACTTGGTACTAACGATTCATCGTCCGGGGGAGGGCACCGCAATGATTGCATGGATTACCAAGACCGTTGGCCGCTGGGCGACACCCGATCCAGAAGCAGAGCAGTGGACGGTGGGCCATATCATAAAAGACCGGGACGCCTTGATTCTCATCGACCCGCCTGTTGTGCCGGGTCTCCCGTAGTTTCTGATGAGCATGGGGACGGCTCGCGCCATTGTGCTGACGACCCCCGATCACACGCGGGGCAGCCGCTATTTGAGCGAGGCGCTTTCCTGTCCCATTTGGGCCCCAGCACAGGCGGATCGGGATCGGTTGAAACTTGGGCGCGTGAGAGACCCGGAGTGGTATGACAACGGCGCAGAACTTCCCGGCGGATTGAGAGCCCGCAGAACGGTTGTGTCCTGGCCCAACGGGCGGACCTATATGGATGAGATGATGCTGCAGAGCACGGATGCCCTCTTCATCGGCGACCTGTTAGCCGGGAACTTGGACGGCAGCGTGGCTGTGTGCCCAGAACAGTTCCCCGGGGTGGCGCAGGTGGATGAGAAGACCCGGGTCGCTCAAGCCATGCTCCAGACGGTCCCGTCGGCGCCGCGACTCCTACTGACGGGCCATGGCTGGCCTGTCACGGGAGACTTGGCCGTACTTCAGCAGCGGACGACCAAGAGCAGCTCGATCTAGCCTTGCGATGCAGCGGGCTGGGGAGGCCCAAACGACGATGGCGGGTGCCGCGTGTGCGGACCCGCCATCATGGATTTTCCGGACTTCGCTGAGATTGCTAACGGTTCACCTTGACCGTGATGGTCACGGGCGCGTTGCCCGTCGCCTTGGTGTGGGGGACGATGGCGAAACGCCACGTGCCCGGCATGGTGAATTTGTATGACCAACCGTGCACCCAGTCGGCCAAGTTGAGGGGAACCACGCCTTGCGGCACGCTGTTGCCCACAAACTCGCCGCCGTAGAGGTCATAGCGGCCGTTTTGGACCAGCTTTGCCGTGGCTGCATTGCCCGGGACAAAGTGGAGCGTTTCCCCGGTGGTGACCGTCATGGTCGACGCCGACGGATGCACATGGCTCCCGTGGGCCGTAAACCGCACCACGGCATTCTCAGCGGCCATGGGCGCCACCATGCCCTTGGGCCACTGCACGTCCGCATGGTTTACCGTGGCGCTGGCCGACGCCGCGGACGACCCGGCGAAGACCCACAGCAACCGATATGGTCCGCGGTTATAGCTGTACACCGTGGAGCCCGGCGCATGGCTTACTGCTTGGGGCTTTCCGAGCACCGATTCGATGTCGGAGAGGGTAATGTGGTGCAAATTGGGGCTATACGATCGCACATCGGCCAACTGAACACCCTCGTTGAAGCCGACAACGGCATGGTGAGCCCCATATGTGACATAGTGCAGGCCGTTGACGTCAGGCCCGTTCGTGCCGGGTCCCCAGAGATGTTGCAGCGCCTCATAGCTCTGCCCGTCGCCATACGGGATGCCCAGCGCCTTGCCGTGGAGCGCGGAATCGGCCCAGGCCCGAACCAGAGCTTTGGGCCCTGCGGGGTGCGCGGCCGGCTTGGTGGGATTGGTTCCCATGGGGGCGACCATGCCTTGGGGCCATTCCACATCGACGTGGTCGACGGTGGGGGCGACTTTCCCGGACTGCGACACGGCGAACACCCAGAGCAACTCGTACGCTCCCCGCTTATACGCGTAAATCTGGGAGCCAGGGGTGTGGCGGACGGAATTGGGGTTGCCCAGCACCGCCTTGATATCGGCCAAGGTAATCTGGTGCAGATTGGGACTGTACGAACGGACATCCACCAGTTGGGATCCCTCGTTAATACCCACCACGGCGTGGTGGGCACCATACGTCAGATAGGTGATGCCGTCGACGCCGGTTCCATGGGCACCGGCACCCCAGCGGCGTGTCAAGGCGCTGTAACTCGCGCGATCAGCCTCGGGGATGCCAAGGGCCTTGCCATGGAGCGACGCCTGGGCCCAAGTGCGCACCAGCGCCTCGGCTCGGGCAGTGACCGCGGCATGTGCGAGCGCAGCATGCGGAGAAGCGGCTTGAGACTTTGAGGCTAGGACAGTCCCGGGATGTGAAGCGGGTGATCCGTGCCCCATTAAGGTATATCCAGCAATAGCGGTCGAACCCAGTGCAAGCGCAGTTACGATGCCGAAAGTCTTAGTCATGTTGTCCTCCTGTGGTTCGAAAGTTGGTGTCGTGCCGCCGGTCCGCTTGGTGAGCGGGGCGGGACGTTCAGACACGGTATATAACGACGGGGCCGTGATGAGGTTACACCCGAATTTGGCTTTGAGGGAAAATCCGGTTACGAGTTGACCAGACACCAAAAGGTGTCGTATTATTCGTCCTGACAACAAGAGTCCTTTTGGGGGTGAGGGCTGTGGATACATCCAAGACAGAGCAGAATGTTTTTCGGGCCATCGCGGATCCGACCCGGCGCGAGCTGATTCACTTGCTCGCCGAAGCCGAAGAACTGCCCCTGCACGCGATGACAACCCGCTTTCACATGGGGCGCACGGCGGTGTCTAAGCATTTGGGGGTCTTGCGGGATGCCGGACTGGTGGTCGACCGGACGGTCGGCCGGGAAACCCGCTATCGTCTCAACCCAGCGCCGCTCCGGCAAGTTTATGATTGGATCTCCGTTTACGAAAAATTTTGGGCCACGAGGCTGGCGGCCTTGCATCAGCTGCTGGAGGAGGACAAGTGAATAACCAGGAAAAGAGCGTAGTCTTGGACTGTGAATTCCAGAGTGCCATCGAAAAGGTGTGGTTTGCCCTGACCGATGCCCCCACATTGTCCAAATGGATGTTGTTCGAGGCGGATGGGTTTCAGCCGGTGGCGGGCCACAAGTTTCAGTTTCGCTCCGCGCCCTATGGCGGTTGGGACGGCGTAGTGAACGGCGATGTGTTGGAAGTCGATGCGCCCTACCGGCTGTCGTATACCTGGATCGGCGGGCCGGAGACGCTCATGATCAGTACGACGGTGACGTGGACCCTGAGAGAGATGCGGCCCGGCGCCACTCAGCTCCATTTGGAGCAAAGCGGCTTTCCCAGCGGCGCCAAACAAGCCATCGGCGGCGCGCAGTACGGCTGGAAGGGGATGATGGAGCAACTGCGAACCATGCTCGCAGTCCAAGAGAACTGAGCATAACTGGCGCCGACAGCCACGATTGGATGGGCGCCGATTGCGCTTCTAAGTTGGTGGGGGGCGGCGGTTTTGTTACGATGGCCTCGGCATCGACCAAGTTGGAAGCGGGGGTGCGCGGCAGATACCCGCTGCCCCATCTGAATGAGCGCACGGCTGGACCCCGCGCGCTGATGGTGTATCTAACCGGCACACACGAA
>JAJZBJ010000185.1 GCA_021798975.1 Bacillota bacterium | reverse complement strand
CGCCAGGGCAACTTCGGTAAAATTGTCGCCGAGTTTACTGAGGGCTTGCGCCACCATGACACGATGAATCGCGGAGGGCAGACGGGTCGCAGGAGTCATGAGCCGTGTCCTTTCATAACAGGGTCTATAACGCACGGATTATGAGGATAAGCATTCTTCGGCATCATATGTGTCTAGTCAAGAGGAAATCCCCATTGTGGCCAAAAAAATTCCCCAGGGTCGTGGGGAATTTTGTATTCCAGATTTGGAAGGGTGTGCCATGACTCCGGAATGTCAGAAGACCCCCGAGGGTTGCCCTCGGGGGTTGGGGTTACGGATGGCGGGGTAAGTGGTGGCGCCAGTAGGGTGAGAGCCGATAGGCATAGCGCTGATGGCCGAGTTCCCCCTCCACGACAAGTCGGGATAAACTCACAAGGGGACCCCAGCATTCCCAGAGCGTGGATAGGGGTTGCTGGAGATCCGTTGGCCAGACACCATACCAGGCTCGGGCACAGTCCCCGCAATAGACTGCGCCCGTCTGGGGCGACCCCAGATTGCCGTGCCGCCAGTCGTCCCGCGACGGAAACGTCGCGACCAAGCAATGAGGGGTGGTCACACGCCGGCGACAGCCATGACAGCGGAGGTTGGGATGAGCGGGGACCACCCAGAGACAGGTCCATGGCTGCACGACCGTGCAGCGTCGCCGCCGTGGCGCCCAGCGCTTAAAGCGGCTGTTACAACGAGACATCATCATTACCGCTCCTTCATCAGAGCATGCTGCATGCGATAGCTTTCGCCTTCGAAGAGCACCAAGTGCCCATGGTGCGCCAGGCGGTCAATCATGGCGGCCGTCATCTGATCGTCGGTAAATACGGCGCCCCACTTGGAAAACTCCAAGTTTGTCGTCAGAATGAGGCTCCGCGTTTCATAACTGTCCGCCACGACACGAAACAGCAGTTGGGCGCCTTCCCGGTCAATCGGAAGATAACCCCACTCATCGAGGATCAGCAGGTCCGTGCGTTGTAGTTCCATGAAGGCGCGCTCCAAGGTCCCCGCCTTGAGCGCTTCGGTGAGCCGCACCACCAAGCCGGTCACCGTCATAAAGCGGACGCTTTGGCCGCGCTCACATGCGGCCATCCCGAGCGCGGTCCCCAGGTGGGTCTTCCCTAAGCCTACGCCGCCGAAAAAGACGAGATTTCGGTGGTCCCGGATAAAGGTGCCCTGTTCGAGGTCCTCCCAGGTCAATGTGCTCGGCAACTGAACGACCCGGCGATCAAAGTCGGCCAAGGTCTTGTGCGCCGGGAACCCGGCGCGGGATAACAGGCGGGCACGGCGGCCCACCTCGCGATTGGCCAATTCCGCCGCCATGACATCCTCCAGGAAGACTTCTTGCATCGGGGTGGCCGCCTCACAGAGCGCCACCGCCGTTTGACTCCACGACAGCCGTTTACAATAGCTGGCGATGCGCTCGCGCCGCTCGCGGCGTGCTTTGGGGAGAATCATCGGGCGACCCTCCCTTCGAGTAAGGCATCATAGCGGCGGAGATCCACGACGTTTGACGTCCCGACGGGAGCCAGGGCTTGGCGCCGCCCCACGGCGACAATGTCCGCGGTCTGGATGCGCCCAGCCACGACGGCTTCTTCCAAGGCCCGGACGGCGTGGTCGAACCCCCACCGATCGGCACATTGGGCCAGTCCCTCCAGGGCGGCATGGAGGTCCGCGCGCGCCACCTGGTCTAAGGCGATCCGAATCGATTCCGGCAGACCGGATCGTAGGGGGCTGTTACGCCAAGCGCCGGGTCTTTGCGCCACCCGATGGACCGTGGTACGGTAATCCGTGGAGTCAGACCTTTCCGCGCCATAGACGCGATGATGGCACGTCAGAAGGCGGCCGTCGGCCGCCAGAGGTTCCACCGTATGGGCCCCGACCCGGACAATGATCGCTTGCTCGGCACACTCGGGCGCGGAGGAATACCAATGTTGGCCCTCCAGACAAAACCGTCCTTGGCGATCGGTCCGCACTTGGGTATAGCGGTACGGCGCGAAGGCCTGCGGGGGGAGAGCCCGCAGTGCCTCGCGGTCGTCCGCAAAGAGCGTGGCGACCGCGGGCCCCTTCTTGTAGTGGCGGCGCGCCCAATGCTGTTCACTCTGCGTCACGAGGGCCGCATTGAACGTGAGCAAATCCGGCACGTCGGGGACGGGCACTAGCAAATTCCGGCGGAAATAGCCCACCTTGTTCTCGACGTTACCCTTCTCATGCCCAGCATAGGGATTACAGAAGGTGGTCTCAAACCCATAGTGCGCCTGGAATCGCGCAAACAAGTCCGTCATTCGCACCCGCTCGCCAATACGCCGCCCAACCCCGCTGGCATTGTCAAAGACCATCCGCTGCGGGGCGCCGTCCATGTGCTGAAACAGGTCGACCAGGCCGTGGACGACGCATTCGGCGTTCTCGCCCCGGAACAGCTGTAAATAGCCGGCGTTGCTGTATGGGAAGGTGAGACACAAGGCATGCATGCGCACGATGGTACCCTGCTCGATGATATCGGCTTGCCCGAAATCCACTTGCGCTTCCCCGGGGTGCCACTCCAACTGCAGGGTGCCCGTCGTCGGCGCCGCACGGCGCCGGGCCTGGACATAACGACTCACGGTGCGGTAGGACACCGCTCGTTCCGGAAATTCCTCGCCCAATCGGTCAAAAATACGCTGGGCGGTGTGCCGTTGCTTATACCACTGGTGGGTGTCCTCCTCCAGCCATGCATCAATTGTGGCTTTATACGGATCAAGTTTCGACGCCCGAGTGCGTTTCGCGGGCATGGTGGGAGAAAAGTCCGTCTGCTGCAAATATTTCCGGACGGTCTTGCGGTCGCAATCGAGTGCCTCGGCAATCGCTGAGACGCCGTAGCCCTGGGCTTGCAGCACCTTGATCTGCTGAATTATCGACATGCTAAGCATCCTTCCTCAAGTTCCTCCTCTCGGGTGGGGTTCACAGACCCCTGCTGACCATCCGAGAAGGGCGAGGACAGTGGCAATTCTTAATGACCATTTTGGGGAATTCTTAATGGCCAAACTGGGGAAAAAGCATGGCCAAACTGTCCGTTTCTAGTTGGCCATATACACCGACCACCCGGGGCAACGGGAACCGCCCCAGACGGCCTGCGGAGAGGCTGCCCAGCACGGTGCCCATTCCCCACGCCCCCGCCGCCAGACCGTACCAGGTGGCCGTCGCATGCAGATGGTGGTGAATCCAATACGGAAGGATAAGAAAGCCTCCGTTGCTCGCCAAATTACCGAGGAGAATCAGCGGAAGCAGGATCAGGAACCACCGCATCCCGATCACGGCGCCCCATCCCGCGCGAAGGCTGGTGAGGCCGCTGGGCCCGTCGTCCGGCACGCTAGACCGGGTGCTCAACGTGAGACGCATCATGAGCAGGATGGCCAGCGCGCTGAACCAAAACGATCCGACGTCAAAGCCAAAGACCACGGTGATGCCCACCGCGGCCACCGCGGTCCCCCCAATGCCAGACCCGATGGCGTTGGCCAGGTGAAACGTGAGGGCATACAGACCGTTGGCCGACGGCAATTGCTCGTCCGTCACCAATGTGGGCAGCAGCACACTCTCGGCCGGATTGAAGACGGCGTTGCCCAATGCGTTCGCGGCCAACAGCCCTATGATGATCCACGGTTGCCACCCCGGCGCGACCATCAGGAGTAGCAGGCCGAGCAACACGGCGCTGCCCCGCATGACATCCGTCCATAACATCAGCCGTCGGGCATCCCTCCGGTCCACGACCACGCCGCCGACCGCCGCCAGCACCGGCGGCGACATCATCGCCAAGCCCGCGACCGCCA
>JAJZBJ010000036.1 GCA_021798975.1 Bacillota bacterium | reverse complement strand
CTCTTCCTCTAATCCTTCCAGAAAAAGTTATTGACACCCTTTGGGATAGTGATTAATCTGTTGCTCAATCGAATATCGAGATTCTCTTATCCAGACAGGTAGAGGGATCGGCCCGATGACACCTGGGCAACCGGTCCTCCCCAACGGGAGGATGCGGTGCCAATTCCGACGGCGGCACACGCCGAGAGATGAGAGAGAGCAGTTCCAGACTTGCCCTCTTTCGTCCGTGCGAAAGGGGGACTTTTTTGTGGAATACATTACCGCCCGTTACCGCGTGCCCTGGGACGATCGCTTGGACGCTAAGGCACAAGCCATCGCCGTGGGCATGACGGTGGGCTCATGGACCGACCTGCCGGACACCCGAAAGCCCCATTTGGCGCGATATTTGGGCGAGGTCGGCGATGTTCGCCGGGACGGAGCGTGGGGGCTTTTTGAAATCCGCTATCCCATCGCCAACGTCCGCCCGTCCATCAGTTCACTGCTGACGGTGGTCTTCGGCAAGTTGTCGTTAGATGGCGCCATCCGCCTGGAAACCTTGGATTTGCCTGAGGCATACGTGAAGCAGTTCCCAGGCCCGGCACTTGGCATACCGGGGCTGCGCGCCCGCCTCCAAGTCCCGGCGCGCCCCCTGGTCATGTCCATCTTCAAAAGTGAAAACGGCCGCACCTTAGAGGAGTTCCGGAGCGCGTTCCAAGAGCAGATTGATGGCGGCGTGGATTTGGTGAAAGATGATGAGATCTACGCGGCGGATTCCGAAGCCCCGCTTGGGGACCGAATCCGGGCAGCGCAAGACGCCCTGGAAACCCGGTTAGCCCAGACCGGCCAGCCGGGTCTCTACATTCCCGTCTTGTCCGGCACACCCCAAGAAGTCCTGGAGACCGCTCAAAAGGCTTATGAAGCTGGCGCCGACGGCTTCCTCATTGCCGCCTATACCGTAGGTCTCGATATCTTGACGGATTTGCGGCGGGCCGGTGTTGACGCGCCGTTGGTGCTGCATCCGGCCTTCGCGGGCGGGCAAATTGGAAGTCCGGACCGCGGCATCCATCCCCGCTTGTTGCTGGGCACCCTGGCCCGCCTGGCTGGGGCCGATGTGGTCCTCTATCCCTCGCCGTACGGATCAGTGGCTATGCCGAAAGAGGACTCTTTGGGCGTCGCAGACGCGCTCCGGGCGCCGGATGTCCATGCCCCAGCGCTGCCGGGCCCCTCAGCAGGGATTCACGCGGGAATTCTCCCCCAACTGTTCCGGGACTTCGGGCCTGACGTCATCATCAATGCGGGCGGTGCGGTCCACGGCCATCCTGAAGGCACGCGCGCTGGGGCTCAGGTCTTACGCGACGCGGCCGACCGCTACCGTCAAATTTTCGAGGAGGTAGGTCGATGAGCGCACCGTTTGTGGTGGTATCCGATTTCGACGGCACCATTACCCAGCACGATATGGTGGTCGCCTTAACCTGCCACGTCGAGGCCGGCAACCGGGCCTTGGTGGACCGTATCAACCGCCGCGAGCTGGATCTGAAAAGCGGGCTCACCGCCCTCTTTCAAACCCTGCCCAGCCGCGGCCGATCCGCCTATGAAACATTTCTGGCCGAGTCGGCCACCTTCCGGTCCGGATATCACCAGTTCCAGCACGTGCTGGCCGACGCCAAGATTCCGTTTTACATCGTCTCAAATGGGTTGGACTTCATGCTCGACGCGGTACTGGGTCCCAAAACTGAAAACGGGCCGGAGCGCATGACGAACCATGCGCTCTTTGATGGCGACCATATCACCATCGACTGGGAATATCCCTGTTTGCCGCCCTGCCCAGGCGGCTGCGGTCTCTGCAAGCACAAGGTGGTATCGGAACTGCGCGATCGCCACCACGCCCCCGTCATCTTTATCGGGGACGGCGTGACGGATGTGAACGGCGCGCGGCTGGCCGACCGGGTCTTTGCGCGCAGCCATTTAGCCCAGTACCTGGAGGAGTCCGGCACCGCCTATACGCCCTTCGATACCTTCGACGACGTGTTGGCCGGACTGTTTCAATCCACGGAGGTGAAGGCATGAGCGAATTCCGGGCTACGGCAGTCGAGACGTTGATTCGGGTCTCGAAAGAATTGGCAGCCCGCGGCTGGCTGCGTGCCACCTCAGGCAACCTCTCCATCCGCGACACCGCCACGGGCCGGGTGTATATTACCCGCAGCGGAGCTGACAAGCAGCGCCTTCAGCCCGACGATGTCCTGACCCTCAGCGATGCAAGCGAAATCCTGGAGGGGTTGGGCCGCCCCTCCTTTGAGACCGCCATCCATCGGGCCATTTATCGGTCGGTCGGCGCGGGCGCGGTATTCCATGTCCACACGGTCTATAACAACCTTGTCAGCCGCCACGCCCAAGACGGGGGGATTGAATTCCACGACCACGAAATGCTGAAGGCCTTGGGCCATTGGGACGAAGGGGCGCGCATCACCCTGCCGGTGGTCCCCAACTACGCCGATATTGACCGATTGGCGGAGGCGGTCGCCAAAGTGGTCCGTCCCGCCGTGCCGGCTGTCCTGTTGGCCCGCCACGGCATTTACGCCTTTGGCGAAACGGCAGAGGCCGCGCTGCGGCATCTGGAAGCGTTCGAATTTCTCTTCGAATGGCTGGCCTTGGACCGGCTTGGCGCAGCGGCCGCGTTGGCCGTGCTGCCTGAAGCCCAACCGTCATAATCCGATACAAGGAGGAAATTCCATGGCAAAGATTTACGACCACACCCATCAGAAAGACATCCCGACCGAGTCGATTGCCGCCTATCTCGCCGAGCACGGCGTCCACTACGAATTTTGGCCGGTCGAATCGGCCCCGGAAGCACTCCGGCGCCAAGACAGCCTGACCCCCGCAGAGCAGCAGGCGATCTTAGGCGCATTCGGGGCGTCTATTGCCCGCATCTCGAAAGAGCGGGGATACATTTCGCATGACCTGATCGTACTCAACCCGAACAGCACCGCCAATCTGGAAGAGCTGTTGAAGAACTTCGAGCGCACCCACATTCACACCGAGGACGAAGTCCGCTTCATCGTGGACGGCGAGGGCATCTTCACCCTAACCCGAAACGGCGACACCTTCAGCGTCACCGTCACCGCCGGCGATCTGATTTCCGTTCCTGAAGGCACGCCCCATTACTTCACCTTGACCGACGTGCGGAACGTCAAGGCGGTACGGCTCTTCCAGACTAAAGAAGGCTGGGTGGCCATTTACCAAGACGAGGAACCGGTCCAGGCATGAAGCCGGCCGATCGGATAAGCCGGCTTCCGCATCAACTATTTGCGGGCCTCGTCCGGCAAGTGGAAGACAAGCGCCGCCAAGGCATCGATGTGATTAACTTGGGCCAGGGAAACCCGGACCAGCCCACACCGCCCCATATCGTGGAAGCGCTGCGGGAGGCGGCCGGCAATCCGCTCTACCAGCGCTATATCTCTTTTCGCGGCTTGCCCGCGTTGAAAGAAGCGGTGGCCGAGTGGTATTGGGACAAGCATCAGGTCAGACTGGACCCGTCGCGTGAAATTGCCATCCTGATTGGCAGCAAGATTGGCCTCGAAGAAATATCGCTGGCGCTCGTCAACCCGGGCGATCGCGTCCTGGCTCCGGACCCTGGGTACCCAGATTATCTGTCGGGGATCCAGCTCGCCGGCGGCCAACTGGTGCCGTGGGCACTGACGCCGGATCGGGACTTCCTGCCGGATGTGGACAATTGGCCGGACAACACGCGGCTCGCCTTTCTCAACTATCCCAACAACCCCACAGGCCGGTTGGCCCCGGCGGCATTTTTGGACGCCGCCATTGACCAGGCGCTCCGGCATCATACGGTGCTGGCCCACGACCTGGCGTACGGGGACATCGTCTTTGACGGCCGGAAGGCGGTCAGCCTGTTGAGCCGGCCTGGCGGGAAGGATGCGGGCATTGAGTTTACGACACTCTCCAAGTCCTACAACATGGCCGGCTGGCGGATCGGGTTCGTGGCTGGCAACGCCGAGGTAATTGGCTACTTAGAGCTTCTGCAGGACCACTTGCACTGCAGTCAATGGGGTGCCGTGCAGGAGGCTGCCCGCGTCGCCTTGCTGACGTCGGACGCCAGCGTTCAGGCTGTGCGGGACACCTACCAGGCCCGGCGCGACGCCTTTTTAGCGGCCGCCGGGGAAGCTGGCTGGGACATCCCGCCCAGCCAAGGCTCCATCTTTATCTGGTGTCCGGTGCCCGCTCGCCGCTCCGCCATGGAGTGGGCGGCGCGGTTTCTGGAAGAAAGCGCTGTCATGGCCGCCCCCGGCACCGGATTCGGTTCCCATGGGGAAGGGTTCGTACGGATCGCGCTGACGGAATCCATTCCGCGCCTCGAGGCGGCCGCTCGGCGCATGGCCGCCATCCTAGAATAGAGACGGAGCGCGCTCGGCTGAAGCCTCGCTGGACCGCCTCAAGCGACAGGAATCCAGCAGTCCTGTGCCGAAATCCTTTCGGGTGTGCATCGCAATTCACCTGAAAGGATTTGGCGCATGCAAGAAGCTCCCATTACGGACCATCCGGGCCTTGAACCCCTGATTCCGTGGAAGCGTCTCACCTGGTGGGTCCTGGTCCTGCCCGCCCTCATGGTTGTGGCGCTCAGTGTGCACAGCTATTATCTCCTGCTTTTAAGCCATGTCATGTCCGGGTGTCTCTGGACCGGTGCCGACATCTTCATGGGATTTATCTTAGGCCCCGTCTGGAAACACTTGAATCCGGGGCAGCGCCAGGCCGTACAAAGCCGTTTGGTCCCCAATACGTTTCTCTACATGCCGATTTTGGCCATCACCACGGGTACCGCCGGTTGGTATGTGGCGCAGCACGACGGATTTGCTGTCAGCCACAGCGCGGTTTTTCCGTGGATCGTGGCGGCCGGGATTGTCGTCATCATTCTCACCGTCGTCGGGCTGGGAGTGCTTCTGCCCACCAATCTCAAAGTGCTGGGAGAAATCCGAAAACCGGAGCCCAATCCCGAACTTTTGAAGCGCTGGACATTCCGGACTCGCCGCCTAGCGATTGTGCAAGGGGTGTTCCAGGTCATCATTATGGTGGTGATGGCATATCTAGCCATTGCTCCATAAAGGGGCAGGATTGGCCGGGCGCACTGCCGAATTAACCAGGGCAAAGTTGGAAACCTGGAAATCAAAACGATACGGAGGAATTTCTGTTGTCTAGCATGCCGACGTTTCACTTTACCGTGGATTGCCGCAAGCCCGGGTCGCACGTCTATCACATGACGCTCGCAATCCAAAATCTTCCCCAGGGCAAGCACACCCTCACGCTCCCCGTCTGGACCCCGGGCGCATACGAGGTGCAGGACTTCGCCCGCCACCTGTTCGACCTCACCGTCGAGGTGGACGGAAAGGCTGTAGAAACCTATCACCTCACCAAAAACCAGTGGGGATTTGATACATATCAAGACGGAGCGCAGGTAACCGTCCAATACCAGGTCTATGCCTTCCTTTTGGGCGTGGACACCAGCCACATGGACCAAAGCCACGCATACTTCAACGGGGCGCAGCTGTTCTTCTTGGTCGACCAATATAAAGAGCAGCCGGCCGACGTTTCCATCCAAGCGCCCCCGGGTTGGCATGTGTCCACGGGGCTGGACATGGTGGACGCAAACCCGTTCCATTACCGCGCCAGCAACTACGATGTCCTCATCGACTCCCCGGCGGAAATCGGCACCCATCGGGTCATTACCTTCATGGTGGACCAAAAGCCCCACCACCTCGCGATTTGGGGCCATGGAAACGAAGATGCGGATAAACTGGCGCGTGACCTAGAGGCCATTGTGAAGGCTCAGCGGGATCTCTTTGGCGGGCTGCCATACGATCACTACACCTTTATCCTGCACTTAACCGATCGTGGCACCGGCGGACTCGAGCACCTCAACTCCACCACCTGCGGCACCGCCCGCTTCGCCTACCGGCCCCGCAAGAAGTACCGTCGGGCGCTGCAACTCTTTTCCCACGAGTTTTTCCACTTGTGGAACGTCAAGCGGATTCACCCGGAGATGCTGGGACCCTTCGACTATAACCGCGAAGTCTACACCCACCTGCTCTGGGCCATGGAAGGGTTCACGGACTACTTTGCCGATTTGACGCTGCGGCACAGCGGACTTTTCAGCACCAAGGAATACCTGGAGAATCTGGCCGACAACATCAAAGCCTATGAGAAGAAGCCGGGACGCTTGGTCCAGTCCTTGGCCGAATCCAGTTTTGATACCTGGATTAAGCTCTACAAGCCCGACGAGGACTCCCCCAACCGCACCATATCCTACTACCTCAAGGGCGACTTGGTGGGTTCATGCCTGGACTTGGAGATTCGCCACCGGACCCAGAGCCAATATGGACTGGACGAAGTGCTGCGCCGCCTGTACACCCGTTACGGCCAGCATCAAGTGGGATTCCCCGAGTCGGTGTATCAAGAAACGGTGGAAGAGGTGGCCGGGTCCTCCTTCGAGGATTTCTTCAAGGATTACATCAATGGCACCACGCCGATTCCCTTTGAGACCTTCCTGGGATACGCCGGACTTACTTTGGAGCGCACCTACAAGAACCCCGAGGCCGAAGAGGACGACCAGGCGGAGACCAAAACCACCGCCAAGCCCTTGCCGTGGCTGGGCGTCGACGCCGCTCTGGCCGACAACCGCGCGCTCGTCGTGAAGGTGAGCTATGCTGACGGACCGGCGGCCGACTTGTTGAACGCGGGCGACCACATTTTAGCCATAAACGGGTATCAGGTGGCGACCGACACCGAGCTCAAGGACCGCATCACCTTGGACCACAACATCGGCGATCCCGTGGAAGTCACGGTATTCCGGCGCGGCAAGCTTGAGACCATCTCGGTGGTACTAAGCGCCGCACCGCCGGACGAGATGAAGGTTGTCCCCCTGGAAGCGGCGGACGACAGCCAAAAGACGCTGTATAAAGCATGGCTTCGGGCGGACTGGGAACCGGCCAAAAAGTAGCGCGGCGCACTCAGAGCGGGGCCGGAGCCCCGCTCTCTTTTTGTGTTTAAGGGTTCAGCTTAATTCGCCGATGATGCGGGAGGCATAGGGACTGCCCCAGCCGGTCACCGCATCCCATCCGGGTCCGCAATGGTAGCCCGGCACCAGGCCATAGCTGTTGTTGCCGGATACGATATCGCGAAATGCCGACGTGGGGCCCAAGTCGTATAAGAGGGGGTTGGCGTAGCCCACCGGCCCTTTTTTCGCGGCCGCCCGCGCCTGATTGACCCGCGCCCAAAGCGCCGCCCAGAGCGGGCAGGCAGCCGAGGTGCCGCCTATCACGGTCAGGGATCCCTGAAACATCACCGCATACCCGGTGTCGGGGTCGGCGTTGGCGGCCACGTCGGGAATGCCGCGGCCCGGACGATCGCCCGGCATCACCGGCAGTGTCAGGTGGGCCTGATAGGACGGCACAGGGAAGATTTGGCTGATGCCCCCGCCCGAGGCGCCGTTATTGTTGGTATCCGTCCAACCCGTCTCGGATTTGATGGTGCCGTTCGGGTTCAGTTCCAAATGGGTGCCGCCCACCGCCACGGCGTGCGGGCAGTTGGCCGGGGCATCCGCGTGCGGAATGGCTGAACCCGGCCCGTGCAGGCCGTACGCTCCCTGATCGCCGGAAGCGATGAACGTGGTAATCCCGAGCAGGGTGCCTTCGGCCACGGCGGAATCCCAGGCCTGCATCTCCGCGGCGGGGAACCGCGTCTCCCCGTCGCCATAGCTTATCGAGAGCACGGAAGGCTTGTGCTTGGTGTCATGCACCGCAAAGTCGAGAGCCTTCAGCACCGACACGCCGAACGACTGGTCACTGGAGCCGCTGGATGCCTCGTAGATGACCAAATTGGCGCCCGGCGCCATAGCGCCGGCCCACTCCACGTCCAAGGTCGCCTCCATATCGACGCTGGAGATGCCTCCGTCGTTGGGCGTCCCGTCGACCGACACAAAGTCCACCGTGGGCGGCGTGATGCCCATCTGCTGCCAAAACCCATCTATATCGCTTTGGCTGTAGCCATTAGAGAATTCCAAGAGGCCAATCGTCTGGCCAGTTCCGTCAAATTGGACCGGGAAACCATAGGCGGATTCCAAATCCGATGGGAAGAATCCTTGGCCCTGGTTGGGCGGCAGCTGGGAATCGGACGGCGTCACAAACCGCGGACGCATACGGGCCACATTTTCGAGTCCGACGATGCCCGAAATCCACGGCACAGCCCAGTCCGGAACCTCTGGCTCCCGGTCCAGCCGGAAGTGCCGCACCGCCGCCTCTTGGCGGAAATCAAACCGGACGTCAAAAGTCCGGCCAGCCTCAGCAAAGGTCCCTTCCAACCAGATGATGTACGGGCTCTGCCGGGTCACGGTCAACCCGCGGCAAGTCAGCCATTCGGTCAATCGGTTTCGAATATCGATGGGAACCCCATGCTCCTGGGACAGTTCTTCCGATGTCCAGGGCCGCATCCGTTCCTGCATCACATAATGTGCGCCGTCCTCATTCCAAAGGCGCAGCGCCACGCCAATCTCAAGATGATCGTTCCCGATCAGGGATTTGCTCCAGCCTTCAGGACGCATCGCTGGAACCAAGTGTCCGGACATTCGCACAGCTAGTCACCACCTCGTGAGTTTGGGATATTCCATACTATGGCAGCGGCTGGCGAACGGACCTATTTTGGAGGAATCCCCCACGGAGTCAGCTGGTGGGGTGTCTGCACCTGGCATGTCGGGCAGAGGACCTTTAACTCAATGTAGCCCCGGGAATCCGGCGGCAACGCATTGGACAGTCCTTCCGACACCTCGCCGGGCGGCACTTCCTCCCCGCATTGGCCACACACGCGAAGGGCACGAAACCAGGGCAGTTCGGCGACCGGCAACAAATCCCCGGCGTCCTCCTTCTCCGCGAACACCGGATCGGTAAGTTGTCCGCGCTCCAAGAGCCGGCTCAGAGCTGCCTGACCCACCTTTTCCATTAATGAAATCTCGCTGTCAAAGGGGTGGGTCCGGGTGATGAGAAGCCATAACGAGCGCGGCACGATGACCGATACCATATCCGTGCCGTCTCCCTGGGGCAAGGAAAAAATGGCCCAAGGACCTTCGGGTGCATCGCCTATGAGGTGCAACAAATCCATCCGCAACAACAACTGCCCCTCCTCTGATGTAGTAGACATAGTCTACCAAGGATGGGCAGATCTCTCAAATATGGAAATGGCGCCCTAATGGGCGCCGCGCTGCTGGAAGACCGCGGGAATGGTTTTGGCCATAATCTTGAGGTCTAAGAACAAGGACCAACCGTCGATGTATTCCATGTCCAACCGCATCCAGTCCTGAAAGTCGATGTCGTTGCGGCCGGAGATCTGCCAAAGACAGGTGATGCCGGGGCGGACTGAAAGCCGCTTGCGGTAGTCGGGACCGTACAGCTCCACTTCACTGGGAAGCGCCGGCCGCGGACCCACCATGCTCATGTGACCTACAAACACGTTGAACAACTGAGGCAGTTCATCAATGCTGGTCTTGCGGAGAAACTTGCCGACGCGCGTGACCCGCGGATCGTCGGGAATTTTGAAAACCGGCCCGGACATGACGTTCAGGTGCTGCAATTGTTCTTTCAACTCTTCCGCGTTGGGCACCATGGTCCGGAACTTCAAGCAGGGAAACAGGCGTCCGTTCAAGCCGACGCGGCGCTGGACAAAAAATATCGACCCTTTGGGATCGTCAATCTTCATAGCCATGGCGACCGCCGCCATAATCGGCGAGGTCAAAACAATCGCGACAGCCGAAACCACGATGTCCACGGCGCGCTTCACGATGGATCGGGAGGTCTGATGGGCGCGGGACGAGTCCACCACCAACACGGAGTTGCCATAAAAATCGTACAGCCTGGATCGGTGAGCCAACGCTCCCATTTCGTCCAGCACCAGCCGCACTTCTTTGCCCTGCTGGCGGGCCATCTGAATGGCCGGCATCAACAGATCGTCGCCGGCCGGCAGGGCGATCACGACCGTATCCACCACCGTCGAGGAAAACAGTTTATGCAAACGCTCGACCGCGAGATGGGCTGCCTGTCCCTCTCCCAAGGCCACGGGCAGTTCATCCACAACCTGCATGCCGGCTTCCGGCACGTTCGCGACCGTCTCGCTGAAAATACGCACCCGCTTGGGATAGCCCACCACCACGAGACGCCGCTGGTCCCGGCCGCTCAAACGGAAATGGCCCAAAGACAGCTTAATCACCGAATGGACCACGGTTTGAAAGAGCAGCGCGGCCACCGGGAATACCAGAAAGATGGCGCGGGAAAACCAGTTGGCCTTCAACACAAAAATAATTAACGCCATCGCGATCGAGGTCTCGACCACCGCCACCGCCAGCATGCCCATTTCGGCCGGCAGCTGATTCCATCGCCGCGAATACCCCCGGAAGTTCAGCTTCAACGCAAACCAGGAGATGGCTAGTACCAATACGGAAAACGAAAAATAGAAGGAAACCAGTCGGACGGTGGCCACATGCGGGTTAAACCAGGCCAGATAGGCGTGAACCACAAATAAATAGGCGACATATGCCGCCGCCGTGTCCACAAATACCGCCAGTTCGTCCCAACGGTTGGTGCGTCCCCGGAACATAGGGTTCCCTCCTTTGCCGACTTCTATTATAAACTTCGAAGCTATTTTGCAACATTGCGGATATTTCCTGCCCATCCAGTTGCGTCCGGGGAAAAAATTTTTCCTTCGGGGCGCGAAATACTCCCGGCGGAGCCATAGGCATGCTTTGATGGCGCCAGGGATAGGCTGATAGAGGCAGTCCGGATGGATTTGACAACCCTTTTCCGGAGGTTGATCATGAAACACAAGACGCTACGACCGAGGGAGGATGAGGATGCAGCCGAAACCATCACCCTACTTAGCCGCCGCTGCCGGATTGGGGGCGCTGGCCCTGGTGAACGATGTCCTCTTGCACCCTTACGCCATTTCGACAGCCATTGCCATCGTGCTGTATATCTTAGTCTTGGTACTGGCCTACCTAGGCGGACGCTCAGCCCGCCGTCAGGATGCCCGTCCGGGCTGGGTCGGCGCAGCCATTGGCGCGGTGTTCGGCCTGATCGCCGGCCTCAGCTCCTTCTTAATCCGAGCCACCACACGCGACATCGTACCGGCCAAGGGGCTCTCCCGATTAAAACTGCTGGCGCTGGCCAATTCGCCGGAGGCCCATGTCGCGGCGGTAGCGACGGCCGTGTTGACCTTCGGCATTATCGCCCTCATTATCGGGTGGATTGGCGGGCTCACCGCCAAAGCGGGGGACTTGGACGCCAAACGGCCTGACAGCGCCTGAGCCCTCAGGCCAACATCTCCCGCCACACCGAAACCGCCTGATCCGATGGCGCCGGTTGCTGTCGCGCAGTGCGATTCCCGGCCAGCCGCTCCAACGCTTCCACCAAGTCAGCGGCCCGTGTCTCGGGCAAAATCACGGCATCGGCGGCGTGGCGCACCGGGTCGCGCAAGGTGGGCAGGTCCGCCATGACAACGGGGGTGCCGACCCGGGCGGCGGCGGCCACGTCCCATCCGAGTCCGTCCCGAAACTGCGGCGCAATGAAGATATCAGCACCAGAGATGGCTGAATCCCAATCCCAATCCGCCGGCTCAAACCGGACATCGAGGCCCAGCGCCCGCGCGTAGACCGTCCAGCGGCCGCGCTCCGGCCCGTCGCCCAGTACCAGCAGCTGCCAGATCTGCCCCCGATCGCGGAGCACGGTCAGGGCGTTGAAGACCATGTCCAGGCCCTTAACGACGTCCAGCACCCCCGCCGCCACCAAGATTCCTGATCCCGGACGGGGGTTCATCCGCGCAGTCCCCAAATGCGGCGGCGGCACCAGCCAGAGCCGGCTCTCCGGCACCGCGTGGCTTGACCGGACCGCATCCCACACCGGGCGGTTAGCGGCCCACACGGCGTCATAGGCGCTCAGGACGCCGTAATCAAAGTCCGGCTCCGGCACTGTGCGCAGGAAGAGAGCAGAAGCCGCGCCCGCCGGCCAGGTGACGTCAAAGCCAAAGGCGTCCTGGACACTTTGGTCGACCACCACCCGGCCAAGGTCGGAGGGTCCGGGGAACACCAATTTAGGCCGCCGAAAGCCGCGCCGGCGCTCCGCCAACAAAGGAGCGGCCACCGACACGCCCGGGGGCCCGGCTATCGCCGGTCCCAAGCCAGGACGGACGGGCTGCACGGACGCCGGCACGCCCAGCTCTCGGAGCCAGGCGGTCCCAAAGGCCGCCGCCAAGGCCGCTTCGTTCCAACTGTTATCTGCTGTGATCCAGAGAACGGAACCCCTCATTGGGGATTCAGGTGCTGAAAGTATTGAAACGTCTCCTCGAGCCCGGCCTGCAAGGGCGTGTGCGCGTGAAACCCCCAGGCAGCGGCCCGCGCCGTTTTCAGGCGGCTGTGGCGGATGTCCCCAGCCCGCTCTGCTTGGTGCTCTATCCCGTCCGGCGACCGGCCCGCCAATCCGGCCAGAATGCGCCAGACGGCATCTACGGTCACGGCCGTCTCTGTCCCAATATTGAGTGTCAAGCCGGGTCCGGGTTCACCCAGCTTCCACGTAAATGCCTCCGCCACGTCCCCCACATAGATAAAGTCGCGGGTTTGTTCCCCGTCGCCGAAGATAACCACGGGCGAACCTTGCGACAGCGCCTCGGCGAAGACGGCCACCACGCCGCCTTCGCCTTGGGTACGCTGACGCGGACCATAGACGTTGGCTAGACGCAGAACGGTGCCCTTGAGCGTGCCCTGCCGGTCCGCATGGCGGACATAGAACTCGGCGATCCACTTGTCGAGCCCATAATAGGAGAGCGGAACGCCCGCTTCGTCCTCATCCAACGGGATGCGGGGATTGTCCCCGTAGACGGCGGCGGACGACGCCAGTCGAAACTCCCGGCATCCCAATTGCCGGGCGGTCTCTAGCATCGCCACCGTGCCCAGCACATTGGTGCGCACGTCGGTTTCCGGCTGGTCCTCGGACACCGGAACGCTAATTTGCGCAGCTAGGTGAATCATCGCGTCGGCCTGGCCGATTTGGGCACGCCAAGTATCGGCGCTGAGAATATCTCCTTCGATAAACTGGGCGCTGGCCGGGACATTGTTCCGAAGGCCATGCGATAAATTGTCCACCACCACAACCTGGTGGCCGTGCCCCAGCAGCGCCTCCACCACGTGCGATCCGATAAAGCCGGCTCCTCCGGTTACCACAACCCGCAACCTAGCCTCTCCTCCTTTTGACCACATCTCGATAGACTTCAAGGTATCGCCGTGCAATCGATTCCCACGCAAAATTTTGGGCGTGCGCTTGCCCCTCCTGCACCAGCCTTTGGGCCGTGGCTGGGCTGTCCAGCATCCGGCCGATGGCGTCCACCCATGCCTCCACAGACTCCGGATTGACCAGCACGCCATAGTCTTTAACCACTTCTCGAATGGACGGAATATCGCTTGATACCACCGGCACCCCGACCGCCAAGGCCTGTGCCGGCGGCATGCCGAACCCTTCATAGCGGGACGGGTAGACAAAGAGATCGGCACTGTGGTACAGCGTCACCAGGTCGCTGCGCGAGACGAACGGGGTCACGATAACGCGCCCTTCCAGGGAACGCCACTCGCCCAGCATGCGGCGCACCCCGAGATTATCTTGCGCTCCCACCAGCACCAGCTCTCCGTCGGGCCGGTGCTGAAACACCTCCGCCATGGCTTGAATGAGCGTCCCCACGTTCTTCCGCTCGTCATAGCCGCCCGCGTACAGCACCCGGGGGTGTTGGCGCAGGCCATAGCGTCGGGTCACTTGGTTGATTTGATCCAAGTCGACCTCTTGGAAAAAGTCCGGGTGCACGCCGTTGGGTATCACCACGGTACGGGAGGCCCACTCGGGATAGAGTTCCTGAATATCGGCCATGGTCGCCTCGGAGATGGCCACCAGTTGGTCCGCATGCGGAAGCGCCCGTTCAATATGGGCAAAATAGCGGCGCTCCTTGATGTTCTTCCGATACTGCTGCAATCGAAAGGGGATCAGATCGTGCACCGTAACCACCGACGGGACGGCCAAACGCCGCTCGGGATGCGCCATAAACGGGATGTGCAGCAAATCAACATCTTGGGGAGCGCGCCGAATCCCGTAATACTCCCACCACCACTTGGTGATGGGAGACGGGCTTTCCCGGAGGCTCAGCCCCAGCCGCGGCTGATCCGGCAGCAGAGCCTGCGCTGCGCGGCCAATCCCCACCACTTGCACCCCGGCGCGGTTCAGGCCGAACACGAGTCCTTCAATATACTCTTCGGTGCCTGTACGGAATTGGGCGGTGTTGGACACGTCGATGGCAATGTTCATCGCGGCCTCGCCTCCCCTCGGAATTTGGGCCTATTCTATCGTATATCGCCAAAGGGGGCGAGCACGGCTGATCGGAACCGCTCGCGAAACACCTCAGGCCGAAACTGCTCCGCATGGGTTCGAATGCGCACAGGATCCCATGACACCTGATCAGCGTCCTGGATCGCCTGCACTAACGAATCCGCGCTCTGCTCGGAGAAGAGCCACCCCGTCTCGCCATGGACGACGCTGTCCAGCACCCCGCCGCGGCCAAACGCAATGACCGGCCGGCCCACGGCCTGCATTTCCACCGGGGTAATGCCGAAGTCTTCCTCGCCAGGGAACAGGAGGGCTTTGGCGCCGCCCATCAGACGATTGACGTCTTGGTCACCCACCCGGCCGACAAACGTGACGGTAGGCCCCGCCATTTGTTCGAGAACCTTGCGCTCCGGCCCGTCCCCGGCCACCACCAACGGGACCCCGAGCCGGTTGCACGCTTCCACGGCCAAATCGAAGCGCTTATAGGAAACCAGCCGGGAGAGCACCAAGTAGTACTCGCCCGGCCCCTCGGCCACGTGAAACCGCTCCACGGCTACCGGCGGGAAAATCACTTCTGCGGAACGGCGGTAGTGCTTTTCAATGCGCCGCTGAACCACCGTGGAGTTGGCGATGAGGGCGTCGACCCGATCCGCGCTCAACCGATCCCAAAGCCGCATGTAATGAAATACCGGGCCCATCAGACGCTGGGACAGACCGCGCGCTTCCCGCAAGCGGTAGTCGTGGTACAAGTCCCAAGCATAGCGCATGGGGGTATGCACGTAGGAGACGTGGCGCGTTTCCGCACGCGTCACCACCCCTTTCGCCACCGCCGCGGACGAGGAGATTACCAGGTCGAAAGCGGAGAGATCAAACTGCTCCATCGCATACGCCAGAAGGGGCAGGTAGCGGTTGTACCACTTCTGCGAAAACGGCATCCCCTGCACCAGGGACGGAATAATGGTGCGGCCTTGCAAAAACGGCGAGAGCCGCGCCCGGTCTACAACCCCCGTATAAATCGGGGCATCCGGGAACATCGCGGCTATCTCCTCCAGGACCCGTTCGGCCCCGCCCATCGTCACCAGCCAATCGTGGACCAGCGCAACGCGCATGTTATGATTCAGACCTTCCCGCCCCCCGGTTGACCAGTGCCCAGACAATCGCCATGGCCAAGAGCAACGGAACGACGACACCATGGTCAATCATAAAGTCGACCCAGTCGTGGACGATGAAGGAGACCATGGTGCCAAAGGCTCCCAGGCCCAAGGCAAACTCGAAACGGCTCAAGGACCGAGCCTTGGACATCAGCGCACCAGCAGCGTGGCGAATCCACGACCACTCCAGCCACAGCGCGGTGAAAATCCCCAGCACGCCCAAGTCCGCGCCCCACTCGAGATAGAGGTTATGGGCCATCGGCGGCGCATGCAGCAACTTCGGAATGGGGTTCAGCTGCACGAAGCGGTGGAATCCCCCTAAGCCCACGCCCAAGATGGGGTGGTGCTTGATGGCGCGCAGCGCCTCTTTCCAAATCAAAAGCCGTTGAGCGGTGTCAAAATGGTGCTTGGGGTTGCTGACCGCCGTGAAGGTGCTGCTGATAATACCGCCCGTCGTTCTCTTGGAAATAACCCCCAACAACGCGTGGTGCGAAAGATTGGTCTTCCCAATGAGATCAATCAGGACAAACCCGATAATCGGCAAAATCACGGCAGGAATCACAAACCGGCGGTTAATCGCCTCGCGCCCCTGCGAGACCCATGCCACCACGCCCATGAAGAACACCGCGGCCATCGACGCCACCCAGGCGCCCCGGGAGAAGGAGTCAATCACTGAGAGAGCTACCAGCGCGGTGACAACCCACGCCCACCACTTGCGGGCCCAGGATGGCCCGTAGGCCAGCAAGGTCACAATCAAGGGAAACACCATGGCCTCAAAGCCGCCGAAGGCGTTGGGCTGGCCAAACAGAGCCTCCGCCCGCACGTGGTGATGGTCCACCACGTTGGCCTTCGGACCGACTTCGAACAAAAACTGATAAAAGCCGATGACGGCCAGAAAACTGGAGATGGCAAACAGCGCTCCCAGCACCGGCTTCCAAGCTGCCTCGGTTAAACCGGCCTGCCGGGCCACAGCCACGATGACCACGAAGAACTCGATGTACTCAAGAATCTTGACCATGGTGGTGCTGTGGGATAGCGCCACACCCATCGACAAAATGGACAGGACCAACAGCAGGGCCACCGGCCGCCAAAACGGCGTACCCATGAACTTCTGCCACAATCCGCGCACACCCGGGCGCCCCGACATGAAGATTAGGCGTACGGCCATAATAATCGCCATCAGGTCAGATAATGCGATTTGATGATGGTGGAACGCCAGACCGAACCGAAACGGCGAGGCGATCACGTACACGGCCAGCGCCAACGGCAAGGAACGCAGCACCACCCAAATAAATCCGATCAAAACAACAATCCCGCCTATCGCGGGAGACAAAAACGCCAGCACTGTGCCCAAGGCCATGATCGCGAAGGGCAGAACCAAGGTGCGCCACGACGCCCCCAGGGTGCTCTCTTGTTCCTTTTCTTGATACACCGATTACCCTCCTAGCGCTGCTGCTTCGTAAACTTGGCGTGTCGCCGCTGCCGCCTTGTCCCACGATAACTGCTGAACCCAATCCTGTCCCTGGCGGGCCCGGTCGCGGGCCGCATCAGGATGCTGGAGAATCGATGCCATAGCGTCAGCGATGGACTCCACGCTCTCGGGATCTACACGCCATACCGCATCCCCGCCGATTTCCGCCAGCGATCCCTGGCTTGATGTGACAACGGGAATACCTGCACGCATTGCTTCGACAACCGGCAGTCCGAACCCTTCGTAAAAACTGGGATATATAAAACCTTTAGCATCGCGGTATAAAGCGGCCAGGATGTCCTCTGAAACATATTGAAGAAACTTTACGTGCCCTGCAACCCCAAGTTTTTCCGGCATTTCCAGCGTCTCGTCATACATCCAGCCCAATCGGCCCGCGATAATCAAATCGGGCGCGTCGGCAAACCGGCTTCTAAGAATATGGTAAGCCTGAATCAATCCCGCAAAATTTTTCCGTGGTTCGACAGTGCCGACAGCCAAAAAATAAGGGACATCGGAGACGCGATCCGGATGAGCCGCCGCCGAGACTTTCACGCCATGGGGGATCACCGCGATTTTTTCGGGCGGCACGTGCAAAATGTTCACCAAGTCATCCCGGGTCGCTTGGCTGGGAACAATGATACGGGTTGCTAGCGACACCGAACGCTCCATGAGCGTGCGTTTCAGCCACGACTTTTGCTGCGGAAAAAACTCCGGCCTGACAAATGCCGCCAAATCATGCACGGTAATGACCGTATGCGGGAGGCGGCGGGCTAAGGGCAGTTGATAATCGGGGAAATGCACCACATCCGGCCTGGCCTTTTTTAGACGGCCCGGCAGCACCACTTGCTCATAGAGAATGCGGCGGCCCCCATGAACCTCAGGCGCCTCAACCGTATTCACGCCATCAATCTGCATTCCGGGCCGAAAAATGCCGGTGACCGTGTCCTCCGGATACCGGCGGCAGTAATGTTCTAGCAGGAGGCGCAGGTATTGTCCGATGCCCGAGGCCTGGTGATCCAATATGAGTGCATCAACCCAGATGTTCAGCGAGGAGCCCTCCTCCGTTATCGCGGCGGATTCAAAACCCCGGCCCAATGGTAGTATGCCTCCACCGGAACAAGTCCCAATGTCAGCACCCACACCATTAAGTAGTCGCGCGCGCCATAGGTGCGGCCATCCAGCCAAGCCGCAATCCGTTTTGGCAGGCCCAGGGCCAGCAGCAAGAGGCCGGCAGCCAAACTCCATACGCCAAGCCAGAGACCGAGAATGACCAGCAGTTCGCCCGCTAAAATGAGCATCTCCGTGGGCTGAAAGCGCGGCAGATATTGCGGCGCAATCGTGGGGTGGTTCCGGAATAGCAAGGCCTCAAAGCGCTTGCGGTTAGCCTTTTTAAAATAAAAGTTCCACCGTTCCTGGCGGGGCGGGTGCGCAACTTGGGCGGCACCGACAAACGGAATCTCATAGCCGGCCTCGAGAACGGAAAAAGCGAGATCGGAGTCCTCGCGGTAACGCGACTTAAATCCCCCCACCTGCTCGATGACCGCACGGCGGTAAAACATGTTGGCCGTCATGAAATGGCCGCCAAATTGGTTGTGCACCTGATGGGTAAACACCGTCGGCGTACCGTTGCTGACCACCTTGCCCTCGACGCCGCCGATGGCATCGGCGGTAAACCCGCTTAACCCCCAGTGAATCCAATCCGGGTCCGGTTCGGCATCGGCATCGGTGAAGGCCACCACCTCGCCTGACGCAGCGCGCCATCCGGCATCCCGGGCTCGTCCCGGCCCGCCATGGGGAATATCGATCAGACGGACAGGCACGCCACCCTCCGCCAAAAGCGGCTGTACCGCCTCATGCAACCCGTCAGTCGAGCCATCGTTGACAATAATAATTTCGCGCGGTTCCACACTGCCCCGTCGTACCGCATCGACAGCCCGGCCGATTAAATCAGCCTGATTGTAGACGGGAATTACCACACTGACCGACAACAAGTCTTTGCCACACCCCTATCGTCCTCTACGTTACGGATTTCCTATCGCGGCGTCAAATCACCGCTCCGGCAGGAAAACGGCCGCAAGGCTGCGAATAGCGCAGAAAGACCATCTGGAACGAGGGATCCCTACGGCTGAGCCCCGACATCTTCTGTGGCTTGTCAGCATGAACGTCCTGTGGGCGGTCGGCTACCCGGTGACCGCTACCGCCCTGCATCACGGCGCCACCCCCAGCCTCATCGCGGTTTTGCGTCTTAGCGTGTCCTTTCTGCTGCTGAGTCCGTTTCTCTGGCAGGTGAGACGGTGGACCGCCCGACTCATCGCCTTCTCCGCCTTTATGGGCGTCGTAGGCTTCGCACTGCCGATCTGGCTTCAAACGGCGGGCCTCAACCAAACCGACCCGGCCATCGCCGCTATCTCAGTCTCCATTGAGCCGCTCTTAACCATTGTCGCCGCTGCCCTGATGACCCGCAGCCGTATTCCTTGGTGGCAAAAAACGGCCCTCGGCATGGCTGTGCTCGGCAGTTGGATTCTGACCGGCGAACCGCGCCCGGGCCATGTCGGACACCTCTTGGGAGACGCCGCCCTGTTCGCCTCCATCGTGTGCTTTGCCCTCTATAACGTCTATTCGCCCGTATTCTCGAAATGGGTGGAGGCTGCGCCGGCAGCCGCCCTAACATTCGGATTCGGCGCTCTAGCCAGCACCGCCATTTGGGCGCTTAAGGGCGCCCCCTGGCCCCATACCTGGTCTCTCCCGCTGATTTGGTCTTCCACCTATCTGGCCCTGGGGTCGACAGGTCTGGCATATCTGCTGTGGCTCTTTGTGGTCAGCCGGCAGTCGATGACAGTGACCGCGCTCTTTCTCTATGTCCAACCGCTTCTAGGCACCATTCTGTCCTGGGCGCTGGGCCAATCTCCCTTCACCGTCTCCTTGGCGGTGGGCGGCGCCATGGTGCTGATAGCGATGGGCTTGGGACAAGAATCCGCTCCGCGTCTGCCAGGCTGGCTTAAACGTCCCGATTCATCGGGCGCCTGAGCGGCGGAGTACCTGGCCCACCGTTTGGATTAAGATGCGGAGGTCCAAACGGAGGCTCCAGGAATCACAGTACTGAAGGTCCAAGGCCATCATTTCGCCTGTGGTCAAGTCGCCGCGCCCGGACACCTGCGCGAGGCCGGTCAGGCCAGGGCGCACCGCATGGCGGCGATGCATGGGCGGTTGATAGAGCGCCACCATTTCCGGCACTTCGGGCCGCGGCCCCACGAGCGACATGTGGCCCACCAACACATTCACCAACTGCGGGAGCTCGTCCAGTGAGGTGCGGCGCAACATCCGGCCGACCCGGGTAATGCGGGGATCAGCGGCGTCTTGAAAGACATACGAGTCGAAGTCGGCCGCCGTTGGCGGCTGCCACTCGTTCTCAGCGCCGACCCGCATGGTGCGGAACTTCCACATCCGGAAAGGCCGGCCCTGGAGTCCGATGCGGGTTTGCCGGAATAGGGCCGGGCCGGGCGAATCCCATCGCACCCATACGCTCAGCAGCACCCATAGGGGCGACGTGACAACGAGGACAACGGCCGAGCCCACCACGTCAATGAGGCGCTTGAGGGCCTTCGTCGCGGACACGCTAACCCCGCCGTTGAAGGCTATGGGCCAACGCGTCGGCGACGCGGTCGACGTCTTCCATGGTCATCGACGGGTACAAGGGGAGCGATATTTGGGCGGCATAAAACGCGTCGGCGGCGGGGAAATCGCCGGGTTTCCACCCAAACCGACGCCGATAATAGGTATGGTGCGAAATGGGGATGAAATGAACCGACGTGCCAATCCCGGCACGGCTCAAATCCTCTATCACTTGGTCGCGGATATCTCCGGTCACGGAGACATCCAACCGCACGGAATACAAGTGCCAGGAGTGCCCGTAGCCGGGACGCTCGACGGGCCGTATCACGGGTAATCCCAAAAGCCGCTGCCGATACCGGGCCGCCAGCCGGGTGCGTTGCTCTTGCATGGCGTCCAGTTTGTCCAGCTGGACTAATCCCATGGCGGCATCCACATCCGTCATGTTGTACTTAAATCCCGGCATCTCTACGTCATAGCGCCAACTGCCGCCGCTCTGGTAGCGGTTCCAGGCATTTCTCGACATCCCGTGCAGGGATAGCACGCGAATTTTGTCCGCTTGGGCGGAATCCGGGACCACCAAGGCCCCGCCCTCTCCCGTCGTGAGATTCTTAGTGGCGTAAAACGAAAAAGCGGTCAGATTGCCGTCCGTGCCCACCCAGCGGTCCCCGATACGGCTCGCCAAGGCATGGGCCGCATCCTCCAGAATGGTCAGTCCGCGGCGATCGCGAAGATCATTAAACGCCGCCATGTCGGCCGCATGGCCGCCATAATGGACAACCATGGCCGCGCGCGTGCGGGGTGTTATGGCTTGCTCCACCGCCGACGCGCTCAAATTGCCCGTATCCGGCTCGATATCCACCAAAACCGGCGTGGCGCCGGCGTGAATAATGCTGTTGACAGACGCCGCGAAGGTTAAGGGTGTGGTAATCACCTCATCACCCGGGCCGATACCGCTGGCCAACAGGGACAAGTGGAGTCCAGCCGTGCAGGAAGAAAGCGCCACCACTTCCGGCACGCCCAGCCGGGCAGCCAGCGCCCGTTCAAATTCGGCGGTCAAGGCACCGCGGGTAATCCAGCGTGACAGAATGGCCTCGCTGACCGCGCGCACCTCATCCTCGCCCACCTCAGGCTGGTTATAGGGCAGAAATTTGACCGGCATAATCTCCTCCTGACGCCCCGGCTTGTCCCGTCCCCCCGGCAAAATGGACCGGCAGCATCGCCCCTGCCCGGGGGGTGACGAAGGCCGATGCCGGCGCCGGATCCATAGTAAACGTATCCAGTTCGAAGCGAGTAAAGACCAGTTTACATGACTTCCAAAATGAGGCGAGCCTAGAGGTATTCCTTTGGCTGGCTGACCGCGACAGGACTTTTCTGCTCGCACGACAGCAGCAGCGCCTCAATCACTTCAATCGCGTGGAGCGCGCTGCGTCCGGAGAGCTTAGGGGTCTCCCGCTCTCCTACGGCGCGTGCAAAGTCTTCCAACGCATCCGCATGACTATGCCAGCCCGCCCGGGCCGGCGCTTGATTAATCTCTTCCCGCACCTGGTCCTCATCGTCACCTGCAACCCGCCAGGACGCGACCTGTTGGAGGGTGGGACCCAGCACCAAACTTCCCTGGTCCCCGATGACGACCACCCGCTCCTCGAGATTGCTGTCCGCCACCGAGGTGGTGGCCTCCACCGACAAGAGCGCTCCGCTCTCAGCCCTTAGCACGCCGACCAACGTGTCCTCGGTCTCGATCTGATGCGTCAAGGTGGCGCTAAAAGCGAATGCTTCGGCAATCGGACCGGAAAACTGCAGCAAGATATCCATGGCGTGAATCGCTTGGTTGAACAATATCCCGCCATCCATACTGCGCGTGCCCCGCCACGGGGCGGCATCGTAATACGCCTGCAAGTGGCTCAACCGGACCGACACGCTTCCCTGCAAGAAACGGCCCAACCGCCCCTGTCGAAAGGTTTCGAGCGCCAAGGCGACCGACGGCAACAGGCGGTTGAATTGGTTGACAGCCAGTACCCGGTGCCGCTGTTCGGCGATCTCCACCAGTGCCCGTGCATCAGCCGCATTCAGCACCATCGGCTTCTCCACTAGTACGTGCTTGTTGCTGTTCAACGCAGCCTCAGCCAGCATGCGGTGCGTGCCAGAAGGTGTGGCGACAATGACGGCGTCCACATCCGGGAAATCCCGCAACGCCGCCTCGAGCGAATCATAAGGTGCCGCATCAAACGCCACAGCGGCCGCCGAGGCCTTCTCCAAATCCACATCAACGGTGGCCACCAACTCCAACATGCGGCGATGCACGAGAGCCTGCAGATGCTTCTGCCCGATTTTACCGCAGCCGACTAGGGCCACCCGCAAACTTGACAACGCCTTTTGTCCCTCCCGTCACGCCACGATACCCCATTGTGCCCGCCTACGGATGATGCGCCGCCCGATGCCCCTGAGCCTGCAGAGACGCCGGACGGATGATTTGGGCATTATGTTCTGGTTTATACTCCGGCACCACGCGTTGCAACAAGTCCTTCAACTCATCCGCC
>JAJZBJ010000035.1 GCA_021798975.1 Bacillota bacterium | reverse complement strand
TCGGTCACGGAATCCGACGTGATGCTCGCCCAGGCCTCAGGTGCCATCATCATCGGCTTCGGTGTCGGGATTGAATCCAAAGCCCGCCAGTTGGGGGAACGCGAGCATGTCGACGTACGTCAGTACCGGATCATTTACGAGGTTTTGGATGATGTCAAACAGGCCTTGACCGGTCTCTTGGCTCCCAAGTTCCAAGAGCTGTTCCTGGGGCGCGCCGAAGTGCGTGAAGTCTTCCGGGTGCCTAAAGTCGGTGCCGTCGGCGGGTGTTACGTCACCGAGGGCAAGATTCTGCGCTCTGGTCAAGTCCGTGTCATCCGGGACGGCGCGGTGATCCACGAAGGTGGTATCGCCTCCTTGAAGCGCTTTAAGGATGACGTCCGCGAGGTCGCCAGCGGGTACGAGTGTGGAATAGGCCTCGAGAAGTTCAACGACATTAAGGTGGGGGACATTTTCGAGGTCTACACCCAGGAAGAAGTCAAAGCGAGCTAAAGAGGGAGTGCCATGAACCAGTCTCGGGCGGAACGGGTCGCTCAGTTGATGCAGCGGGAATTAGGGCAGATGCTGCTGACGGAAGTGAAGGACCCTAGAATTGGATTTGTCAGCATTACGCGGGTGGAGGTGTCGCGCGACTTGAGTATCGCGCGCGCCTTTGTCAGCGTGATGGGGCAAGCTGATGAGCGCGAAGCCAGTCTGACCGGATTGAAAAAGGCGGCCGGATTTCTCCGGGGCGAAGTAGCCCGTCGGCTAGGGCTGAGAAAGGCTCCGGAATTGGTCTTTCGCGAGGACGCCGGCATCGCCGAGTCGATGCATATTCAAGATCTGATGCGGTCCTTGCCCAAGGATGGCGGCCATGACGCCTAAATCCGCGGTGATGGCCGCGTTGGATCGCGCACGCCGCGTGCTGATTGTGATGCATGCCAGTCCCGATGGCGACAGTGCCGGCTCGGCGGTGGCCTTGGGACTGGCGCTTCGACGTTTGGGCCGCACGGTCACCTGGGTTGTGGCCGACCAGGTGCCCGAGCGGTTGGGATTCTTGCCCGAAATAGCCTCTGTACGTACCTGGAGCGACGTAGAATTGGACGATTTCGATACCGTGGTGGCCGTGGATTGCGGCGCGGCCTCGCGCATGGGGGCGCCCGACGCGCTTTGGACTCATTGTTCTCTCCATCAAATCCCATTGATTAATATTGACCACCACAGCAAAAATCCTCAATTCGGCACGATTAACTGGGTCGAGAGCCAAATGAGCTCGACCGGGGAGATGGTCGGTGAATTGGTGCGGGAGGCCGGCTGGGGCATCACCGCCGAGGAGGCGTTGTGCCTCTATACGGCCATTAGCACGGATACCTTGTCGTTCCGCCAGGTGAATACCGCGCCCGAGACCCTCGACACCGCGCATTGGTTGGTGCGGGAATCGGGATTAAACCTCGCTGAGGCCAATCGCCAGATTTGGGACAGCCGGTCGGCCGGGGAACTCCGGTTTCTAGGCTGGGCGTTCCGCCATGTCCGCTTTAGCGCCGATGGCCGGTTTGCCTGGCTCACAGTGCCCCGGGCGGCGATGGAGGAATATGCTGTCGATGACGCGGGCGTGGACACCGTGGTGCATCACCTCATGAGTGTGGACACGGTCGAAGTGGCCTTCATGGCCCGTGAAAGCGCCGATGGCCAGCAGGCCAAGGTGAGCTGGCGGGGGCGCGCGCCGTGGAATGCGGCGGAGTTGGCTGCGCGTTTCGGCGGGGGCGGGCACGAATACGCGGCCGCGGCGGTGGTCAGCGGCCCTCTGGATGAGGTGGCTGCCGCCGTATGTCGGGAACTCGCACCGGAAGCGCATGAATAGCGGATTTTTGAACATATGGAAACCTGCGGGGATGACCTCCAGCCAAGCGGTGGGCCGGGTTCGCCGAATTCTGGGCATACGGCAGATTGGCCACGCTGGCACCCTGGATCCGGACGCGGTCGGGGTTCTGCCGATGGCGGTCGGGGCGGCTACGAGACTTTTGTCCTACGTTCCCGGCGAACCCAAAATCTATGAAGCGCAGGTGGCGCTCGGGACCTCGACGCATACCGGAGACGCGGCCGGGCGGGTGACCGCGCGATCGCCAAAGTGGGATCTTGCGGTCAGCGATCTTGCGGACGCCGCACAGTGGCTTTGCGGCAGTGTGTGGCAGATTCCTCCGCAAGTGGCGGCCCTGAAAATTGGGGGCGTGCGGCAATATCAGGCCGTCCGGGAGAACCAGTCTGTTTGGCCGGCGCCGCGTCGGGTGCGGATTGAGCCGCTCGAGGTGATTGAACTCATCCCGGGAGGATGGCGCTTTCGCGCCCAGGTCGGATCGGGGACCTACATCCGGGCCTTAGTGCGGGATTGGGCAGAGATTTTGGGGGTGGCGGCCCACTTGCAGCAGCTGGCACGCATCCAAGTCGGGCGGTGGATCCAATCCGGAGCCGCGACGTTGGAAGATCTGGAAGCGGGATGGGAAAAACATTTGCAGCGGTGGGATACGGTGCTGGCGGACATGCCGCAGCACGCCTTGACGGGGTTCGAGTTTGAGAAGGTCCAGCATGGCGACACGCGGGTGCTGGAGCAGGTGGCCCAAGAACTGCCCGGCATCGCGGCTCTGACCTTTGAAGGGCGGTTGGCGGCTATCGTGGCCGGTCCCCCGTACCGTTACCGGGTGGTCTTCAAGGAGGGGATGTAATGCAGGTACTGGAAGGGCTGCTCGAGCCCGCCGAACGGTCGGTGCTGACAATCGGCAACTTCGACGGGGTGCACCGTGGGCACCGGCATTTAATCGCCCGCGCGCAGGAAGAGGCGGCCCGGCGTGGATTGCCGGTTCGGGTGGTCACGTTTGAACCTCACCCCGCGGTGGTCCTAGGACGCCCGGCGGGCCGGTTCCTGCTGACCCCGGGATCGTTGAAGTGGCGATTCATGGAGCGGCTGGGTGTCGCGTCCGTGTCGGTGCTGCCGTTTACGGCAGAGTTCGCCCAACTGGATGCGGAAAGTTTTTTGAATGATATCGTGCGCGATTCCTTGAAAGCGGCTCATGTGGTGGTCGGCTTCAACTTCACCTTTGGCAAGGGCGGGTTGGGCAATGGGGAGCTGTTGCGCGCCTGGGGAGAGTCCCAGAATATTCCCGTGACAGTGGTCGAGCCGTATGTCGATCCGGGCACGGGCACCTCGATATCCAGTTCCCGCATTCGCACCTTGGTCCGGGAAGGCGCCATGGAGCAGGCGGCTGCGCTATTAGGACATGCCTACGAAGTCGAGAGCGCGGTGGCGGCGGGTGATCAACGCGGGCGCGAAATCGGCGCCCCCACCTTAAATCTGAGGGTGCCTTCCGACCAGGTGATGGGGCCTTATGGCGTCTATGCCGGGTGGATCTCGGTGCGGGGCCGGCGTCTCGGCGCAGTGGCCAACTGGGGTGTGCGGCCCACATTCGGCGGCACGGAGCCCAGTTTGGAGGTCCATGCCCTAGAACCGCTGGGTTTTGATCACTATGGGGATCTGGTGCGGTTCGAAATAGGCCCGTACCTGCGGCCGGAACAGCGCTTCGAGAGTCCGGAGGCCCTTGGGGCGCAGATCCGTAAGGATGTTGAAGAGGCCGCTAAGTGGCTCGAAACGAGCCGCTGACTTGCTTTGCCAAAATCCCCTATGATAGAATGAAGTGTCTTTGGATTGGGGGCGTATTTGTGCATTCCGATACTTGGCGTGCAATGGTGACCAAGGTCTCGGCCATTTGCGTGACAGGACAGTTCAAGCGTCTGCAGCGGGAATTAGAGGAGCTGTATCGACGGGCCGGAGTGCCGCAACCTGCTGTCCAAGCCTACCAAGACGCCCTGTTGTCGTTGCTGGCGGAAGAGGACGAACCGGTTTCCATCCAGCTACACTAGATTTGGGAGAAGGGAGGTATGACGATGGCCCTGGAAGAAGACAAGAAGCAGGCCATCATTGCGGCTTACCGGCTGCATGAATCGGACACGGGGTCGCCGGAAGTTCAGATTGCGCTCTTGACGGAACGCATTACGGAACTGACCGAGCACCTGAAAACACACAAGAAGGACCATCACTCCCGTCGTGGGTTGTTGAAGATGGTAGGGCATCGCCGCGCATTGCTCAACTATCTGAAAGACAAGGATAATGAGCGTTACCACGTGGTGATTAAGCGGCTTGGTTTACGTCGATAGAGCGGGCATCCCCCGCTCTTTTGTTAAACTGCGAGTGTGGTGAGGCAGGGGGAACATATGGAAATCCAGAAACAAGACATAGTGGTCGGCGGCCGGGTGATGTCCCTGGAAACAGGACGGATGGCACGCCAAGCTAACGGTGCAGTAGTGGTGCGTTACGGCGATACCGTCGTATTGGTGACGGCGACAGCCTCAAAGGGCCCACGGCTCGGCATCGACTTTTTTCCGTTGACGGTAGATTACGAAGAGCGCATGTATTCGGTGGGTAAAATTCCCGGAGGGTACATCAAGCGCGAAGGACGGCCCAGTGAGAAGGCTATTTTGGCCGCGCGGCTGACCGACCGTCCCATCCGTCCTTTGTTTCCAGACGGATTTCGCAATGATGTCCACGTGGTAGCCAGTGTGCTATCGGTTGACCACGATTATTCGCCGGAAGTTTGCGGCATGATTGGCGCCTCGGCCGCCTTAAGTTTAAGCGACATTCCTTTTGCAGGTCCCATTGGCGCGGTGGAAGTGGGGATGGTGGACGGCGAATACGTCATCAATCCCACCTCTGACCAGTCGGCGCGGAGTCGGCTGAAACTCATGATTGCGGGTACCTACGACGCCATTCTGATGATTGAGGCGGGGGCGTCGGTGATTACCGAAGACGAGATGCTAAATGCCATCTTGTTCGGACACCAGGAAATCCGCCGCATCATCGAGGGGATCCGGGCGTTCCAAGAGCGGGCGGGCAAACCCAAGCGCGAGTTTCCGTTGCACTTGCCTGCGGAGGCTTTGGTGGCGCGCGCGAAGGAACTGGCGGAAGACCGCCTGAAGGATGCCATGCGGGCCCCGGACAAGGAAACGCGGGAAGGGCAGATTGATGCTGTCAATCAGGAAGTGACAGCGCTGTTGCAAGAAGAGTTCCCGGAGCAGACAGACCTCATCGCGGGGGTCTTGAAGGCACAACTGAAGAAGGTTGTGCGTTACGCGATTATTCACGAAAAGATTCGACCCGACGGGCGTTCGTTTGCCGAGATTCGCCCGCTCACGATTGAGGTTGGGGTATTGCCGCGGGTGCACGGGACCGGACTCTTCACGCGTGGACAAACCCAGGCTTTAACCGCCATGACGTTGGGGCCGCTCTCGGATCAACAGATGCTGGACGGGATTGGCGAAGAAGAGTCGAAGCGCTACATGCATCACTATAACTTTCCGCCCTTTTCTACCGGGGAAACCGGTCCCATGCGTGGACCGAACCGCCGTGCAATTGGGCATGGAGCGTTGGCGGAACGGGCATTGGAGCCGGTGATTCCACCGGAAGAAGAGTTCCCGTACGCCCTGCGATTGGTGTCCGACATTCTCGAATCGAATGGCTCAAGCTCCATGGCGTCTGTCTGCGGCAGCACCTTGGCCCTCATGGACGGCGGGGTGCCGATTAAGGCGCCGGTAGCGGGTATTGCCATGGGTCTAGTGAAGGACGAGGCCGGCTATGCGATTCTGACCGACATCCAAGGGTTGGAAGACTTCTTGGGGGACATGGACTTCAAAGTGGCCGGCACGACGGCGGGCATTACGGCCATCCAGATGGACATTAAGATCCATGGTCTGGACCGCGAGATTCTGGAGCAGGCCCTGGCTCAAGCCCGGGATGCGCGACTATACATTTTGGGCCGGATGCTGGAAGTGATGCCGGAACCGCGGGCCGCGTTGTCGCCGCACGCACCCCGGATTATTACCATTCACATCGACCCGGACAAGATTCGGGAGGTTATCGGACCCGGAGGCAAAACCATCAACAAGATTATCGACGCCACCAAGGTCGGAGACAAGAAGGTGGACATCGACATTCAGGACGATGGCACCATCTACATTGCGGCCATTAACCAGGAGGCGGGCCAGCGTGCCATGGAGATGATCCAGGACCTGACCCGGGCCGTGGAAGTGGGGCAAATCTATACCGGCCGGGTGACGCGTTTGATGAACTTCGGGGCTTTTGTGGAACTCCTCCCCGGCAAAGAGGGCTTGGTGCATATTTCCCAGTTGGCGCATCAGCGCGTCGGGAAGGTGGAGGATGTTGTGCAGGTTGGCGACACCCTGCAGGTGAAAGTGGTCGAAATCGACAACATGGGCCGCATCAACTTGTCCCACAAGGAACTTTTGCCCAAGCCGGAAGGACTCGAAACGGTTCCGGCAGGTGCGGATCGCGGTCCCCGTCCCGATCGGCCCGATCGTCGGCCCCCGCGCCGAGGCGGTCCCGGACCTCGGCGGGATATGCGGTGATTCGTGTCGGGGCTCAGGTTTCGCAAGCTCGGGGCTATGAAGTGGCGATCCAGGAGGCCGGCGATGCCGGCCTTCGTGCATTGCAGGTGTTTAGCAGAAGTCCAGTCGGGGGACAGAGCAAGAGCCTGCCAGCGGCCAACAGTTTAAAGCCCATTCTGCGCGCCGCGGGCATTGAGGTGTTCTACATTCACGCCCCCTATTTCGTCAACCCGGCGGCGGCCGACCCCGACAAGCTGCAGCGGGCACGCGCCGCTCTAAAGCAGGAGATGCGGCGCGCTAAACGTCTATGCGGAGACTACGTCGTGCTGCATCCCGGGCACTGGCAGACCGAAGCGCACCGGGAGGCGGCCGAGGCGGCCTTTGCAGGAACCGTGGTGGAGATGCTGAAAGCGCCGGGGCGGGTGTTGATCGAGAATACCGCGGGCCAGGGGCGGGAATTGGGCTCATCCTGGACAGAACTGCGGTCTATCTTTCAGCGGTTGGGCCAGACCCGCCGTGTGGGGTTGATGTTGGATACCGCTCACGCTATGGCGGCGGGACAGCGTTTGCAAACCCGCGACGACGCGGACTTGCTGTTCGAAGAGATTGAGAAAAATATTGGTGTGCGGAGAGTCGCGGGCATACATTTGAACGATAGCCTTTATCCCGTCGGCTCTCATCGTGACCGTCACGCACACTTGCTGGAAGGTGTGCTCGGAGCCGCTGCGCTGCGACATATTCTGGCCTGGGCCGAGGACTACAACTGTCCCTTAATCTTGGAAACCCCTGGCCGCGACATCGCGCAGCGGAGCGCAGACTTGGAGACGATTGGAGGGCTCAGCCAGGAGGTATAGCTGTGAGTCGGCCCTTTTATGGATTCATCTCCAACCGGTGTACCGGCACATTGGTGTCGCCGATTGGGGTAGTCGAGTGGCTCCCCTGGCCGCGTTTCGATGGAGACGCGGTCTTTTGCCGTCTTTTGGACGACACCCAGGGGGGGTTTTTGTCCACCCTGCCTCTCGATCCGATATTGGAGAGACGGCAATCGTATGTGGACGGCACGCTTCTTCTCCAGACCGGTCTCGTGACCTCTTCCGGACAGGCGGTCTGGACCGACTTTTTGCCCTTGGGCCGCGCGGCTTTCTGGCGCCGCATTGAAACGGACGTGCCCTTACGATTGATATGCCGCCCCACCTTCGGCTTTGGCGCCGCCAACGCCTCCTATGAACTCCGTGACGACGGGGCCTTATTCTATCATCCGGATGGCAGCGAAGGGATTCAACTCCACATCCGCGGCAGGGCGGAGAAACTGGAAGAGCGGGATGCCTGGCTTGTGGGGCCGGGACCGGTGGACCTGCAATTGCGCTACGCCGCCGACATTATCCAGGAGGGGGATTATCTCGCCCGCCCCTTGGAGGAGGGCGACCGGGTTGAAACGGTGACGCGGCAATATTGGCGCGGAACGGCCGTCACCTACCACGGTCCCTGGCAGGAGTGGGTGCACCAGAGTGCTCTGACCCTGCGCGGATTATCGTACCGCAACAACGGGGCTATGCTGGCGGCGGCCACCACCTCGCTGCCAGAGGTTCCTGGCGAGCAAAGACAATGGGACTATCGGTACGTGTGGGTGCGCGACGGCGCCTATGGCGCCGAAGCGCTTTTGCTGGCTGGGGACACGGTGTCCTGCCGGCAGTTCCTGGAGTTTATGTTCAACGTGATGGACTTAGTGGAAAAACCCTATCCCAGTCCCTTTGTGTGTGTCGATGGCACCTTGGTGAATGGGGAACGGGAGCTCTTATGGCTGTCCGGCTACCATGGCAGCCGGCCGGTCCGCGTCGGCAATGCGGCCAGCAGCCAAGTACAGGGAGATATTGAAGGCGGGCTCTTGTGGCTGTTGCTCCGATACTGGCGCCTTACCGGGGACCGCACGTTCATACGCGACTACTGGTGGGCGGTCGAGGCCCAGGCGGAATGGCTGCGGTCGCACTGGCAGGATGCGGATGCCTCGCTGTGGGAGTTTCGTGACGCGCCGCGGCCGTATACCCATTCCCGGGCCCTGGCCTGGGTGGGATTGGGGGCTGCGGCGGCCTTGGCGTTGGAGGTATTGAACAATCGCGCCCGGGCGGTGCGCTGGCGGCACGAGCAGGACCGCATTAAAACAACCATTTACGACGACGCGCTACAGCACGGGGGACGGTTTACCCAGTCCTTTGGTGTGCCGGGGGCGGATGCCGCCCTGTTGACCCTGCCGTTATACGGCTTTGTTGCGGTGTCTGATCCGATTTTTCGGCGGACGCTTGCCCTGATTGAGGCGGAACTGGTCCAAGACGGACTCGTGTTTCGCTACCGCCAAGACCCGCTCGGCCACCCGCCGTATCCGTTTACGCTGGCGGGGTTCTGGCTGGCTCGTGTCTATCTCCGGCAAGGGCGCATGGCCGAAGCCGATGCGGTCATCGGACGCCACGCCGAGCTGGCGACGGAGCTTAAGCTCTTCGCCGAGCATGTCGATGCGGAGTCTGGCGAACCCCATGGCAATTTTCCACAACTGTTCCCGCACGCCGGGTTGGTGACCGCCTTGATGGAACGCCAGCGCGTGGCCCGAGGCGCACCGCTCTGGCGACTGCCCTAACCCCTTACATGCTGCAACGCGAATCGGGGAAGCCTACCGTCAAATTCCGTAAAGGCGGGACAGCATGGGGGCACGCGGTTGGTGGATCGGATGCGTGGCAGGCCTGACACTAGCGGCCAGCGGCTGCGGCTGGTTTTCAGCGGCTCCCGCGCCGGGTCCTGCCGTGCCGTTGCCGGCTTTGAACGCCAAGATGCAGGGGATGACGGAGGCCGGCTACACGCCCGGAGTTTTCGACACGGCCCAAGTCCGGGGGGCCATTGTGCACCTCCACCAGGACGGGGTCGATTGGCTCTCCATTCAAGTGGCCTGGTTTCAAAACACCAACACCGCCAACGTGATCAGGCCCAGCCCCAAAAAGACACCCACCGACGCCAGCGTCAACCGCCTGATTGCCCTCGCTCATCATGAGGGCATGCGGGTGTTTTTGGACCCGTTCGTCAATTCGTTGCAGGGGAGCGGATGGCAGGCCCTGTTCCATCCTAGCAATCCGGCCGCCTGGTTCCGAAGCTTTGACGCGTATCTGATCCACTATGCCAAGCTCGCCCAAGCGGATCATGTCGATTTGCTGGCTATCGGGGATGAGTTTGACAGCCTCGATACCGTGCCGGCTTACCGGTCTGACTGGATCCACGCCATCCAACTGGCGCGCCGCTACTATCACGGTCCCATCACCTATGGCGCTGACTATACCACCTACCAACACGTCACGTTCTGGCAGCAGCTCGATGACGTCGGCATCGATGCGTACTTTCCGCTGAGTCAAGCGCAAAGTCCGACGGTGGGCCAGCTTGAGGCCGGCTGGAACGAGGCGGCCGACCACATCGGGACCTGGCGGGTACAAGCCGGACTGGCCCAAAAGCCCTTTGTCGTGACCGAACTCGGGTATCCATCCGAGGACGGCGCCGCCGCTGTGCCGGGCGCCTGGTACCCGCGCCAGCCGGCTAACCCGGGAATTCAGCAACGGCTCTACGAGGCGACGTTTGCGACGCTCTGGCAGAGGCCGTGGGTCAGAGGGGTGATGTGGTTTTGGTGGGCGAACCCCTCCAATCCGCATTGGCAGGGGGGGGTTCATGACAATGGCTACACCCTGCGCGGAAAACCGGCGGAGGGCACCTTGCGCGCGTACTTTCTCCACCAGGGCCCGGGAGCGGTGATGAAGCATCCCGCGTCACGCCACACCGAGTCCAAGCACTAAGGGGGCACGTTCTATCTTGTCCGCCCCCGCCATATAGGGACAACTAGGGGGAATTTTGATGCACTTTCGTGTCATATCGTTGAGGGGACCTATGGCGAGACTGCTCGTGCTGGTCACCGTACTGCTTCTGGCCGCGTGGCTGGTGAATCCCCGTCTGCTTCGGGCCAGCGGCTCTCCGGAAGTGCCGATTCCGGTCTACCGGGTGGAAACGCCGCAACACGCCATGGCGTTGACCATTAATGTGGTGTGGGGAACCGAATATGTGCCTCAACTGATGCGGGAACTGAAGGACGCCCATGTACCGGCGACGTTCATGGTGGGCGGTGCTTGGGCCGAGGCGCATCCGGACTTAGTTAAGCAAATGAAGGCTCAAGGCGACGAATTGGGCAACCACGGATGGAACCACCGGCACCCCAACCAACTGGGGTTCGACGGCAACGTGCAGGACATCGAGCGGACCAACCGGACGGTCGAGGCCATTAGCCAGACCCGACCGTCCGTCTATGCGCCGCCCTACGGGGAATTCAACCAGACGGTGCTGAGAGCCGCCGCGGCGGCGCACATGACGCTGGTGATGTGGACTATCGATACCATTGACTGGCGGCCCTCATCCTCGCCCGCCTACATGGTCAACAAGGCCAGCCGCCTGGCCCAAAATGGCGGCATCGTGTTGATGCATCCCACCGATCGGACCGTCGAGGCCCTGCCCGAGATTATCCAAGCGCTCCAGAACAAGGGCTATCATCTGGTGACGGTGAGCCAGCTCCTCAAAATGGGGATTCCGCGCACCGACGGCTAATGTTGTAAGATGAAAGCGACAGACGGAGGCGAGGAGGAACTGCAATCGAATTTTTGACACACACATCGGCCGGACTCACGGTGGTGCATGACGACGTTCCGTCGGTCGGCACCACCGCTTTGGCGTTCTTTGTAGCGGTAGGCAGCCGAGACGAGGCGCCGGCCCAGTGGGGCATGGCGCATCTGTTGGAGCACTTGCTGTTTAAGGGGGCCGGGGCCTGGGATAACCGCGCGATTGCGCGGCAAATGGATCGGCTGGGGGCGGACATCAACGCGTTCACGACCCGCGACTATACTTGCTTTTATGCCAAGGTGCTCGACTCTGAGGCGGAGCGCGCTTACGAGCTCTTGAGAGACATGCTGCAAAATCCGTGGCTGCGTCCCGAGGACTTGGCCAAAGAAAAAAATGTCGTGCTGGAAGAAATGCATGAGAGTCTGGACGATCCGGATGAGGTGCTCGATACCCTGGTCAGCGAGGCGTTGTATGCTGATCCGGCCTATACCCATGACATCCTCGGCACCCCGGAATCTCTGGCCGGAATTGATGCTCCCGGGTTGCGGGCATTTTTTGAGCGCCACTACCATCCGCGCGCAATGGTGTTTGCGGCGTCTGGGGGCGCGGTAGACAGGCTGGCGACACGCGTTCACGATGACTTTGCCTCGGGTTCCCCCGGGACCCCGCTGCTGCCGAAGCGCCGGCGGCCGCCCTCGTTTTCCCCGCGGCGTCTGGTGCGCGTCTGCGACTGGGAGCAGTGCAAACTGGCCTTGGCTGTCCCTGCGCCCAGCCGTTATGACCGGCGCTACGCCGCCGCGCTGATGATGGCATCCCTCTTGGGCGGACAGAATACCTCCCGGTTGTGGCAGCGTCTGCGTGAAGACGAGGGATTGGTGTATACGGTGGCGACGCACTATGCGCCCGAGGATGACTTCGGCGACCTCGTCACGTACCTTGGGCTCGCACCGCAGCGGATGCAAGACGCATGGGACGCCGTGCACGAGGAGATGGCCCGGCTGGCTTCGGGGGGACCCAACGAGGAGGAATTGGATCACACCCGGGTGACGCTCAACACGGTTCTGGTGATGAATCAGGAGACCCCTGACGCGCGGGTGATGCGTCTCGGGCGCTATGGACTGGATCAACGCCGCCCACCCGCCTTGACGGCTTTGTCCGGCGAGTTGGGGCGGGTGACGGTCGAGGATGTGCGCCGCGAGGCCCAAGTGTGGGTGGACGGCCGGTCTACGGCCTTGGCTGCGGCAGGGCCGCTGAGCGGGGCGGATTGCGCCCGTATGGGCATTGTCAATGAGGAGTTGCCGTCATGAGCGATCGATTGGAGCAAATCTTTCAGTGGCAACAGGCATTTAACGATCAGATACGCCGGGATCGCCAGTTAGAAGCCGACGCGGGAACCTGGATTCAAAAAGAGGCTCTGGCTCTGATGGTGGAACTGGGCGAGGTACTCGAGGAGGCTCGCTACAAGTGGTGGAAGAACCCGACACCAATTGAGCCGGCTAAATTGCACGAGGAACTCGTGGACGTCCTGCATTTTTTTGTCAGCATGTGTCTGGATGCGGGCATGGACGCCGAACAGCTCTATCGGGGCTATCTCGCCAAGAATCAGGAAAACTTCCGGCGGCAGCAAGGACTGTCTGATAAAGCCGGCTATGCGGTGGCCGACCCCGAGGTCTGAACGCGGTCAGGCCGACATACCCTCTTTTGAAGGAGGGGCATCAGATGCGGATGAGCGAACTAGCCTCGAAGGACATCATTAACCTCACCAATGGCGGCCGACTGGGATCGCTGGGCGACAGCGATTTGGTGATTAACCCGGAAACCGGCGCGATTGAAGCGATATTGGTGCCCCAGCGCGGCCGCCTGAATCGGGGACAAAAAATTGAAATACCATGGCAGGCCATTCGGCGCGTAGGACCCGAAGTGATGATTGTCGATATGGCCGAGGTTCCAAAGATCGGCACCACTGGACGAAATTGAACGAGTGAGCGACGCCCCCATTTTCAGAAACTAGCCAGGCATGGCAGATATGAAAAGGGGGCGTTTTGATGTCTAAAACGGTTGTGGGATCATTCCATGATCACCATGCGGCCGACCAGGCAGTCCATGACCTGGAACACCAGGGGGTGTCCGACAAGAACATTTCGGTGGTCGCGCGCCATGATGGGCATACGGAGAAAGGACATCCGACCGGTCACGGCACGCATGATCTCTCCAGCGGCATCGGCTGGGGGTCGGCGGCAGGCGGTGCGGTAGGCCTGTTGGCGAGTGCGGGCGCTCTTGCCATTCCGGGCGTCGGTCCGATTCTGGCCATGGGTCCTCTTGCGGCTACTCTAACTGGAGCTGCCGCGGGAGGTTTGGTGGGGGCTTTTATGGATTACGGAATCCCCCGTCAAGAGAGCCAGCATCTAGAAGAAGACGTCAAGAAGGGGCGGATGCTGGTGCTGGTTAAAGCCGACGACGATCAAGTGGACAAGACCAAGCAATTGTTGCAGCACCGAGGCGCTCACGATATCTACGTGCACTAGTCGACCCCAAGGCCGCCCCGCAAGGGGCGGCTGCTTTATTTGCGGGTAATGCCAACACCTTCCAAAGCGGTTGTCCCACCGCGTCGCGGACCAAACCCTTTCCGCCGAAAATCCTTTGCTGCTGGACTCACCCCTCCGAAAGGCCCTCCGTATGATACAGCGGGAGTGAAAAAGTGGGAGTGAACAGCATGCGCAACATTGTGGTGGCGGGCGGAGACACCCGCGATATTTGGCTTTGCCAAATGCTCCGAGACCGAGGTTATCACGTCCGGGGCTGGGGTTTGCAAACCACCGGCGTACCTCCGTTCCAACCCAGCGATCCGCCGCCCGATGTTCTCATCGGCCCGATGACCGGGATCGGGCCAGACGGGCGGATGGCCGTCATCGACGGGGAGGCGATGCTGCCCGGTGATCTCTTGGAGCGGATGGGGCCGGGCGCCCTGTTGGCGGCCGGACTCATTGCGGATCCCATCGTTAAGCGATGCCGCAGCCTCGGTGTCCGTACGGTCCAATACCGCCTGGAATCCAGCTTCATGTGGCTGAACGCCATTCCCACCGCAGAAGGCGCTTTGAAAGCTGCCATTGGTCTCTCGGGATACACCCTATTCGACCGGCCTATCGGCATTGTGGGTTACGGGCGGGTCGGATCGGTCCTGGCCAACCGCTTGGAGCGGTATGGAGCCCGGGTGGCCGTGTTCGAGCGTCATGGGGAGAAACGGGCCATGGCCCGGGCCATGGGACATCCCGCCTATCCCTTGGATATCGCGCCCAGGCCGCTCTTGGACGGAGTCTTCAACACCGTGCCAGCGCCGGTTCTGGACGCTTCCTGGTTTCAGCCCACGGGACCGGAATGGGTCATAGACTTGGCGTCCATTCCCGGTGGTTTGGTGCCGGACATACACGATGAGCCGGAGGTTCGCCAGCGCTATCAACAAATCTTGAGCATTCCGGGAAAAGTCGCACCCATCCGCGCCGCCGAAATCGTGTGGGAGACTCTGGGCTTGGTGTTAGAAGAGGAGTGGGAAGATGAAAAGATTGTCGGGAGTGCGCATTGGTCTCGCAATGGCGGCTTCACACTGTAATTTGGCTCGGGCAGTCGCTACAATAGAGGAGTTAGTGAGCGAAGGGGCGGAAGTCACGCCCATCGTGTCGCACAGCATTCTCAGTGTCGAAACGCGCTTTGGGACGCCGGATCACTGGCGGGAGGCCATTACCAAAGCGGCTAACCGCGACATGCTGCTGTCGATTCCCGATGTTGAACCCAGCGGGCCTAAACATTGGTTTGACGTGGTCATGGTGATGCCGTGCACCGGCAACACGCTGGCAAAGTTGGCCAACGCCATCAATGATTCCCCGGTTACCATGGCCGCCAAGGCACAGTTGCGGAATGGACGTCCGGTCCTGTTGGCGATCACCTCCAATGACTTACTGGGGATGAACGCTATGAACTTGGGTCGGCTCCTGTCGAGTCGGAACATCTTTTTCGTCCCATTCGGCCAGGATGATCCCATCAATAAGCCCCGCTCGCTGGATGCCCATCTGGAGTTGGCGGTGGACAGCGTCGAGTACGCCGTGAAGGGCGAGCAGATTCAACCTATCTTAGTTCCCTGGAAATAACGCGAGGAGTGTGAGGCCGGTGTCAGGATATCGGATAGCGGTCGTCGGCGCCACCGGACTGGTGGGGCAGACGATTTTGGAGGTGCTGGACGAACATCGGGTACCGGTTCAGTCGTTGGTGGCGCTGGCGCGCGAAGGCGGTGGGCGGACGGTTCAGTTCGGAGGCCAGCCCATTGCGGTCGAGCCGCTGGCGTCCATGGATTGGTCACGGGTCGACGTGGCTTTCTTCGCGGCCGGAAACGCGGTCAGTGAAGAGTACGCGCCGCAGGCGGCGTTGGCTGGCGTGACCGTCATTGACAAGTCGAGTCGATTCCGGATGGATCCCAACGTGCCCTTGGTGGTTCCAGAAGTCAATGGCGATGCCATTGGGACATCGCGCATTATTGCCAGCCCCAATTGTTCGACCATCCAGCTGGTGGTGGCACTGGCGCCGCTGGCTCGCCGTTTTGGGCTGGAGCGCGTCATTGTCTCCACCTACCAGGCCGTGTCAGGCACGGGGCGGGATGCGGTTGACGAGCTCGAGCGTCAAACGCGCCAACAGGCGGTAGGGGAAGTTCCCGAAGATCCGCAGGTGTATCCCGCCGTCATGGCGCACAACGTGCTGCCATATTGTGACCGGTTCATGGACCAGGACTACACCGGCGAAGAATGGAAGCTTATGCGGGAGACCAGCAAAATCATGGGCCAGCCGGTGCGCTTGAGCGCCACTGCAGTCCGGGTTCCGGTATACGTCGGCCACGCAGAATCGGTGTATGTCGAGACGCGCGATGCCTGGTCTCTGGACGATGTCCGGGCCGTGTTGCGCGAAGGCCGGTCGGTAAGGCTGGTGGATGATCCAGCCCACGGGGTGGTGCCGACTCCACGCGACGCGGCGGGCACGGACGACGTGTGGGTGGGGCGGATCCGGGCCGATGTGCACGAGCCCAACGGTCTGCACCTCTTTATCGTGGCGGATAACCTGCGGCGCGGAGCCGCCACCAATGCCATCGAAATCATGCAGCATCTGGCGCCGCGCTGGGACCTTGGAGGTGCCCGGTAATGCGGATTGTGGTGCAGAAATTCGGCGGAACCTCGGTTCGCGGTCCTGCGCAGCGCCAGGTGGTTACGCAATGGGTGGTGCAGGCCGTCGAAAATGGCATGAGCCCGGTGGTGGTGGTGTCGGCTATGGGCCGCAGCGGCGATGCCTATGCCACCGACACCCTGCTTGGTCTCATGCAGGCGCTGCCGCAACCCTCGGCCGTGGAGAGCGATTTGTTGGTACATTGCGGCGAGGTAATCTCGGCGGTTGTGATGGCGGGCCATGTGCGGGAGGCCGGTCTCCAACCCGAAGTGATGACGGGCGGCCAAGCCGGGATTCACACTGATGACCGCCACGGCGATGCGCAGATTGTCAAGCTGGAGCCGAGCCGGCTTCTGGAAGCGCTGCGGGCTGGCCGGGTGCCGGTCGTGGCCGGCTTCCAGGGGTTAGGCGCCGACGGCCTGGTGACGACGTTGGGACGGGGAGGCAGCGACACCACGGCCGTGGCCTTGGGGGCTGCCCTGGGAGCGGAGGTGGTGGAGATTTTTACGGATGTTGACGGGATCAAAACGGCCGACCCGCGGATTGTTCCGGAAGCGCGCACCATACGCGAAATGGATTATCACGAGGTCTTCCAGTTGGCGAATTTGGGGGCCCGCGTAATCCATCCACGGGCTGTAGAACTGGCTCGACAATTCTCGGTGTCGGTCCGCGTCCGGTCCACGTTTTCGGACAGCACCGGGACCTTGGTGGGACCCGGCCGACGGCTTTTGGATTCGTGGGCGCACCGCGATCCGGACCACGCGGTGACCGGGGTGACGCAACTCCGGGAACTGATTCAGTTCCAAGTGGCCGGACCCACGGACGATCCGGGGTGGACTTATCGTCTCTTTGATTTGCTGGGACGCCGGGGGGTATCGGTGGACCTCATCAATATGTTCCCGGACCATGTGTTTTTCTGTGTGAAATCTGATGTCCGCCATCTTGTGGGCGAGGTACTGGAGGAGCTCGCGTTTCCGTTTCAGGTCTATGACGACCGCGCCAAAGTGTCGGTGGTGGGGTCCGCCATCGAAGGACTGCCCGGCGTCGTGGGCCGGGTGATGGAGGCTTTGTCGCGAGAAAGTATCCGTGTGCTGCAGTCGGCCGACTCGCATGCCACGATCACCCTGCTTTTGGAGAAAAAGGATATGGAGGCTGCGGTGCGGGCCTTGCACCAGCAGTTTGGTTTGGACCGGGAGGTGCCCACACTATGAAATGGCCAGACATCATGACCGCCCTCATTACCCCCTACGACCCCGATGGACACGTCAATACCAGCAAAGCCGCCGAGCTCGCCCAAAGTCTTTGGGGACAAGGGTCCGGCGGCTTTGTTGTTGCGGGGTCGACAGGAGAAGCATTCGCGCTCAGTCTTGACGAGCGGGAGGCTCTCTTCCGCGCGGTCCGCCAGGCTCTTCCGGCGGAGGTTCCGGTGTGGGTCGGCACGGGAAGCAACGATAGTCGGCAAACGTGGCAGCTGACCGAGGCTGCCGACGCTTGGGGAGCCGACGGCATGCTGATTGTGTCTCCGTACTACAACAAGCCGCCCCACGAAGGATTAGTGGAGCACTTTGCGGAAGCGGCCCGCCGCACCCTCAAACCGGTCATGATTTATGATGTGCCGGGACGGACCGGCCTGCCGGTGCGTCCGGAGACCGTGCTGGCCGTGAAACGGCGCGCCGACAATGTCCTCGCGGTGAAGGAGGCGGCGGGCACCATTACGGCCATGATCGCCATGCACCGCGCGCTGCCCGCGGATATGCGTCTCTACAGCGGGGACGACGCCTTGTTTTTGCCGAGTTTGGCCATCGGGGCCGTCGGGGTGGTGTCAGTAGCGTCCCACGTCGCCGCACCACTGATGACCCGGTTGGCGGATGCGTGGCGGGCAGGCGACCACCACGGAGCCGTCTATTGGCACGAAACATTCTGGCCGCTCGCCAATCAACTCTTTTGCGAGTCGAACCCGATTCCCCTGAAATGGCTCCTGAATCGCCTGGGATGGGACGTGGGCGGACTGCGTCCGCCATTGACCATGCTGCCCGATGAGCACTTTCAGGGACTCTGGACCGCGTATCAGGAAGCACTGGCGGCTCTGCAAGCACGGCCCGCGTAAAATTGCAATCGCGCCGCCTTCACGCTATAATGAGGGCGACGACTTTTGCTCGGAGGGAAATAAAAAACTGACTGTTGGCATGTTCATGGGCGGAGCCAGCAGATGCGGTTTTGGTTGTCTTGACCCCTGGCATAAGTCCCTGGTCGGAAGACTAGGGGCATTTTCATGTGTGTTGTCAAAACTAAGGAGGTGGCAGATCTGGCAGCCAAACTAGGTGCCGGAAAACTCCAGTTCATTCCGTTGGGCGGACTTGGAGAAATTGGCAAAAACATGGCCGCGCTGGTTCACGGCAACGATATCATTTTGATTGACTCAGGTTTAGCTTTCCCGGAGGAGGACATGCCCGGGATTGATATTGTATTGCCCGACATTAGCTTTTTATTGGAAAACAAGGACCGCATCCGCGGCATTTTTCTGACCCACGGCCACGAGGACCACATCGGCGCGCTGCCGTACGTACTGCGGCAGATGAGCGTACCGGTATACGGCGCGCGGCTGACGATTGGCATGGTGGAACTCAAGCTGCAGGAACATCAAATCAGCCTGCACCCGGCCTCGCGTTCATTGGCGCCGGGCGAAGTCGTGCGCGCCGGCAGTTTTTCCGTGGAGCATTTTCGGGTTAACCACTCCATTCCCGATGCGACCGGTCTGATCATTAAGTGTCCGGTGGGCACAGTGGTGCACACTGGAGACTTTAAGTTTGACCACACCCCGGTTGACGGTCACGTGGCAGACTTCCATCGTCTGGCCGAGGTGGGCCGCGAGGGCGTGTTGCTGCTGTTAGCTGACAGCACGAATGCGGAGCGTCCCGGCTATACGCCGTCCGAAAAGACGGTGGGCAAAACGTTCGATCGGGTCATCGAGGGGGCGGAGGGGCGCGTCATCGTGGCGTCTTTTGCTTCTCAGGTACACCGCATTCGCCAGGTCGTGGAGGCCGCGGTACGGCACCACCGCCGGGTGGCCGTCGTCGGCCGCAGCATGGAGAACGTGGTGCAGAAAGCGATTGAATTGGGCTACTTGGACTTTCCACCCGGCACCTGGATGGATATCGAAGAGGTTAAGAAGCTGCCCGCCGAGCAAATCGTGATTGTGACGACGGGTTCGCAGGGCGAGCCGATGTCGGCCTTGACTCGGATGTCGACCGCGGACCATCGCAAGGTGACGATAGTGCCGGGCGATACCGTGGTCATTTCGGCGACCGCCATTCCCGGAAACGAGAAGTACGTGGCGCGCACCATCAATAACCTCTACCGGCTGGGTGCCCATGTGGTATACGGCTCGTCGTCCAACATCCACGTATCCGGGCACGCCTGTCAGGAAGAACTCAAGCTGATGATGAACCTGGTACGGCCGAAATATTTCGTACCGGTGCACGGCGAGTACCGCCATCTGGTGCACAACGGGCAGTTGGCGCGTGACGTGGGGATTGAGTCGGCGAACATCTTAATTGGCGAGAACGGCTCGGTTTTCGAGTTTACCAAGGACAGCGGCGCGATCGTCGGCTCCGTGCCGTCGGGCAAGGTGTTAGTGGACGGGGTGGGCGTGGGCGATGTAGGCAACATCGTGCTACGCGACCGGAAACAGCTCGCCAACGATGGGATTCTCATTGTCGTGGTAGGCATGGACGCCCAAAGTGGTCTGATGGTGTCGGGACCCGACATTGTGAGCCGTGGGTTTGTCTATGTGCGGGAATCGGAGGCGCTTCTGGACGAAGCACGCCAGCGCGTGAAGACGGCGCTGACACAGCTGGAAGGCAACAACCTCTCGGAGTGGTCGGCAATCAAGTCCGCGGTCCGGGAAACCCTAGGACGTTTTCTGTGGGAGAAGACCAAGCGGCGTCCCATGATTTTGCCGATTATCATGGAAGTCTGATGCGCCTTACGAGGCGTGGCTTCGCCCGACGGGATTCAAATGCAGAAGAATGGTGACATCGGGAGCAACAAGCAGCGCCTTGACGCTGACCTGGTACACGCGGTTGCCCAGCACCACCCGACGGTGCTCGAACAGTTGGTAAATCATGGACAACTTGATCGAGGCCAGCGATACACCTAAGAGCGATTCGGTATACGGTTCCAGTGCCGCCTCAACATCAATGAGCGGCACTGGATTTTTTACGACTTCCAAATTGACGGTCTGCACATACGTCTTCCGCTCGCTGCGGCGATTGATGACGGCCAGTTGGTCGCGCAGCCGCAATGATTCCTGGCGCCAATGCTGGGCGTCTAATTGGGAGAGCCTGGCCTGGCTGGAGAGAAGGTGGCGCATCTGCCAGGTATGGGCTTGGACCGCGGCGCTCCCGAGCGCCAGACCGAGGATGAGGCCGGCAATGGATCGCGTGTCCCGGTTCATGGCATCATCCACCAGCGCAGCAGCCAATACCCCAGGGCGGCGCCAGCATAAGCCGCCAAGAGCGTGAGACTCCCTTTTATCAAGTCCAGCATGGCCTTGGCGGAGACACTCTTTTCAAAGTTTTCCAAGGCGGTCAGGGTGCCGCCGATGGCGACAGCCACGGCCCAGATGCGGATGCGGAACGCGATTTGGCTGGCGTCGGCCTGCATCGGGTGGCCCCCGATCCACTGCCCCAGACCGCCCATCAGCCCGCCCCCCAGGGTCACACCAAAGGCCAGGAACAAGGGCGGTGCCACCAGCGCGGCGATTTTTGGAGCCGTCATCCACCAGCGCATGCGCATACCTCCTTGTCTCACCTTATGCCGGGGTTTCTCTGTCTAATAACTTCCGTAGAAAGACACAATACCCAGAGAGTCGAGAGGAGGAGCAAAATGCGTCATCGACAGCGCTTGATTATGGAAGCTGAGCCCGAACCCCGCAAGAAGGGCAAGACGGATGTGGCGGAAAACATTACGGAGTTCGGCACCACCCGTCTCCCCCTGCAGAAGTCGCCCATTCAGACCTTGGTAATTATTGGCCAAATCGAAGGGCACGTGGTGCTGCCGTCCCAGAACAAGACGACCAAGTATGAGCATGTCATCCCGCAACTGGTCGCTATCGAAGAGAACCCGGACATTGAAGGGCTCCTGCTGGTGCTCAACACGGTCGGCGGCGATGTGGAAGCGGGACTGGCGCTGTCTGAAATGGTTGCCAGTCTCTCCAAGCCGACAGTATCTCTGGTGCTGGGCGGCGGCCACTCCATCGGCGTGCCCGTGGCCGTGGCGGCCGACTACAGCTTTATCGCTCCGACGGCCACGATGACGATCCATCCGATCCGCATGAACGGGCTGGTGATTGGCGTGCCGCAGACCTATGAATACCTCGACAAGATGCAGGATCGGGTGGTTCGCTTTGTGACCCAGCATTCGCACATCGACGAGCATACCTTTCGCGAACTCATGTTCCGCACGGGGGAATTGGCGCGGGACATTGGTACGGTCTTGGTGGGGCAGGATGCTGTGGATGTCCATCTGATTGATGAAGTGGGCGGCATCGAGGATGCCTTGAGGAAGATGCACGAACTCCTGCCCCCGCGGGAAGCCCGGAAGAAGAAGGCGCACCGGCAGGCCAAGCCGCACTAGGTGCCGAGAAGGAGGAGCGTACGTTATGGTGCTGTATACGCCGATTGCGGTGGAAGATATCTTTCCGGATGCCAAGAACCCCCCGGACATGGCCCTGCATGCGTTGTGGGTGGAGGGCCGGTTGTGTCTTGTACGCCGCGATGGATTCGGAATCATGCGGATGGAGCGGCTGTTGTCTACCGACCCGGCCGACTATCTGGAGCCCTGTTTCCAGCCGGATGCACCGGTCGCTCTCACGTAGCCGGAGGCGGCGGTCTCCGGACGGGGCCGCTGCTTATTCGGGCTGGGGACGGCGACCCGGGCCGCATGCGAGAATCCTGGAAATTGCCTTTGAAGCGATCAGCGTGAAAAAAACATTCAGCCTGCTCGCCGCCCTTGTCCTGGCTGCATCGATGCTGGCTAGCTGCGGTTTTGGCGGCCCCCAGCTAAGCCGGGCGCCGCAGCATCCGTCGGGCGCCGGCCCGGCGGGCCCGTCGCAGGCCGCACCAAGGCCTGCGATTCAAGGCATTATTGAAGGATTCTACGGCACGCCCTGGAGCGATGCGGAGCGGATGCGCATGTTTGCGTTCCTGCACGGTCAGAACCTCAACACGTATGTCTACGCACCGAAGGGAGATCCCTATCAACGGCTCGAGTGGCGCCTTCCCTACCCAGCGGCCAAGATAGCCCAGATGAAGACGTTGATTGCCGGCGCCGCGCGCGATCATGTGCGGTTCGTGTACTCCATTTCGCCGGGCATGACGGGGATTTCAGGGGCCGCTGAAGCGGATTCCATTACCTATAGTTCTCCCCGTGACCGCCAGGCGTTGGAAGCAAAGATTGATCAATTGCGGGCTGCGGGCGTAAGGACTTTTATGTTGTCATTCGATGATATCTACACGACGCTTAAACCGGCGGACCAACGGGTTTACGGATCAAACTACGCCATGGCGCAAATGCAGCTGGCCAACCGGATTTATGCCGACGAGCGCAAGAGACAGCCCGCGTTCCAGCTGTGGTTTGTCCCGACCACGTACTACGGGGTGGTGGACAACCCCTATTGGCAAACGCTCAGGTCGACCTTGAACCGGAATATCCCGGCCATCTGGACCGGGAAGTGGGTTCTCAACCAGACCATTACCAGCGCCCAAACAGCGACTGTGACGCATCTCCTGGGGCGACAGCCGATCGTGTGGGACAACTATCCGGTTAACGACTACACGTATGATCCCGGCCGGCAGCCGCAGTTAATGATGGGTCCCCTGGAGGGGCGCGGACCGACCCTGCCAGAGCACATGG
>JAJZBJ010000034.1 GCA_021798975.1 Bacillota bacterium | reverse complement strand
CCGAACCGAACACCGCCAACGACTCGATGCCTTCCTGCTGACAGATCCGCGAAATATCCGGCAAGTGCCGTTGAACCACGGGAGCAAGCACCGTCCCGGCCCCCTTTCCCTATCTACGACTATTATATTCTGCCCGTTCACCCAGACAAGACCGCGTCGTATTTCTTACGGCGCTCTCGCCCCCAGTAGTCCATCATTGATGCCGACAACTATTGGGCAACTACGGCTATTTATTCGTTCGGAGATTTATGAGAGAATTTCAAAAAAACAGCGAGGAGAATTATACGTGTCCCGGTTTACCCTGTGGAATCATGGCGGTGCGGTCATTATCGGACTGGTCCTCGGGTTGATCAGCCCGCAACTGGGTAAGTTGCCGATGTATGCCCTCTGGTTCGGTGTTCTGCTCGGTTGGACGACCATTTGCGCACGCCGTCAACCCGCTTCCACCCGAGGTTGGTGGTCATCCATCGTACTATGGCTCGTCGCGCTCGTGACCTACGAAGTATACCTCGCGGTCATCTTTGCGCACATGGGCCAGTCTCTCGCATGGGAATCCCTGGGGCTGGGAGTCCTGCTCACGGCGGTCGTGGGCGTGCCCGTCGCCGCCTTTTGGCACCGCACGATCCGCTCCTGGAATCAGACCGGAACCATCAACCAATAAACGCTGCGATTTACCAACGAGCGCTCGCTTGATGCAGATACGCCCCCGAATGCCGGGCATTCGCTGCGTGAACTAATGGCTTTGCAGGCGACCATTACTTTGCGGTCAGCAATAAGTACCCCTGACTGGTCTGGAGGCATATGGCTTGCGACGGAGGTTCACCGGGCACAGCAAATATCTTGTAGTCGGGCATGGCAAAGTTAGCCCATGTTCCCAGCTGTCTTCCCGGATTGCGCAGGTAAGCTTTGCTCGCGACATAGGTGACGCGATGCCATGTGATTCCTGAATACTGGTAAGACCATGCTGACAGGTTAGAACCACAACCGGCGGCGGCGACTGCCATGGACAGGAGTCCAAGGCTCATGAAGGTCCATCGCCTGAGAGTCCGCATACTACCGCTCCCTTCCTAACCAGCATGATACGGCAGTCTCTCCCATCGATGTTTCGGTCCAGATACCCAAATGCGATTCGATTTATCTGTTTCCCCTCCGGGAGATACGCCCCCGTAAGCGAGGGTCCGCCTACAAACGGCGGTAGATCTCCCCGCGATTCCCGATCGCGATAATGAGGACGAGCAACTGCTCCTCCTCAATCGAAAAAAACCACGCGCACGTCGCCCACTCGCAAGCGAAGAAGCGCGTCGGTGCCCTTAAGACGTTTGACCTGCCGGTGGGCGAGAGGATCTTGCGCCAACTCTAACAAGGCGGTCCGTATCCGCTGCCGAGTACCCTGGGATTGCTTCTCAAGAAATTTTTGAGCCTGGCGACTGAAGCGCAGTGTGTACATCAGTCCTCGGGAAACACGTCATCGAAGGACAGCGTCTCGCCGCGCCGCATTTCGTCTCGAATCCGTCGGTATTCGGCAAGCTCTTCCCGGCCGACGGGCTCATCATCCTCATCAATCAACTGGCGGATGAGATCGGCCAACGCCGGCAATTTGTCGACGGGCAGATCATCGATCACACGATGCAATTGTTCGCGAGACACCGCCATCCCCATCACCTCTGCCCACATTCTAGCACGTCATCGTGCTCTCACCACTGTCAACGTAGATATTGAGAGAATTTTATGCAAACTAGCTAACCGGCCCGAATAGGCAGGGCTCTTGTCCACTTTTGGTGACGACAGGGAAGGCTGGCTTGATGCGATCCGCTTGGGATCGTTCCCTACCATCAGGCCGCGCACTCCGGGGCACGCCCAGGGATGTCCGTGGACTCGGGGGACTTCGCCGTCTATCGATGACGAATCCGAGCCCGTAGTAGGGGGAGCTTCGCCCGCCCATACATCATCCGCTTCAGCAGTTTGGTCCGCGTGGTGAATCCTTCCACCGGTCCCTGGCTCCACGGCTGCGTCACGCCGGCAGCCACCGCGTCCCAATCCTGACGCAAGGCCGCCACGAAGGCGATGACCTCCGGAATGTTACTGGCCTCTGCGATGCGGCACCACGCCGCCAGTGCTTTCTCCCCAGATCGATCGGAGACGAGCGTATGCAAGTGCCGGGTGAGCGTCCACACTTGCGGATACGCCGGGTCATCGGCCAACCGTTGACTGAGGGCGGTCGTCGCGCGCCGGGGCACGCGGGGCCACGCCGTTCCCAGAAAGTAGGTCCACTGGCGCCGCGTCCAAGGCTCGGTAAGCGCTCGGGGGTGCGCTGCGTCGGCCGATTCCAACTGCAGGGACCGCCTGTGACGGCGTAGCCATCGGGCGACCGCGTGGACGGACCGGGGGTAGCCCCGGACGTGGGCGGCCTCCCACAGGTTCGGTGCCGTCACATGCCCGCTCTCCCAGAGCTCGCGCAACAGCTGATCATCGGGATCCCGGAATCGTCGACGCGCGCGGCTGATCCGCCGCCAGATCTTGCTGCACCGTCTGGCAGGTACAGTGGAACCGGTCTGCATTGGCCCAGAGGGACAACCCTTCACGATGCAGGGCATGAACCGCCTCCCAGCGAGCCTGCGGGTCTGCCGTCCGGGTCCCTTCCGCTAGCGGCGACGAGGGCGGAGCGTCAGGCGTCGATCGATTCATCGGGTCGGGAGCGGCTGCCGGTCGGGGCGGATCCCATGGTTGCACCAACACAGCTATTCGCTCCCCCCAGTTCTTCACGAGGTGGAATCGGTCGGCAACTTGTTGGGCTTGGGGTGCTCCCTCGCGGGCACCCTTGGCATAGGAACCCGCCCGATCCCGGGCAATGACCCGAATCGTCGGATGGTGACGGAGCCAATCGGCCACGGTCACGGCCCGACGATCAGGCAACACATCGACCGGCTGATGGGTTGTTAAATCCACCACCACCGTCCCGTATCGCCGGCCTTTGGCCCAGGCCCAATCATCGATCCCGACGCCCGTCAAGACCCCGGTGTCCGCGGCGGCGACCCGCCGCGTGAGCGGCAGTGTCTCGGCCCAGCGCACGAGCCAGCGATTAATCGTCGTGCGGCTCGCCTGCATGCCTTCGGTGGCCGCCACCCGCTGGGTGGCCGAGGCCGACATGGCCCACGCCAGGGTCAGGATCCGGTCCGTGCACGCTTGCGTGCGCCGCTGGTATGGTGGAGCCCACGGTACCCGCTCACAAAAAATGTGTTGCGTGCAGGCAGGAACATCACAGCGAAACCGATGCACAATCAGTAGGAGCTCGACGGCCGCCGACCCGTACGGGATTTCTTGCAATTTCCGCCGGTAGGTGCTGCAAATACGCGCGCTCGGAGTCCCGCACCCGGGACAACAGGCCGTCGTGACACTGGAGACGAGGGTCAGCCGGATCGGGGAGGTGTGGCCCTCCACCAGGGCGATCGTCATCTTCGGGTAGTTGGGTAGAATACCGCTCGACCCAGATCATCCTGGAGCGCGACGTCGCGGAAGGGGAAGCGCAACTGCGATGGGAGTATTGGTTGCGCCGTACGCACCGCCTGTTAAGCCGCGTGCTAGCTGGGGACCAGGTCCCGGGGATGGCGCTGCCGCCGCCCGACCTCCACGGGGACTCCTCCGACCCCTTTTCTGCCCCGACGCCCGAAGCACTGCACATCATCCAGACGACCGCCCAACATGTGCTGAAAGAATGGCAAGACACCCGGATTGCAGAGGCCGTGTCCGGAAGCTATGGGAATTGACCGCCCGCACGCGATCGCTTCTGGTTGCCGGATGCCCTTCCCCAAATCCGGGCCATTTTTAGGGGCGCGCTGCCTCCCACCCGGCAAATCCCCGTACAAGGTGTCCTGTCTCGAGATCCACCACCGCCACGTCCGGCATCCCTATCGCTTGCCACTCCCGATGCGTGAGCCGGCGATGCAGGAGCCCGCTCAGATAGGCGGTTAGGATGCGGCCATGCGACACCACGGCAATGGATTCATCGGCATGGCGCGCTTGAATAGCGCGAATCGCCGATCCCATGCGCTCTTGGGCCGCCTCCCACGGTTCGAACGCCGGATCGGCGAAGCCGGCCAAATACTGCTCCATGCGGTTTAGAAATTCTGCGCGCGACGCCATCAATGGCACACGGAGCTCACGGAGGCCCTCGCTCGTGCCAACCGGAATATGCGCCGCCGCGGCGATAATGGCCGCCGTCTCCATAGCTTTCACTTCAGGACTGGCATACAGGTGCCGAACGCCTGGCCATGACTGGCTCTCGGCCCAATTCTGGACCACCTCCCGGCCCTCCTCTGAGAGACGCCACTGATCTTGGGGCCGGGTGGGATCCACGGTCGTGGGCCCGTGGCGCACTAAGTGAAGGCGTGTCACTACCGGGCCTGCAAAGCGACCGCAACCAGATGCCGGATGAGGTCGGGAAAGGCGATGCCAGCCGCCTTGGCGGCTTTGGGAAGCAGGGAATTGGGCGTCATGCCGGGAATGGTGTTCGTTTCCAACACCACAGGACCCTCAGCCGTCAGAAATATGTCCGTTCGCGAAAATCCCCGGCATCCAAGCGCCCGATGGGCTCGAACGGCGGCATCCTGCACCCGGCGGCTTTCCTCCTCGGTCAGATCGGCCGGGCAAATTTCGTCGGAACCGCCGTCTTCGTACTTCGAGGCAAAGTCGAAAAACTGGCCGCGGTGAGGCACAATTTCAATAACCGGAAGGGCTTTCACGCCCCCGTCCAATTCTTCCAGAACCGCACAGGTGAGCTCCCGGCCGCTAAGTTTTTCTTCCACCAGCACATCGGCGTCAAAGCGGCTGGCCCAGTCCAGCGCAGACGACAATTCTTCCGTGTTGTCCGCCAGCGACACCCCTAAGCTGGACCCGCCCAAGTTGGGTTTAACCACCATCGGATAGGCCAAGTTGGATTCCACCGCGTGCACAGCGTTTAATACCGACGCCCGGATGGCTCGAGCGCTGAGCGCCAAACCCTCAGGGGTTTTCAGCCCGTGATACCGATAGAGTTCCTTGGCTTTGTCCTTGTTCATGGCTAAGGCCGAGGCTAGGGGTCCGCTGCCGGTATACGGCACCGACAAGCTTTGCAGGAGTCCTTGCAAGGTGCCATCCTCGCCAAACGGTCCGTGAAACGCTAAAAACACCACGTCGGCATCTTCCAAGAGACGAACCCCGCGAATGGCTTCGGATCGCGGCATCGGCTTATTGGAGGCCTCACCGGGCTTGGGCAGCACAGGCGGCGCTTCGCGGGCCAAGCTCCATTGGCCCTCGCGGCTAATCGTTATGGCCTGCACGTCAAACTGCCCAGTCTCTTCGAGGGCCCGAAACACCTGCGATCCACTCGCCATCGAGACGTCATGCTCGCTGGAGGGTCCGCCCATCATCACGATTATGCGCAGCTTCTTCGACACAGCGTCACTCCTCCACCTGATGATCTTCTCCTAAGATACGGGTTCTGGCCTCTGAGTGCGAGAGGCGGCGAGGAAAAAGCAGGGAGGTGCTCCTCCCCGCTAGTCTAACCCGGCATCCTCCGATTCCTGCACAGGACCGGCCTTGGCACCCGTTATGAGCATCAGGCTGACGATGCCCAAGAGAGCCAGAGAGACGCCCTCCCAAACGTGCTGGTGGAGTTCCCCATATCCGCCGCCAATCACCATCATAATCGCCAAGAGTATGCCCACGAGACGGACGAGAGCTGCCATGGCGGCCCCTCCTACGAGATCGAAACCATCCCCCAGCGCATCGGCATCCGCAAAACTCATCGGTTCCCAAACCACATCGCAAAAACTCGGAAAAATTGGGCACGTTACCCAGAGGAGGGAATAAACCGTGCGTGTGGCCAAATGGATGCTCTTTCTCAGCCTATGCCTGATAGCCGGGATCGGTGTGGTTTCTGGGATTTCCACTCCCAGCCAGGTCCAGGCCAAGGCCGAGTTGCGCCAGGCAGAGCATGCCGGCCGCCATCTGTTTCATTCCGCCGCGCTCGGGACCAAGGGGCTTTCTTGCGACAACTGCCACGTGGATGGCGGGCGCTTTTCGCACCGGCTCGGAACCGACCGCATTCCGTCCCTGGTCAGCGTCAAGAACGCTTTTCCGATGGTCTTCCCGAACGGCCGCATCACCACCTTGGAATCCCAGATTAATCAGTGCCTGGTACATCGCATGGGCGGCCACGCCTTGCCCGCCTCGAGCCGCCGGATGGCGCTGCTGGAGCTTTACATCCGGCACTTGTCCCACTTCCACGAACGATAAAGAAAGAGCAGAGGGCGACCCCTCTGCTCTTTCGGCCAACGGCTCAGCTAATCGCTACTTCGATATCCACCAGACGTTCGGGAAGATCCATCCGCCGATGGGGTTGAAGGTTTTCAAGGAATTGTGCAGGTTCTTGGCGACCACGGTCAGGGTCGGCTGCTCCGGCAGGTAAATGACACCCGGGAGCTGCTGGGCCGCGTACTCCTCATAGGCGTACATGTTCTTGACGGCCTGTTGAGGACTGGCGGGCGCGTACGTGGCGTTAATCAACTGGTCCATCTTCTTGCTGCTGTAGGCAGCCGAGTTCATGGCCGCGCCGGTCGAGAACAAGAGTCCGCCCGACGGATAGGCCGAGCTGTAACCCCAACCGCCGTCCCAGTTCAGCACCTGCCACTTGTTGCCGTCGGACGCCGAGTAGGACGCCACCGTGTTGAAGGGCTGGTAGACAATCTTGGCAATAATGCCTTCCTTCTTCCAGTCCTGCTGCAACAACTGGTCGATGTCGTTGTAGCTGGTGTCGCCGGAGGCGCAGTAGAAGCTAAACTCCAGCTTGATGCCGTCTTTGGTCATGACGCCATTCTTCATGCGCCAGCCCGCCTTCTCCAGAAGCTGCTTGCCCTTGGCAGGGTTGAAGGGGTAGACCGGCTTGTTCAGTTTGGGATCGACAAAGACGTTGGCCGGCTTGGTACCAATGACGGTGTCATCCAGCGCGCCGTAGCCGTGCCAAATGGTCTTGATGATGCCCGTCTCGTCCACACCCATTTGCAACGCTTGGCGCACCGCCAACTCGCGGAAGGCTTTGCCGATGTTGCCCGGCGCATGGTTGCCCATGTTGATTTGGATGTAGTTGAAGTTGAGGTTGTACTGGGGCACGATGCGGTCGTTGGGCAATTCGCTCTTGTCGTTCACCATCGAGGCGGGCAAGTAGCCATAGTTCAAGGTGCCGTTGCGCAGTGCCTCAAACTCCGCCGAATTGGACGTCTCGTACTGGAAGATCACTTGGTTCAGATGGGCTTTGGGCCCGTCATAGTGGGTGTTCTTCATGTAGGTCCAGTTTTGGTTCGGCGCCATGCTCTTAAACACCCAAGGGCCGTCGACAACCTGATAGGCCTTGTTGGCGGGCGAGTTGGAAATGGACTGGATAAACTTCATTTCCCGGGCGATATTGGTCGGATACTTGTTCCACACGAATGCCGGCACGGGAATAATCTGGCCAATACCGTTGCGAATGAACCATTGCTGGTTGACAGGCTTGGTGGTCGTGATGACCACGGTGTGGGCATTCTTGGCCACCACCGACTTCCAGTCCTGCGGCATGCCGCCGGACCCTTGTCCGCCGTAAGCCCAGGCGTAGTTCGCCTTCGGATTGCTCCCCGCTTTCATGATGTTATAGGTAAACACCACGTCCTGGGCGGTCACGGGGCGTCCATCCGACCAGTGCCACTTCGGGTTGATATAGACCGTATACACGGTACCGGATTTGTTGAAAGTGACTTTGGAGGCCAGACCGTTGAACGTGCTCAACGTGTTGTTGGGTCCAAAGTAGACGAGGGGCAAATAGGCCATGGAGTTAACCATCGAGTTGACGGAGAGCTCGGTCTGCACCGACTCCTCCGGAAAAAACCAGTTCGGGGCGGTTTGCGAAGATAAACCGATGACGGCCGTACCGCCGTTAGTGGGACCAGACGCCATAGCGGGCGTTGCGGCGCTGATTCCTGCCACCAGCATGCTGGCAGCGGCCGCCAAGCCGCCGAGTGCAATTGCACGTCTCATGATCAAGACCCTCCTAGGGTGCTATTAAGCCACATTAGTAACCAGTCGCTCCCTTCGCCAATTCGCGAGAAAAATCCTCCAATTTAAAATAAGTGGGTTGATTAAGAGTAGTCAGTTCATCATCGAATCATGTCGAAACAGGAAAAATCCCAGGGTCGGACGCCGGAACCGCCTCTATACCGGGACCGCCCGTAACAAATAACGGAGCCGGGAAGGCTCCGTTATGGGGTGCGCGGGATCGCTATTCCGGTACCGGGATGCCGCCGTAGCGCGCAAACCAGGCGTCAATGCGCTGCAACCGGTCGATGGCGCGGGCCGGGCGGGTCGACGAATCGTGATGTTCGGCTGGATAAATCACCAGTTCCGTCTCCACACCCCGCTTTTTCAGGGCCAGATATAATTCTTCAGCTTGGCTCAAAGGGCAGCGCCAGTCGTGTTCTCCGGCTGTAATCAGCATGGGGGTGCGGATGTTGGCTAGACCGCTGGCGGGCGAGGTCCGGTAATAGGCCTCATAGTTCTGCCATGGCACCCCCAAATCATCCTGCCACCACAGGTGGCAGTCATCGGTGCCATAAGCGGACACATAGTCCCAAACCCCATGCTCGGTCACGGCAGCGCGGAACCGATCGGTATGGCCCACCGCCCAGTTGGTCATAATCCCGCCCATGGAAAAGCCTGTGCAGAAGAGCCGGTCGCGATCCACCCAGCCGCGTTCCAAGACAGCATCAATGCCGCACATGATATCATCGTGCTCCATGGGGCCCCATCGCCCGCGAATCGATTCGCAGAACGCTTCACCATAAGAGGTGGATCCGCGGTAATTGACCAGCAGCACCATGTACCCGCGATTGGCCCAATACTGCGTTTCGAACTCAAACTCGGGCGCCTCATACGACATCGGTCCGCCATGAATGGAGACGATGAGCGGCACCGGGCGGTCCGGACTAAAGTCCGGAGGCGCGAGCACCAGCGCTTCGATTTCCTGCCCATCCTGGTCATGGAATGTGATGCGTTGGAAGGGTACCGTGGTCCGCTCGGCGAGCCAGCCGGAGGCCGCCCGGGAGACTTGCCGCGCCGCACCATCCGCCAACGTGACACATTCGGGGCCCGTGTCCGGCCTGTTCACCACCATGGCCACGCGGGTGGCGGAGGCGTTAAATTGGTAAATGGAACCGGACAGATCGCGCGGGTAGAGAGCCTCCCACTGGCGATTGTCTAAACGGACAGCGAATAGCTTAGCCTGCGCCCGCTCCGATGCCAAGCCCAATACGCGATGGGGACCCTGGAACTGGATCGGCCCCTCAAAGTGCGCGTCGCATCCGGGCGCCAGCTCCGTTAGGCGGCTTTCCTGTGCCGGAACCGGATACGCACGGGCATGCTCCACGGGGTCGCCGGTGACCACATCGGGGATGACGCCGCCGATGGCGGTCCATCCTTCGCCGAGATTGTCAGGAAACCGCGCGGCTGGTTCCGCGGAATCGACATCCACCGACCAGAGCCGATTCAAGGCATAGTTGTTCTCGGGAGCCAGGGAGCTGATGAACGCAACCTGGCGCCCGTCCGGGGAAAAGACGTGCGCGCGGGCGTCCACATCGCCCCACGTCAATCGGCGCGGGTTTTTGCCTTCCGGACTCACCAGCCACAGGTCATAGCGGCGGTTGTTGTCGGCATCCCCGGTGCGGTTGGAGCAAAAAAGAATGTCCTGGCCGTCTGGAGACCACACGGGATCCCGCTCGCTAGCCGGGCCGCGGGTAATCTGCACTGCATGGCCGGACTCCACGTCCACCACCCAGAGGTGGGTAGCGACGTTATCAAGATATCCTTCTTCATCGGTCTTGTGCTGCACGCGGTTAATGACTAACGGACCGGGTTTCGTTTTGTCGCGAATGGACTTCAGATAGGCCGCGTCGACGTCGGACGGGGTACGGGCGGCACAAACCATGTGCCGACTGTCGGGAGACCAGTCGTAGCTCTCCACCCCCTCCGGCAACTCGGTCACCTGGCGCGCGTCACCGCCAAAGGCCAGGTCATAGAGCCAGATTTGCGCTTGGGGCTCCTCCGCGGGGATCTCCCCGGCGGCATCCGGAGCGTCGGCAGGACGCTTGGACAAAACCGCCAGCATCCGCCCGTCCGGTGAAAAGCGGGGCTTGGAATCGGAGCGCTGGCCGCGGCTTAAGGGATGGGGGAAACCGGCTCCATCGGCGGGAGCTACCATTAAATTTTCGCTATACTCATTTTTGCCTTTCAAGGGCGTCTTTTGAATATAAGCCGCTAAGCGGCCGTCTGGAGATATGGCGCACTCCGTCACCTGTGAGAACTGATAGAAATCCTCCACGCGGATGCGTGACTTCTGGATATCAGACACGTTATTCCCTCGCTTCTTGTGAGATCATCCGAACCGGGGCGGCTAAGCCTTCCGACCGCCGGGCACTCATGACGGCCAACGCCGCCAGAACGCCAAGAACAGCCATCAAGGTCCACACAATTTGCAGGCGGCCCCCTTGCAGCAAGAGATCGCCAATGACCGGCCCCATCACAATGCCCAAGGAATTCGCCAAATTGCCAGCCCCTTGATACCGGGCCTTCATGCCCCTCGGCGCTGCCTTGGCGTAGAACATGGGCGGGAGTGGTTCGTACAGCATTTCAGCTAATGTCAGGACCGCAAAGCTAGCGCACAGCGTGGTCAAACTCATCCCAATATTGAAGATGCCGACCGCCAAACCGTAGATGACACTGGCGCCAGCCAACCACCCGAACGGATTGCGTCGTTCCAGTCCCCGCGAGATGCGCCGCTCCACCAGAAAGATGATGGCGCCGTTGGCAAACCACAGGATCGAGAAGATGCTGGCGTTTCCTCCTGCCTTGACCCACACGGCAGGTACGGTCGACCACATCTGGCTGTACAATAAGCCGGTAAGAAATCCGGCCAAGGCGATAGGCCAAAACGTGCGCTGACCCCGGGGCGGAATATACATCCAGTCCGATAGGCGGAACGGTCTCGGCGCGGCAGGCGGCACCGGTTGGGTCGAACGGACCAGCCAAATCGCCAGGAGTGCCCCTCCCACATCCAGCAGCGACGCCGCCAGGAAAATGTCATGCATGTTGTGGGCCACCAGCGGCCAGGCCGCCAAGGCTCCCATGGCGATGCCGCCGTTCTGCGCGGCGATTAAGGTGCCAACCGAACGGAGATTGCTTTGGGTTCCAATCTGAGCGGCGACTTGATAAAAGGCGGGACTCATGCACCCGGACGCGAAGAGCGCAATGCCGTAGGATATTCCGAAGACTATCGGGTTCCGGGTGACTAGGGCTGAGAGGTTGGCCAAGCCCGCCACCAGGAATCCGATGACAATCACCCGACGATATCCGAACCGATCGGCTAGAGCGCCGCCGGGCAGTTGACCCAGCACCAGCCCCAGTCCAGACAAGCCGAGGATTGCTCCAGCCAACGCTGGATCAAACTTCAAGCTGTGAACCATATACAAATTGACAAACGGAATCAATAGGCCGTCGGCCAAGGAGATCATCCACTGGCTAAGGACCACCGGTAGAAACCCGTTACTATTCCGGACACACACCTTCTTTATGGATTTGGATGGAGAGCGCGGGCTTCCCGACACCGCGAAAACCCCTACTACCAGAGTAAGGGGGGCCATGAACGGCCGGCAAGCCGCGCCTTTTCAAATATTACGCAAAATTCTTGAGAAAAGTCGCCGTCCACCCAGAGCGCCTGCCGGTTTTCTCAGCCATCCTCGATGATTTGCAGATTTGGTCCGGAATTCGCGGGGCAGGAACGGTTGGCGCTATTGGCGAAGACTCGCAGTGGGCAATCTTTTACTGGAGGACGTCACATGCGAACCGAATGGATTACCACGCAAGGCTGCCGGCTTCGCGCCTTGGTCGCCGGTACCGGGCCTCGCGGCATTTTATGTTGGCCGGGAACGGGACTGCCGGCCGAAGAATTCCTGTCGCTGGCGCACGCGTTGGAATCGGACTTTCAAGTGGCCGCGATAGATCCTCCCGGCCACGGTCAATCCGAACCTTGGTCCGGGGCCTGGAACTGGTCGGACGCCGTTCGCGCCACCCAAGACGTCTTGACCCATTTGGACCTCAAAGCTCCGCTCTTGGTCGGCCATTCGCTGGGCGGAACCACGCTCCTCATGATCCGCCCCGCCATTCCCAGCGCTGGTTTGATCGTTATCGACGGCGCGTTTCCCATGGCCGAGCCCTACCCCACCTATGAAGCAGCCGAGGCCTCCATGAATGCCTGGATGGCCGACACCCAAGCCGCCAGTTGGGACGCCTTTTTCGAAGCTATCAAACCGGACTTGCACCACTGGGATGCCGACGTCCAAGCGGGGGTGCGGGCCATGATGCGGGAAACCACCGAAGGGCTGGTGCCGCGGCTGGATCCGCGCACCATTGCGGCCATGCTCTGGAACCTGTCGCAGTTCCGCCTCAGCGACGTGGAAGCCAGCGACAGTCCCACCCTGCTGCTCTATGGGCGCAACAATCCGCCCGACGCAGAGCACATCCATCGCCTCCATAGCCGTCTCTTCGCCCTGCGCAGCGCCGAATGTCCTTCCGGCGGCCATGACCTGCTTTGGGACGCACCCCAATGGATCGCCGAGCAGGTCCGATCGTATGCCGCACAGGTGGACTGGCGGCCCTGTTAAAAACGACGCTTATGGACCGAAAGTCGGCGGTCCCATCACCTGCGATAGACGGCCGGTCCGGCCTCCGGCAAAAATCCACACGCCATGCGTCGGAGCCACGGCCAAGATGACGCGATGGCCGGGGGTGAGAAGTTCATACCACACGACACCGGCTCTCGGAACCGGCGCCCCCGGGGTATATCGGACCACCGATGCCGAGGGTTTATTCAACAGGCGGTACACCGATCCCGGCTCATTGATGGGATATGCGGTCAGGTTTACGTCGGGCCGGGTCTGGCCCGTACCCCAGCTAGCCATGCCGTCTCCCCAGTACAGGATGTGTCCCTGTCGGGCAACAACCGTGGCGTAAGTGGCGTAGCGGGTCCCAAAGCCGCCAACCGAGTGGACCAATTGCCCGACGAAGGTGTAGTAATCCGCATCGCGGGGTCCCATACGGCTCAGCGGAACGGTGATGGCGCGGGACATGGCTTTTGGGGAAGGGACCGGCGGGGTCCCGGAGGCGGACGGCGAGGCGGCCGCAATCCGCAGCAAGAGACCGGCCATCACCAGAACCAGCCCCATCATAATAGCGCGCAAGCCGTTTTGCCGGGTGTCGATTCCGCCATTCCAACCGTTCATGTTACAGCGCCCCCCCTTCCACGCCATGGCCGTTGACCTGCAGGAACCAGACCTGTCCGATTTCGGGTACCACCATCGCGTCATATCCCGGCAAGCGATACGGACCGAAAACAGGAACTCCCTTGGGAATGACCACCTGATGTCTCAAGTGGCTCCAAGAATAGACCGGACCGGCCACCTGCGGCGCCCCCAGCGCTGTATTCCACCCCAAGTGGTCGAGCGTCAGCGCATCCGAACCCGCCTGCCAGCTGGCGTCGGCCACCAACTGGTTGCCACGGGCGATAAAGAGCAGCCAAAAGCCGCCGTCAGCAACATAGGCCACTGGAATATGGGACCTAGGTAGCACGGCGTCGACGGCCTGCACGGCCGCCGCCGGCGCCTTGGCTTGACGGGCGGGCGGCATGGGAGTGGAACTGGACCCACCGCCTAATGCCGTGCCCATCCGGGCGGCTCCCAGGAGGATACCGCCGGCGGCCACGGCCAGCATGGCCACGCCAATCCAGAATGTCAGGGGCAGGCGGTGCGGCGACGGCCGGGATGGAACCAGAGGGGCCAGCCACACCACGGCCGGGACGCCGGCCAACACGAACAGCGCCAACGCAATCGCGGCGGGGTGCACGCCCACATTCACCCAGCGCCACAAGACCACCGCCAACGCCGCAGCGGTCAGCAGGGCGGCCAAAGCCGCGCGTCCCGGCCGGCTCACGACTTCCCCTCCAAATCCCGGAGCATTTCCTCATATTCGCTTTTGCTGATGTCTCCTGCCGCGTAGCGGCGCTGCAAGATGGTGCGCGGGTCATCCTCGCGCGGCCAGAAGTACCGGATTAGACCGGCGATCACCAGCACAATGCCCACCGGGATCAGAAGCCACCCCAATAAGCCCAGGATGCTGACCAATACACCTCCGATACCGCCCCCGCCTACGACGTTCACGGTCCATTCCCCCTTGGCGGCGAGTGTATCACGCCCATCCCGGAAGTGCCGTGAAGGTTCTGTGAAGATGGGGCGCAAACCCGCGACAGGTATGGTTGCCTGGCTTATCATAGGCTGTAATCGGATGGGAGGGGCTGAAAGCGGTGCAGGTATTGCTGGTGGAAGACGACGACTTGGTCGCCTCCATGGTGGCGGATCAATTGACCCAACAGGAAGATTGGGCCGTGGTGCGTTGCGCCAGTCTAGCCGAAGCCGCCGCATGGGCGGTCGGGGCGGACATGGTCCTCTTGGATCTTAATTTGAGCGACTCGCGCGGCGCCGCCACCTTGACCGCCATGCGTCAAATCCTGCCGCACGCCCCTCTCATCGTCATCTCGGCCATTGATGCGCCGGCAACCCGGGTCGAAACACTGACCGACGGGGCCGACGATTATGTCATCAAGCCCTTTCAACTAGATGAGCTACAGGCCCGGATCACCGCCGTTCTACGCCGCGTACACCGCGTGGCCCCCGGGACCGCGGGCGTCATCTGGGATCCACGAGCCCGGTCCGTGCAGATCAACAGCCAGACGGTCGATCTCACCCCTCTCGAATACGAAGTGTTTCGCACCCTGGCCGAAAGTCCCGGCGCAGCCTTTTCGCGGGCCGATATCCTAGCTCGGGTGATGGGGCCGAACTTCTACGGCTACGAACGCGTGGTTGACGTGCATGTAGGCCACCTGCGGAAGAAACTAGCCCGGCGTCTTCCCGGCGATATTATCGAAACCGTGCGCGCCTTCGGATACCGCTGGAGTCGGGAGGTTCCGATCCAGGTGCTTCTGCATGACTAGGCGGGAGAGGAGCCGGGCCATCATCCTGCTCCTCATCGCCGGGGTAGGCTATGCGCTCTGGCCGCCCCGACCCCACAGCTGGTGGCTGTGGCTGTTGACCTGGATGGGTGTGTTGGGAGCCTCCCTGGTGGTGCTGTGGCGGTGGGGAAAATCCGAACCCGACCCATCCCCTCCACGGCTGCCAGCTCGGGATCGCACGCAACAGGAATGGGCCCACGAGATTCGCACGCCGCTGATGCACGTGCAGCTCTACGTCCAGCAATTGCGGCGGGCTGCGCCAGCGGGACAGATGGAGGCCCTCGATGGGCTGGAAGCCGAGCTCACCCGAATTAGCCAAATGATGGAGTCCATGTCGGTGTTGAGCCAAGGGTCAGGCCGCACCGCGACCGAGGTGCTGGATTTGCAGGCCTGGCTGGACGAGAGCCTCCCCTTGTACCGGGAAGCGGCCGATACCCTGGGATTCGCGTTGCAGGTGATGATGGAGGCCGTTTCTCCGGTGCGCGCCAATGTGCGCGACCTCCGGCAAGTCCTGAGCAATGGATTCTCGAATGCCTTTCGCTACGGCGACCCCGATACTGCCATTACGGTGCGGCTGGCCCCGGACGGTCCGCTGTGGGTGGCCCTGACAGTGACCAATGCCAGTGGTCCCCCGGCCGTGCCGCTGCGCGATCTGACCCAGCCGTTCGTACGCGGACATGAGGACGGCTTCGGCACCGGACTGGGCCTTTCGGTGGTGAGCCGCCTCATGGAAAGCATGGGCGGGCGCGTGGTATGCCGTTATCTCGATGGCTGCTTCCAGCTCCAGCTTCTGTTTCCCCGCGTCACAGCACCCGTCGCTGCCGACTAGGACGTCGACAGCCCTAGCGAAGCGACCACCGATTCGGGATCATCCAAGCCCACGATGAGTTCGCGATAGGTGGTGCCCGTCAGGTGAATGCGCACCCCGCGCTTGTTCTGGTGGTGGACGATGGCGAACGCCATGCCGCCGCGCGACACGAACGTGCCCATGGCAAAAACCCCCGGCACACGGCTGCCCGGCATCTTAATCCCGTGCACCGCGTCAATCGCATCATCCAGAATCTCCACTGATTCCACAGCCGACACCGGTACCCGAATGTCCCCATGCACTCCCTCAACCTTTTCGAGGGTTGACAACCTCAAGACCAACATGTCGCCCTCACGCACCAAATCCGCCATATCTACACTCCTTCCGAGAGTTGACCCTGAGTTGATTCTACCCCCGGAGAGGCCCACCCCCAACCCTAAAGGCGCAGGGTCCCAGGCGTGCTCCGTCTCGGAGTGAGCGAATAGCCTTCGGGATGCTTAAGAAGGGGTCAGTCAGCACACCTGAGCCCCTGCGTGACCCCAATAGGGCGCCCCCGCACGGCGCGTCTTTGAGGGCTTTGTTTCCCCGGAGTGCAACCTTTTTGCCATCAACAACGTTTACTAACAGGCGCCCCTTTGGGAGCTTGTCCGGCAACGACCTGAGCAAGCGGGCTCCATGACGGACACGAGCGCATTGCATGCGGGAGGGATTTTCGATGCGTCAAAGGTTTGTATCAATCGCCCCCGTGCTGGCGGGCATGGGGGCTCTGGGGGCTCTCGGCATCATCGGGCTGTGGGCGTCGCCCCGCACCACGCCCCCGGCTCCCGCGCCGAAGACCGCCTCCCGAAGCGATCGGACCGCGTCTGGTGCGTCCTCACCCGCGCCCGTCACACCCTCGCCCCAGCCGACGCCCGCGGGTCCTTTTGGCTTCCGTCCGATTTCGTATGCACCCTGGACCCGTGAGTTAACACGCGAGGCACGGGCTTCCAAGATTACCTTACTGGCCCCGAAAGACGGGCCGGTCGGCTCGTCCGTAGCCGAGGCCTACCGCGGTCCCGGCTCGATTATCACCATCTGGTACAACGACATGATCGTCATGGAGTCTCCCAAACCCATGACCCCATACTATCAGCCTGTCTCGTCAACGGCTCTAACAGACAATGGGGTGTCCGGGGTGTGGGATTTGGTGGCTGGCGAAGGCGGCCCGCCCTATCGCCTGCTCTTCTACAAGGACGGCACGTACGTGCGGCTTGAGCTGCTTCCGCAATTGCCCGATACGGTGAAGGAAGCCACCGAGATCGCCTCGCTATTCACACGGCTGGGTTAGGGAGCAGGCACCGCAGGTGCGGCCCGCGCACAGAGGCGGCGATCGCGGCCTCAGCCCGAGAGCCGTGCACATTCTTTAAGCCCAGTCCGACATCCCCTGTCCAGCCTAGCACGCGGAATGGCGCCTATCCCAGCCCCCTGGACTTCTCGTCCCCGATAATTTTTCGCCACCCGCAAACAAGAATGCCGCACATAATGTCCTATGACACCTGTGGGTGTTAGAAGGGAGTTCCGTGATGCGCGAGGCAGGCCTGCCTGACATCCGCAAGGTCCCCCTCATCAACGCCCCGATCGCGGTGGTGTGGACGGCCGTTTCGACTTCAGAAGGTCTGGCATCGTGGTGGGGACCCAATTCGTTCATACCCAGCATCGGCCGCCCCTTCGCCGTCCGCACCGCCAAGTTTGGCGACGTTCGCTTTACATTGACGGAACTCCGGCCGCCGGAACAGCGTTTGGCGGTCGTCGGTTTCGATTGGGAACCTCATTGGCACGTGACGTTCCGCCTCAAGCGATTCAATGACATCACCGCGTGGTGGATGCCGAGCACGTTTCAGGCGGCGGTGGGCGACGAATTTATTCTCCATGCGGGCGATTTTGGCGACTCCCGCTGTGTGGTGACGGAGTGCGATCCTCCATACCACGTCGGATTTGACTGGGGCATGGACTGGCACGTGACGTTCGAGTTGACGCCACGGGGAAACCAAACAGAGTTCACACTCATTCACTCCGGGTGGGATCGGAACAAGGTCACAGAGTTCGGGCACCCGCATGGCATGGTACGGGGGATTATGGATAGCGGGTGGGAGAAGATTGTCCACGATACACTTCAAGCCGCCCTTGACTAGAGGAGCAGGCTCGGGTCGGAGCCGCCACGACGTGTTCCATGCGGTCGCCGATCCTATGCGCCGCATCCTGCTGAAGGCGTTGGCCGTTTCGCCGGACGGCATGTCTATCGCGGCTTTGACCCGCAAGCTGCCGATCAGCCGGACAGCGGTGAATAAGCACCTAGCCATTCTCTCAGACGCTGGCCTGGTCAAACGCCAAGCGGTCGGACGGGAAGCCCGGTATCTCCTCAGCCCCGATCCGTTGTCCCAACTCGCGGAGTGGCTGGCGTTCTTTGATCCATACGGGAGCCAGCATCTGTCCGCTCTGGCGCAGTCTGTGGAGCGCGATGGCCAGGCGACGTGAAAAGCACAAGCTTTCCCCATCCTGCCATACCCCAAAAATCAACCATGACGAGCCGATGGCTCAAAGCGGCCTTAGATCGATGAAGAGCGGCGCGTATGAAGCCGCACCGCTCCCATGACCTCATCCTGTTGCGCGGCTCAGGCCCGCCAGTCGGAGGTTCTTTCAGGACTGGCCTCTGCCAGGGCCTGGCGGAGCCGGGCCGCGTCGAGATCCTCCACATAGGCCGGGGTACCGGGCTGCTGCCGCCAGGACTGGTCCAAGGTTCCGGTGTCGACCGGATCGAACCCGAGTTCGTCCACCAGCCGCATCACCAGGTCCTTGGCCGCCGCATCGTCGCCCGCCACCGGCAGCGCGATGCGGCCCGGTGCTCCGGCGGGTTTCCCGTGGTTTAACAGGTGGCTCGCCATGATGTTGTTGAAGACCTTAATGACCGGGTGACCCAACTGCTGCTCCACCCAACGACTCTCGGGGAGTCCCTCTTCAATGGCGGCAATCCGCCCATCGCGCTGTCGGGGATAGTAGTTGCAGGTATCGATGACCACCGTCGCCGAAGGCATGTGCTGAAAGACCTCGCGGGGAAGTCGGGGCACGTTTTTCATGGGAATGGTCACGACCACGACCGCGGCCCCCTCGGTGACCTCCTCGACCGTCCCCGGCGTCGCTCCCGTTTCTGCGGCTAGATCGCGGAGTGATGCGGGGCCTCGTGAATTGGCGATGGAAACTTGGTGTCCCAGTTTCGCCCATCGGCGCGCCAAAGTGCCACCGATATTGCCGGCACCGATAATGCCTATCTTCATCCTCTCGCCCCTTTCAGTCACCGGGACATCGGCTGTCCCGGGTCTACGCCTGATGCGTCTTAATCCACTCGACGAACGCATTGACGAACGACTGCAGGAACGCAACCGTCCGCTCATCCGTAATTTTTCCGTTTTCGTCCAGCATCGCGGCTACGTTGCCAATATACGCCTCGGGTTGTTGGAGGACGGGCATGTTCAGGAATACCAGCGGTTGGCGCAAGTGATGGTTGGCGCCAAATGCGCTGAGGTTGCCCGGAGAGTTGCTGATAATCGCAGCCGGCTTGCCATCCCAGACGCTGGCCCCATAGGGACGGGATCCCACATCCAGGGCATTCTTCAGTCCCCCTGGTACGGAACGATTGTATTCCGGTGTGACAAACAAGACCGCGTCCATGTCCTTCACGGTGTTCCGGAATGCCGTATACTCTGCCGGCACGCGGTTTTCCTCGTCATAGTCCGGGTTGAATACCGGCATGTCGATGCCGACAAATTCTGTGGCATATCCTTCGGGGAACAAGGTCGCCACATTCTCCGCCAGCTTTTTTGAGTACGATTCTTTCCTTAGGCTCCCAACCAAAATACCCACCTTCGTCATGCCGTTCCGCCTCCTATATCATCGATGAAACCGTTCAAAGAGAAGACCACCCGAGGGGACCGCTCGCCGGGCGGCGCAGCCCACCCCGCCCGCTCTGATCGACTATGTCTCTCCCCTTCTAAAAAACCTTAACAAGCCCCTTACTAAAAGTAAAGTATGCCCGTTTTCGCCGGCTCTGCCTGAAACGGGCCGGCCGCCCACGCAGGCCGGGGCAGACGCACCACTGCAGTAGCCGTGTCTACCGTGACGCGTTACCATAAATAGCAGAAGGACCCCATGGCGCCGCTGCTGCGTTCCTGCTCGCGAAAGGAGAAAATTGATGAGGTCTCGCGACTACGACTATTGGTTGTCTATGCTCAAAATCTGGACGACAGCACGCCAGGTGCCGATCCCCGGCTGGTCCGTCCAATATGACGACCAGCCCGCTCGTCCGAACGATCCGGACTGGCGTCGCTGGATGCATCAGGCGGCTACCCTCCGCCGCCTGACCGTCCAAGCCGAGGTGCCGTGGGACGACGCCGCTCTCCTCTTCGACACCCAAGGCGAAGCGCTGCTGCTGGTCGACCAGGAACCCGTCTACGGGCTGAACCCGTTCCATCAGCTATACCTCCCCAAGCAGTGCCGCGGGACAATGCTGGAAATAACCATCGAACAGGTTAAAACCGGCCTCATGGGGACCGATGCCGTCGACCCCGGCATTTCCGCGGTCTCCTGGGTAGCTCTAAACCCAGCTGCCCAGACCTGTTATTGGGACTTGGCCGTCCTACTGGAATGGGTCGATCGGCCCGAGGTGGAAACAAACTTGAAAACCTGGCTGGAGCAGGCGCTGGATCGCGCCCTGGCACCTCTGTACCAGTTGCCCCCTGACGATCTGGCGTTGCGCGCCTATGTCGGCCGGCCGGGCCGCCATGTAGAGGAAGAAGGCCTGTATCGCGCCCTCAAGACCGGACCCGTCCAAGGCCTGAGAGCGCTGGATGAGGTCCGCCTGCACGACGCGCTGTCGACCCTGCAACGGAGCCTCGAGGACATTTACGCCGAACTGGGCCGACGGGCCCCCAAGGCCCCCGGAACCCTGCTCATGCTGGGACACGCGCACATTGACTGGGCGTGGTTGTGGCCTGTGTCTGAAACCCGTCGCAAGGTCGTCCGTACGGCTGCCAGCCAAGCGGCGTTGTTGGACCGTTTCAGCCACTGGCGGTTTGGCATGTCCTCGCCCCAAATGTGGCGTGTCTTGGAGGCGCATCCGCGGCTGTTCGAGCGGTGGCTGGCTCACACCCAGGCGGGGCGAGTCGTACCCTTGGGCGCCTTTTGGCTCGAGTCCGACAACCAGCTCATCAGCGGCGCATCCATGCTGCGGCAATTGGTATATGGGTTGCGGTACTTCCAAGAGGTCGCCGGCAGCCGGCCCGCCACGGCCTTTTTGCCCGACAGCTTCGGTTTCGCGGGGGCCATGCCGACGCTGTTGCAGGCCGCCGGGGTTAAACTGTTCCTAACCACCAAGATTAACTGGAATGACACTACCGCATTCCCGTACAAGAATTTCCGCTGGATGGGGCCCGATGGCTCGTCGGTTCAGGCCATGATCTTCGGCAGCGGCCCCGCGGGCTATAACGGCAGTCTGACGATTAAAGACCTGACGGCATCCTGGACGCGCTTCGCCGAGTCCGGCTGCGCCAATCGCGTGCTCTATACCTTTGGCTGGGGCGACGGGGGCGGGGGGCCTGATGAAGACATGCTGGAGCGGTTGGATCGCTACCGACGGCTGCCGCTCCTGCCGGAGCTGGCGAATGACCTGCCGGAAAGTCTCATCGACGACCCCGCCCAACTGCCCCGATACCGGGGGGATCTCTACCTGGAATACCATCGCGGCGTCTTTACGGCACAAACAGCCGTCAAAACAGGCATGCGGCGCGCCGAGGCGCTGCTCTTGGCTGCTGAGGCGTGGCTGGCGCTGGCTGGCCACACCGAACCGCTGCGGGACGCCTGGCATCTCGTGCTCAGCAACCAGTTCCACGATATTCTGCCGGGTTCCTCCATCCAGCCGGTGTATCAGGACTTTGCCGACGACATGGCTCGGATCGACGCCATCACCGCCGAAGCACGCGCCCAAGCTGTGCCGAAGCTGATTCCCGCTGGGTCACGACCCGCACTGGTTGTTGGCCACGCCGCGGCCTTGGCCAGGCCCGCCGGCCCCCTGGCGGTCGAGCGGCCAGGGCCGTTCGCGCTTTCCTGGGACGGATCGTGGCACGAGGCCCAAGAAATTGTTCCAGGAAGCTATGCCGTCGATCTCCCCGAACTGCCGCCCTGGAGCCTGTCAGCTTTCCCCCTGCGGACCGGATCAGCGCCGGCGGCTCCCCGGCCCCGGGCCACCGCCTCAGAGGTGGTCCACCTCGCGGCTCCCGGCATCGAAGTGATCGTGGGACCCGAAGGCATTCGCCAAATTCGCGTGCAAGGGCGCGCGCTTTTGGCCGAGTCGGCCGGAATCTCAGCCTTCTTTCAGCACCCCTCGCGGTTTGACGCGTGGGAGCTCGTCCATCCTGACAAACGCGGACCGGCAGCACTCACGCACGAACCCTTAGTGGTGGAGTCCGCCACCGACAGCTATACCGTCGTACGGCTGGTCCACCATGCGGCGTCCTCCACGATCGAGGAACGGATTATCTGGGATGCTGCCCGGGGGCGGTTAAGCACGCGTCTTCACCTGACCATCGCCGATCGCCATCTGACGATCCAATATCGCCTCCCCACGACCCTCGTGGCCGATTACGCCCACCGCGAGACGCTCTGGGGGGTCGATACCGTCTCCACCGTTCCGCGTGGCCCAGGGGATGCCGCCCGCTTTGAGTGGGCTGCCCATCGCTGGGTGGATTTGAGTGAGCCGTCAGTGGGCTTGTCCGTGTACAACGATGGCCGCTTTGGCCACAGCGCCGACGGCGGAACTCTCTCCATTACCCTGGCGACCGCGCCGCTCTTCCCGGATCCGACAGCCGACCAACACCCCACCCCGGTAACGCTCGGGATCCATGTGCATCAAGGGCCGCTTGCCGCGGCTCAACAATTGGCCCAAGCCCATGCCTTTTCCGCTCCCCCCATGGTCCTTGAGGGCACGCTGCCCAACGATGTGCCTGTTATGGCCGCGCCCCTCTCCGGGCTCCCGCCAAATGTTGCCCTGGTGGCCTTTAAGCCGGCGGAAGATGGTTCCGGCGACTGGATTTGCCACTTTGGGGAGATGACCGGGGATTACGCCCGCGCCCGGATTGAGGTGCCGCGCCCTGTCCGATCGGTGATGCGGGTCGACTTGGTCGACGAGACGGGCCGAGAAGCCGTTGAGCGCGACGGGACCGGATATCGGCTAGAGCTTTCGGCGCATCAAGTGGCCGTCTGGCGCATCGCGCACGAGAGATAGGGCTTCATCCATGAGCAAGGGGCGGCCGCACGCGTGTACCCGCCCCCTGCCGTTCCCGAAAGCCAGACACCGGTT
>JAJZBJ010000033.1 GCA_021798975.1 Bacillota bacterium | reverse complement strand
GATCTTCAACGCTTCAGGTGTGGGCGGGCATCCCGGAACGTATACGTCCACCGGCACCACGTGGTCGACGCCCTGAATAATGGCGTAGTTGTCGAACACGCCGCCCGACGACGCACAGGCGCCCATGGAAATCACCCACTTCGGCTCCGGCATCTGTTCCCATATGGTCCGCAGTACCGGCGCCATCTTCTGGCTGACACGGCCTGCCACGATCATTAAGTCCGCCTGCCGCGGAGAAGCCCGGAAGGCCTCGGACCCGAAGCGCGCCAAGTCATACCGGGACGATGTCACGCTCATCATCTCGATCGCGCAGCACGCTAAGCCAAACGTAGCTGGCCACACCGATGACTTCTGGGCCCACCGCGCCATTTTATCGACCGTTGTCAACAATATGCCGCGCTCAGCCTCTTGCTGGGTGGAGCTCAATCCCACTGAAATCCCCCCCTGTTCCATACATAAACGAAAGCCATCACGACAATGGCCAAAAACGCTAAAGCCCTGAGCATACCAGCTTGGTGAAGGGACTTCAGGCTGGTCGCCCAGGGGTATAGCGACATAACGGCCACGTCGAAAATCATAAAGAACATGGCGACGCGGTAAAACCGCACCGAAAAATATTTGACCGGGGCTTCTGGGACAATACCAGACTCATAGGTGGTCCGCTTTAGTCCACCTGGGGCCCGTGGGCCCATGTGCTCAGATGTTCCTGCCACGATAAACGCTACCACAAACGCCACCAGAACGTAGAGCAGCAAGCTTCCGTACTGAGTTATCATCGTTCCTCGGCTCCTATCTGAACCCTCACTCAATTGTGATGAATTTCACATACGATTCCGCAGACGAAACGGTTCCTCTATTCATTGTAGCAATCTTTCTGGGGCAATCAACTCGCCCCGGGGAAATTGATCAACGATTCTCGGCTTCCCTTTGCAACCACTGCCGGAGCTTCCTTAAGCGGTGATTGACCGCAGACTTCGACACCGGCGGATGCAAATGGCGGCCCAACTCCTCAAAACTCCAGTCCGGATGAGTGACGCGAAGCTCTGCCAGCTCGCGCAGCTCCGCACTAAGCTTCTGCAGACGCCCGCTGGCACGCAACGCCGAAATGGCTTGGCCATCCTTCAACGCCGCGTCCACAATGCGCTTCATGTTGGCCGTCTCCGAATTGACCAGCCGATTGACCTGGTTCTTCATCGACCGAACCACGCTTTGGCTCTCCATCGCCAACACCGATTGGTGGGCGCCCATCCGTCCTAAGAGATAGCCTACCTGTTCCCGGTCTTTAAGATACAGGACTTGAAGAGCCCGCCGCTCACTCACGTGCAGCTGAACCCCCAGCTGCCCCATCGCTTCTCCCACCAGTTCTCCGAACCGCTTGTCTGAGGCCACAATCTCCCAGTGTACGGGCCGGTCAATTTCCGAGACATAGCCACGCTGCAAAAAGGCGCCCCGCACCAACGCTTCGGGGCAATCCAGGATGCTTTGTTCGATGTCTGGGGCAGGCACATCCGCGCCCCAAATCGCGAACTCGACCCGGTTTTGGTGGCGGTTAAGACGGATGGCCGGCTCCAAATCCAAGTGCTTCATGAGTCGAAAGGCGCGCCGGCTCACAAAGGCCGCACTGCTCCGAACCCACGGTGCCGCTTGGGGAAACGGATCGGCGGTGCGGCCGGAAAGCCCCCACAGTTCGGCCCACGAACACGGCAAAGCGCCGAGCCGCGTTTGGGCAATTTCCGCTTTGACTTGCCGGGTGTAGGACCAGGTCATGCTTCACCTCGTTTCTCGCGGAGTCGCGCCTCCAGCCACAACCCATCCCATGTGCGGCCCTCCGACCATTGCGGCCGATGCTGGAATAAAATTCGCAAGAGTGCCCGAGCCAGCTTGTCGGGATCATGCCGAATGAGACTATCGGCCGCCAGGAGCGGAAGCGCCACCACCAGAATGCCGTCAATGGTCCGCAAGTCCGCCGCCGTCACCGGCTCGGCTCCTTCTTTGAGATAGCGGTCCAGCACATCGCCTGCGACCCGTTGGTTATTGACCAGCACCATGTCCACCAGGCCCCGACCCACCTGCCGTTCGAGGGCTTGTAGATGGTCATGCACGGTGTAATGGCTCGTCTCACCCGGCTGGGTCATGACATTGGCCACATACACCCGTACCGCGGCCGTATTGCGGATGGCTTCCTGGATGGGTTGGACCAATAAATTCGGAATAACCGAGGTATATAAGCTGCCCGGCCCCAGCACCACCATGTCCGCATCCATAATCGCTTCCACCGCCTCCGCCAGCGGGGTGGCATCATCGGGGTCCATCCCCAGGCGCTCAATGCGGGCCGGGCTGTTGCCAATATTGCTTTCCCCGAAAATGCGCTCGCCGGTGACCAAATCCGCCCACAGCGTCACACGGTCCAAGGTAGCGGGAAGCACGGTGCCGCGGACCGCTAAGACCCGGCTGGACTCGCGCAGCGCCGTCACGAAATCCCCGGCGGTGCGTTCCATCGCGGCCAAGAACAGATTGCCAAAACTGTGCCCCTTCAGTTCGCCGGTTTCGAAACGGTGCTGAAATAGTTCCTCCATTAAAGGCTCGGTATCGGCCAGCGCCACCATGCAGTTTCGAATATCCCCCGGCGGCAAGATGCCCAGATCCCCCCGCAGGCGGCCCGACGAGCCGCCGTCATCCGCCACAGTCACTACCGCGGTGAGGTTGGAGGTGTATTGCTTCAGTCCGCGCAGCACCACGGGCAGTCCTGTGCCGCCGCCCAACGCCACCACCTTGGGACCGCGGGCCAACTGCCGCCGGGAATAGAGAAATCCCGTCCACCTGTCTGAGCCCAAGAGATCAGTGATGGTATGCCAGAGTCCCCAAGTGCCCAGAGCCACCAATCCCATGCCCAAGACCAGAATGGCGACAGCCACGGTCAAGCTGAGCGGATCCGTCGACCACAATCGCGCCAGGGCAGCACCGACGGCAACAAAGCCGAGTGCCACCACCGCCATATAGCGCTTGAATCCCAGACCCGGCAAGAGCAATCTCCACATTTAGCTGCCGCCACCGCCTGTCCGGTGCCCCGCATCGCGATGCTCAATCCACACGGTCTCGCCGTCTTGGGTCAAATGCGCTGCCAAATGCTCAGCAAAGACCACCGAGCGGTGCTGCCCGCCCGTGCAGCCCACAGCCACGGTAATGACCGGCGTGCCTTCGCGCTTGAACTGGGGGATGAGGAAGTCGAGCAGCCCTTGCAGCCGCTCCAGGGTTTCCCGCGCGACCGGGAATCCCATCACGTACGCATCCACATTCGGGTCGGTCCCGGTCAAGGGCCTTAGCGCTTCTACATAGTGCGGATTGGGCAGAAACCGCACATCGAAGACCAAGTCGGCATCCTTCGGGAGACCGTGCTTAAACCCGAAGGAGACCAATCTCACTTGGAACGGCAACGTTTGGACCAGCCGAAACGACTCGTTGAGGCGCTGACGCAGTTGGTGGGGTGTGAGCTCCGACGTGTCGATGACCAAATCCGCCCGTCCCCGCAAATCCTCGAGGGCGGCTCGCTCGCGCCGCAGGGCTTCCACCAGCCGCGCGTCGGTCTCAAGCGGATGACGGCGGCGGGACATCTTATAGCGGTGGATGAGAGTCTCCTCATCCGCTTCCAGGAACAGAATCTGGTAGGGAAGTCCGGCTCCCTCAAATTCGTCCAGTACCGCCACTAGTTCAGCAAAAAAGCTGCCGCCCCGAATATCCATACCCAGGGCGGCCCCATGCACGTCGGGGCTCCGCTGGACCAGCTCAGCAAACTTGGCGGCCAACGACGGCGGCAGATTATCGACGCAGAAATAGCCCAAATCTTCGAAGGCCCGGATGGCCTCGGTGCGTCCGGCTCCGGATAACCCCGTGATAATAATAAAGCGCGGTGCCGTCGTCATTGGTGTCCCGCCTTTCTATTCCACTGGATCCCACATTTTGCCCCTATTGTAACCTTTCCAGCATCCCCCACGTTATGGAGATTGACAGAGTCTCACGAATAGTGTCGAATAACGATACAACCCCTGAGGTCAGATTGGTGGAGACAGGAGAATTTTTATGGCACAACCCCAACAACCGTCCAACCTGCCGACTCCTTCGCGCCGGCGGAGCGGGCCGGACGCTCCCGAATCCATCCCGCCGGAATCGGCTCCCGACAGCCGGGCCGCCCGTAACCGTGAGCGGCGCGAGCGGTCCATGGAACGCCAATTCAGCTGGCTGTTCATCCTGGCAGTCGGCGCTACCACACTCTATCTGCTGAGCCGAACTCCCTTTGGGCTCAGTCTGATGCATTCCACTCTAGCCCACTGGCATCTGTAGGACGAAGCGCTCCAGCGCCAACGCTGCCCCGTCTTCGTCAACTGCGGCCGTGACCGCATCGGCGGCCCGTTTGACCACGTCCGGGGCCTGCCCCATAGCCACACCCATGCCCGCCCACTCCAGCATGTCGAGGTCATTTTCGGCGTCGCCGACAGTGAGCACGTGCTGCCTCTCGATCCCGAGCAGCCGGGCAGCTTCTGCCACGCCTTTGGCCTTGCCTACTGCATCATGCACAATTTCCAGGTAGTCCGTCTGCGACTTGAAAACCCGAATGGGATAGGGCGCCACCACCTGCTCCAGTTCACCCCGGATGGCATCGAGCACCGCACCCTCATCCTGCAGCAGAACCTTGATGGGCGGTTCGGGCCAATCCATGATCTCGTGCGCCCCCCGCACCCATCCCGGAATGTGGTTCACTTCAATGTAATGGCGTGCCCGTGGATCTTCCCGGGAGATCCACAGTTCCTGTCCCACGTAGACCTGGGTCAATAGCCCGCGCTCGATAGCCCAGCGCACGGCAGCCAGGGCGCCCGCCTGCGGCAGCGTGGTTTTTTCGACAATCCGCGCTTCCGGCATCATCGCCACGACCGCCCCCTGATAGGCGACGAGCGGGCCCTCGCCCAAGCCCAGCGCCTGCCAATACGGAACAGCTGACTGGACCATCCGGCCCGTGGCCAGCATGACGGTGATGTGCCGCCGTTGACACTCCTTGACCGCCTCTTTAAGACGCTCCGACACGTCACCATCGGACCGTACCGCGGTTCCATCCAAATCTAACGCTACTAATGTGTATGCCGTCGACGAACCAGCCAATTGACCACCCCTGATACGATTGCAAGAATAATGGATGCCCACAAGGCGGGCAGAAATCCGTGAATGCGAAACCCCGGCACCAAGGCTGCCGCCAGCCACAACATCAGCGCATTGATAACCAGGCCGAACAGCCCCAGCGTAATAAGCCGCAGCGGCAGCGTCAACAACCGGACGATGGGCCGGATTATGAGATTGACCAGTCCCAGTACGACGCTGGCCACGACGACCGCGCCCGCGCTGGATGCCTCGAGTCCCATATGGACCTGTACCAGCACATAGAGGGTTGCCGCCGTGGCCAGCCAGACCACAAATCGCCTCATGACTCACTCCTCTCCGCTGCCGGTGCCGCTTGTTGCTGGAGATAGGTCAGCACCGATTCCGCTGCCGCTTTGGACATGCCCGGCAGGTGGCCCAAATCCTCCACCGTCGCCTCGCGGATGGCCGTTAAATCGGGATAAGCGCGCAACAAGGCCTTTTTTCGCTTGGGCCCGATACCGGGTACGTCATCGAGCAGCGACTTTAAGTTGCGGCGGGTCCGCAGCTTCCGGTGGAACGTAATCGCGAAGCGGTGCGCTTCGTCCCGAATGTGCTGAAGCATTTTAAGCGCTTCAGAATCCCGGTCGAGAATAATCGGGGTCGGACTCTCAGGCTCAAACAGCCACTCATGCTGTTTAGCCAGCCCAAACACGGCGATATCGCCGACTCCCACTTCCCGCATAGCCCGCGCTGCATAGCCCAGTTGTCCGCGGCCCCCGTCAATTATCACCAAATCCGGGGTCTCCGCGAAGCGCTTGAGATTCGGGTTGTCCTCTGCGAGTTCTCGATGCCGGAAACGCCGGCCAATCACCTCGTACATGGAGGCAAAGTCGTTCGGACCCTCGACCGTCTTAATCTTAAAACGGCGGTACTGCGCCTTATCCGGCCTGCCGTCTGTAAACACCACCATCGAAGCTACCGATTCCGTGCCTTGGGTGTTGGAGATATCGTAACATTCCATGCGATGCGGGATGCCCGAAAGCCCCAAGGCGTGCTGCAGCCCCAGGAGTCCCTCCTGCACATGCGCATCTTGCCGCTCTTGTCGGCGCAGCCCCTCGTCGCGGGCCATCTCCGCGTTCTTTCGCACCATAGCCAACAGTTGCGCCTTCTCACCCCGCTGCGGCACCCGAATATGCACGGCTCCACCGCGCTTCCCACGCAGCCAGTCTCCCATCTGCCCCGCATTATCCGGCACCGCTTGAATCAGAATCTCGGGGGGAATCTCTTGGGCATTGGCATAGTACTGGGTCAAAAACGCCTCGGCTAAGGCCGCCTCTCCGGAACCCTCGACACCTGACAGGGCGAGCGCCTCGCGGCCCGTTAACCGGCCCTTGCGAACCCGGAACACTTGCACGACCGCCTCGTCCCCATCGACCGCCCAGGCGATAGCATCCAATTCCCGTTCAGTGCCGGCCGCCACCTTCTGCGGCTCGCGCACTGCGCGGATGGCCTGAACCTGATTCCGCAGTTCAGCTGCCCGCTCAAACTCGAGATTCTCAGCCGCCTCGTTCATTTTCTTCACCAGATCGCGCTCCACCTCGTCGGCCCGGCCCTCCAAGAATTGCTCCACCTGTTCCATCATCTGGCGGTACGACGCCTTGGACACCAAGTCCTGACAGGGCGCTTGGCAGTGGCCAATGTGGTACTCCAAACACGGACGGGCCGCGTTCTTGAACTTCTGGTTGGTGCAGTTCCGAATAGGAAAGATTTTTCGCAGTAGGCGGATGGTATCCCGCACCGCCTGCGCCCGGGGATAGGGCCCGAAATAACGGCTGCCATCGTGTCCGGCTTTGCGGGCGATTACGAGACGCGGGAAGTCTTCCTCCCAGGTGAGACGGAGATACGGATAGGCCTTGTCATCTTTCAGGCGGATGTTGTAATGCGGCTTCATTTGCTTGATCAGCGTGGCTTCCAGGATAAGCGCCTCGACCTCGGTGGAGGTGACAATGTACTCCAGATCGACGATGTGCCGCATCATGGCCCGGACCTTGGGAGCCAGTCGCTCGGGCGTGTGGAAATACGACCGCACCCGATTTTTGAGCACGACCGCTTTGCCGACATAGAGCACTTGGCCCTCGTCATCCTTTAGTAAATAGACCCCCGGATCGCTGGGCAGCGATTTCAGCTTCTCGTCCAGCTCCGGGGAACGCTCAGCTGCCATCCGTCCCCTCTCCCGGCCGCTCAGCGGGCCTCAGATACAGCCTGCTGGCGCTCGATGTGCCGCCGCAAGTAATCGCCAGTATACGATCCCGCCACCGACATGACCTGTTCGGGTGGGCCTTCCGCAATCACGGTGCCCCCAGCATCGCCACCCTCTGGACCCAAGTCGATAATCCAATCGGCCCGCTTGATGACATCCAGGTTATGCTCAATTACCAGCACGGTATCCCCTTGGCTTACCAGCCGCTCCAGCACATCCAGCAAGTGGCGGATATCCTCGGCATGCAATCCGGTGGTGGGCTCGTCCAAAATATAGAGCGTGCGTCCATCCGAACGCCGGGACAGCTCCGTGGCCAACTTGACCCGCTGCGCCTCGCCGCCTGACAACGTCGTCGCGGGTTGGCCAAGCCGGATATACCCCAGACCGACATCGTGCAACGTTTCCAGCTTCCGTTTGAGCCTGGAGTGATGCTGGAAGAAGTCCAACGCCTCGTCCACCGTCATATCCAGCACTTCCGCAATGCTCTTGCCGCGATAGGTGACCTCGAGCGTCTCCCGGTTGTAGCGGGTGCCTTTACACACTTCACAAGGCACATACACGTCCGGCAAAAAATGCATCTCGATGCGGAGAATTCCGTCCCCACGGCAGGCCTCACAGCGCCCGCCGCGCACGTTGAAGGAAAATCGCCCGGGGCGGTAGCCGCGAATCTGGGCTTCGGTACTGTTGGCGTAGAGTTCCCGCACCAAGTCGAAGGCGCCGGTATAGGTGGCCGGATTGGAGCGGGGAGTGCGGCCGATAGGGCTCTGGTCGATGGCAATCACCTTATCCAGCAGATCCAGTCCGCGCATCGCCCGATGCTGCCCCACGCGCCGGCTGCGCGCCCCATTCAAGTCAATTTCAAGCCGGCGGCGCACAATGTCGTTCACCAAGGTGGATTTTCCTGAACCGGAGACCCCAGTCACGGCCACCATCAAGCCCAAGGGGATCCGTACCCGGACATTCTTCAGATTGTGCTCAGACGCCCCTTCCACCGTAAGCCAGCGGTCTCCCGGGCTCCGCCTCCGCGACGGGAGCGGAATCTCCTTGACGCCGGACAAGTACTGACCTGTCAAGCTGGCGGGATCGGCCATCACTTCCTGCGGCGTCCCCACAGCCACAACACGGCCCCCGTACACGCCGGGTCCCGGCCCAATGTCAATCAGATAATCGGCCGCCAGCATGGTGTCCTCATCGTGCTCCACCACCAGCACCGTATTGCCCAAGTCGCGCAGCCGCTTCAGGGTCCGAATCAAGCGGTCGTTGTCCCGCTGGTGCAGCCCAATCGACGGTTCGTCGAGGATATAGAGCACTCCCATCAAGGACGACCCTATCTGGGTCGCGAGGCGGATGCGCTGGGCCTCGCCGCCCGACAGCGTGCCTGCCGCCCTGGACAGCGTCAGGTAGCCTAATCCCACGTCCGCCAAAAAGCCCAGCCGTTCCAGCACCTCTTTGAGAATCGGTTTGGCAATGCGCTCCTGGCGCCCTTCCAACGCAAGATCGGACAAGAATTGGCGGGCATTCTGAATGCTGAGGTCGGTCAAGGCTGCAATCGATAATTCTCCTACCGTCACCGCCAGGACCTCCGGCTTCAGCCGCTGACCATGGCAGGTTTGGCACGGTCGGGCCGTCATGTAGCCTTCAATCTCCTCTTTCTGTCCCTCCGACAAGGACTCCCGGTAGCGGCGGTCCAAGATGGGAATCAGTCCGTGCCAGACCACGGTCTCGCGCCGCGACTGCCCAAAGATGCTCTCGTACTCAAACGGGATCGGCGCTTTGTACCCTTCCAGCAAAATGCGCTGCTGGGCGGGCGGGAGATCCTTGTAAGGCACGTCCGTGGGAATGCCGGCCGTCTGCCCCAACGCCAGAATCAGGTCCGGGTAGAATCGGCTGGTCCCTCGGTGCAGAGGAAAGAGCGCCCCTTCCGCCAAGGTCCGATCCGGGTGCACGATCAAGTCGGGATCAATCTCCTGCTTGAAGCCCAATCCCGTACAGTCCGGACAAGCGCCAAACGGGGCGTTGAATGAAAACATGCGGGGGCTGAGTTCTTCCAGGGAAATGCCGCACTCGGCACAAGCCAAGTCACGGGCATAGAGCTGCGCCTGGCTCTCCGGCGGGCCAATCTCGACCAGTCCCTCGGCAATCTCAAAGGCATGCTCAATCGCCTCCGCCAGCCGCGCCTGCACCCCCTCTCGAAGAATAATGCGATCCACGACCGCGGCAATGGTATGCTTTTGGTTCTTATTAAGGGCAGGCCCCTCTTCCAGCTCATGGAGCGCACCGTCGATGCGGGCACGCGTGTAGCCCAGGCGGCGAATATCTTCGAGCACCTTTTCGTGGGTGCCCTTGCGTCCTCGCACAATCGGAGCGCGCACTTCGAGCCGCGTACCCTCCGGCTGCTCCAAAACACGATCGACAATCTGCTGGACCGTTTGGGGTTGAATGACCGCACCGCACCGCGGGCAGTGCGGTTGGCCGGCCCGCGCGTACAAAACCCGCAGATAGTCGTAGATTTCCGTCACCGTGCCTACCGTACTGCGCGGATTATGGCTGGTGGTCTTCTGGTCGATGGAGATAGCGGGCGACAGCCCTTCAATTGTGTCGACGTCGGGTTTGTCCATCTGGCCCAAGAACTGACGGGCGTAGCTGGACAGCGATTCCACATAGCGCCGCTGACCTTCCGCATAGATGGTGTCAAACGCCAGCGAGGACTTTCCCGATCCGGACACGCCGGTAATCACCACCAGTTCGTCCCGAGGAATATCCACCGTAATATTTTTGAGATTGTGCTGGCGTGCGCCGACCACCCGAATCACATCACTACCCACGACGCTTCTCCCCTCCTATACTCCGGATGGGCCGTTCGGCCTCCAGTTCCATCAACATGTCGCGCAGCGCCGCCGCCCGCTCGAACTCCCAATTGCGGCTGGCCTCCTTCATCTCCTTGCGCAATTGATTGGCCACCTTGATGCGTTCCCGCTGCGACATCTCCTTGACCGGCTTCTGCGCAATGGCATCATCGCTGGGCCGGATAGCGCTAATGACCTCGCGCACGTCCTTGGTGACACTCTGCGGCGTAATGTGATGCTCCTCGTTGTATTGCCGTTGAATGTCGCGCCGCCGACTCGTCTCCGAAATGGCTCGATGCATCGAATCTGTCATCGCATCGGCATACATGATGACGGTGCCGTGGACATTGCGGGCCGCCCGGCCGATGGTCTGCACCAGCGAGGTCTCGCTGCGCAAGTACCCTTCCTTATCCGCATCCAATATGGCCACCAGTCCCACTTCCGGGAGGTCTAAGCCCTCGCGCAAGAGGTTGATGCCCACCAGCACGTCAAACTCGCCCAACCGGAGATCCCGGATAATCGCCATGCGCTCCATCGTGTCAATGTCGGAGTGCAGGTAGCGGACCCGGATGCCCGCCTCACGGAAGTAATCGGTCAAATCCTCGGCCATCCGCTTGGTCAGCGTGGTCACCAGCACTCGCAGATTCTGGTCAATGCGGTCCCGAATTTCGCCCAGCAAATCGTCAATCTGTCCCTTGGTGGGACGCACCACCACCTCCGGATCCACCAGACCCGTGGGTCGGACAATCTGCTCCACCACGCTGTCGGCATGCTGCAGTTCGTAGGGTCCTGGAGTCGCCGAGACATACATAATCCGATCCAGATGGCGCTTGAACTCATCAAACGTGAGCGGCCGGTTGTCAAAGGCCGACGGCAGCCGAAATCCGTACTCCACTAAACTTTCCTTGCGCGACTTGTCGCCGGCATACATGCCGCGAACCTGCGGAACACTCACGTGCGACTCGTCGATAATGGTCAAAAACTGCTCCGGGAAATAGTCGAGGAGCGTGTACGGCGGCTCCCCCGGGGCCCGACCGGTAAAGTGGCGGGAATAATTCTCGATGCCCGAGCAGAAACCCACCTCCTGCAGCATCTCCAAGTCATAACGGGTCCGCTGCTCGAGACGCTGGGCTTCCAAATCCCGCCCCATTTCCTTGAGCACCTTGAGGCGCTCCTCAAGCTCCTGCTCGATACTGTCGATCGCCGGATCCCGATGCTGTTGCCCCATCACATAGTGGGAAGCCGGATAAATGGCGACGTGCTCGCGATCGCCCAAAATCTCGCCCGTCAGTACGTCAAATTCGCGAATCCGCTCGATCTCGTCGCCGAACAATTCCACCCGAATGGCTTGCTCGCTGCGGTTGGCCGGAAAAATCTCAATCACATCGCCCCGGACCCGGAACTTGCCTCGGACAAAATTCATGTCGTTGCGGTCGTAACGGATTTCTACCAGTTTCCGCAGAATGCTGTCGCGGCTGCGTTCCTGGCCCTTGCGCAGGGATAGCACCAAATCCCGATAATCGCTCGGCGAACCCAAACCGTAGATGCAGGATACCGATGCGACCACGATGACGTCTTCACGCTCCAGCAAGGCCGAGGTGGCGGAGTGCCGGAGCTTGTCAATCTCGTCGTTAATCTGCGCGTCCTTCTCAATGTAGAGGTCTGTCTGGGCGACATACGCTTCCGGTTGGTAATAGTCGTAGTAGCTGACAAAATATTCCACCGCGTTGTCCGGGAAAAAGGCCTTCAACTCGCCGGCCAATTGGGCGGCCAATGTCTTGTTCGGCGCCACCACTAGGGCCGGCAGACCCACTTCTCGAATCACATTGGCCATGGTAAAGGTCTTCCCGGATCCCGTGACTCCTAGCAGCACCTGCTCCTTTTGGCCCTCGTGATATCCGTGAACCAGCGCCTGAATGGCCATAGGCTGGTCACCCGCTGGATCGTACGGACTCTTCAATTGGAATTCTGCCACGTTTACCTCCTAGTGCTTGGACGCGGAAATCTTCTGCTCCAGGACCTTCAGTGCCGCGCGCAACTGCGGATCCTGGCTTGGGATATCAGACGGCTGGACGTTGGCGGGCTCCGCCACCCGCACATTGGGGGTAAGTCCCTTGTGTTCAATATAGTCGCCATTGGGCGTATAGTAGCGTGCCACTGTCAACTTCAAGGATGCCCCGTCCGAGAGAGGAATTACCTCTTGCACAATGCCCTTGCCGTACGTACGGGTCCCGACCAATGCCCCGCCCTGTCTCTGTTGGATGGCCGCCGACAAAATCTCGGCCGCCGATGCGGTGTTGCCGTTGACCAGCACAACCACGGGCAGGCGGGTCCCGGGCCCCATAGACCGGTAGGTGGTGTTCTTGGAGGGATTCTTGTACTTCAGCGTCACAACGGGCCCCTTGGGCACAAACAGATTGGCCACTTGCAAAGCCTGGGTGAGCTCTCCCCCCGGATTGTCGCGGAGGTCCAGCAGAATGCCGTGCGGATGGTGCGCCATCAACTGATGGAACTGCTGCACCGCCTCGGGACCCGTGTCGGACCCAAATTCCGTGATATTCATGTAGCCAATGTGGTGGGGCAGCATCCGGCTGTACACAGTCGGGAAAGGAATCGTCGACCGGGTCAGCGTCACGGTCCTGGCACCACGGGCGCTCGAAATGCGCAAAGTCACCCGCGTGCCCAACGCTCCATGAATTAAAATGACGGCGTTGGAGGGGTTCATCCCGGTGGTGCTGTGCCCATTAATCTCTAAAATCTTGTCTCCGGGTTGCAAACCGGCCTTAGCGGCCGGAGTTTTGGGAAAAACGGCCTGAATCGTAAGCGGGCGGCCCAAATTCATTTCAATGCCGATGCCCACATAGGTTGGCGACAGCACGCTTTCCAGGTTGCGGGTCTGGCCGCCAGTCAAGTAGTTGGTAAATTGGTCATGGAGGGTCCCCACCATACCGTTGGTGGCGCCCAGCAGCAGTTGATTGGGTGTGTTTTTCCATATCGATTCACTGCGGATGAGCTCGTAGGTGGACACAAACCGGTGAAATTGGGTGCTGGTCAGCATGCTGGCTGGCACTCCATCAGACGCTACCCGGGCTTTCTGGGTGGCGATGTACCAGGTCACAGCCGACGAACCGGCCATTAAAATCAGCGCTGCCAGAATTGCCGCGCCGATGCGTCGCGCCTTCATGGGAGCCCTCCTCGGTCCTCCCATTATAGCACGATTGTTCGCTTAACCGCGTGCCTTAGACTTTTAGGAAGCGCCGCAACGCGATAACGCTGGCCAGTGCGCCCATGATGAGACCGCCCGCAATGGTAAAGACGGAGGTCTGCGAGAACACACTATTGAACCCGGCCATGGGCCAAAAGGGCAGCGAGACCGTGGCGCGGGCGACCACCCAGTGGTACCCTGCCGAAACAGCGGCATCGGCCACCACGGCCCCCAGCAGCCCAATGGTCAAGCCCTCCAATATAAACGGCCAGCGGATAAACCAGTCGGTGGCCCCCACCAACCGCATGACTTGGATTTCGCGCCGCCGGGCAAAGACCGCGAGGCGAATGGTATTGACAATAATCAGCAGGGTTGCAACCGCCAAAAGCCCCTCCACTATCCACCCGGTCCAGCGCAAGATGGTGCCCAAGCGGGTCAATCGGCGGACCACCGTGCCCTGGTAGACTACGTTGTTCACGATGGGGCTGTGGTCGAACCGCCGGGCCAAGGCCGGGATGTCGTTCGGATTCGACGCGTAGACGTCGTATCCGTCAAACAGGGGATTGGACTTTGCAATGACGCGGAACAAATCCTGCTCATGGGGAAATTCCTGCCGCAGGTTTTTGGCAGCCTGGGCCTTGGTGAAGAAGTCCACTTTGCGCACATCAGGCCATGCTTCCACCTGTTTTAGCAGCGCCAGTTCCGCCGTATGGGTGGTATGAGGCTTGACAAACACCCGCATCTCCACCTGGTTTTGCAACAGCGTGGTGACGTGGTTGACGTTGGCGCTGACAACCACAAATACGGCCAGCACAAACAACGAAATGGTAACGGTGGACACCGACGCGACGGCCATCCAGGAGTTCCGCCATAGACTCCGCCCCGCTTCGCGGAACCAATAGCCGACGCTGTTAAGACTCATACCCGTAAGCCCCCCGTACCTCATCGCGCACGACTTGTCCGCCCTCGATCGCGATGACGCGTTTCTTCATTTGATTGACCAGGTCACGGGCATGGGTTGCCATCAGCACAGTCGCGCCGCGGCGGTTAATCTCTTGAAAGAGCTTCATAATCTCCGATGCGGTTTCCGGGTCCAAATTCCCTGTGGGCTCGTCTGCCAGCACATAGGTGGGCTGGTTGACCAGCGCCCGCGCAATGCCGACGCGCTGCTGCTCGCCGCCCGACAATTGACTTGGGTAGTGGTCACGGCGCCGCGCCAACCCCACCAACTCCAGGACCTGCGGAACGCGCTTGGTAATCTCCTTGCGTGAGGCCCCCACGACCTCCATGGCAAAGGCCACGTTTTGAAAGACGGTCCGCGTGGGCAACAGCTTGACGTCCTGAAACACGATCCCCAACTGACGGCGCAAACGGGGCAATTGCCGCATGGTCATGCGGCGCAGCCGAAACTGGTCAATCATGACCTCGCCTTCCGAAGGCCGATCCTCGCCATACAGCATGCGAATCAGGGTCGACTTGCCGGCGCCCGACGGGCCTACCAAAAACACAAACTCACCCCGGTGAACCGTGAGCGATACTTTCACTAACCCATGGTGACCATTGGGGTATCGTTTCGTAACCCCTTCAACCCGAATCATGCCAACACCCTTTCAATGAGTGTGCATTCTGTGCTCATCCGCTAACTATACCGCAAAACCTTCGACATAGAACCACCAAATCCTGCACTGTTCGACCTGTGGTATAATCCAAGATTAAGCAAGGACATCGATTTCGGGGAGGAAGACCATGCTGGCAGGCGCATCTTTCGGCATTGCCTTTGGGGCTGGCCTGGCGTCGGTGCTGTCACCCTGCGTGGTGCCGCTGGTCCCGTCGTATCTCACCGCCATGGCAGGCACCCCGCTGACGCTGGAAGCGGTGCAAAGCCGGGCTTTGCGCGGCCGAGTAATCGGGAACGCCTTGATTTTCATTGCCGGCTTTTCCCTGATCTTAATTCTGTCGGGCTTGGCCGCGACCGCCATCGGACAATTTGTACACCGCTACCAAACGCTCATTGCCGAACTGGGCGGCGTTGTCATGGTCATTTTTGGACTGGAATTGATGGGCGCGATCCGCCTCGGCCTCTTGAAGCGGGATGTCCGCTTTGCCCTGCCGCAACGCGGCCGGCTGGGGGTGTGGTCGCCCTTCATCATGGGTTTGGTGTTTGCCGCCGGATGGACACCCTGTGTGGGACCCATTTGGAGCAGCATTCTCTTACTGGCCGCACGTTCCCAGACGGTGTGGCTGGGCGGCGTGCTGCTCGCCACCTACGCGCTCGGGCTGGCCTTGCCGTTCTTTATCCTGGCGCTGTTTTTAACCCGGGTTACGCGCTGGACCCAGCGCCTGAGCCGCTATCTGCCCTGGATTGAGCGGAGTGCCGGTCTTCTGCTGACCATTCTCGGCGTTCTGCTGGCCACGAACCTCTACGTACGCCTGGCAGGCATCGCCTAGGCCTTCAACGCTTCCAGCCAGTGAATCACCGCGCGTGTGACCTGACTCGGAGTGGATGATCCGGCCGTCACCGCCACCTTCTCCACGTTGGCGAACCATGCCGACTCCAAGTCCTCAACCTGTTCCACCCGAACCGCCGGTTTTCCGGCCACCTTCTCCACCACTTCCACCAGTCGATTGGAGTTGTTACTGCGCCGATCCCCGACCACGACAACCATGTCCACATCGCGGGCCGCTTGTACGGCCGCTTCCTGGCGCAGTTGGGTGGCCAGGCAGATTTCGTTGTGCACTTCGGCCTGGGGATAGCGTGATTGGACCGCCCGGATGACATCTTCCGTATCCCATTGGCTGAGAGTGGTTTGGGTGACAATGGCCAGGGGCGTGTCGGGGCCAAAGGTGAGCGATGCCACATCGTCGGCCGTTGTCACCAGCTCAACGCGCCCAACCGGCGCTTCTCCCATAGCTCCCTCCGGCTCAGGATGGCCTTTGGTGCCGATGTAAATGATGGAGTAGCCGTGGGCCACCTTTTCTTCGATTAAGCTATGCGTCTTCGTCACATCCGGGCACGTGGCGTCAAAAGCGTTCAGGCCCCGGGCTCGAGCCCGGGCCTTCACCTCCGGCGATACCCCGTGCGCGGTGAAGATGACGGTCGCGCCATCCGGCACTTGCTCCAACAGTTCTACCCGGCGGCCCCCATCCAACGTTCGGATGTCGAGATGTTCCAGATCCTCCACGGCATGCCGGTTATGCACAATTTGCCCGAGCACAAAGATAGGGCGCGGTACGTTTGGGTCTTTAGCCACCTGTTTTGCCATCGTCATGGCATCAACAACACCGTAGCAATAACCGCGAGGGGTGATTTTGACAACCTCCACTGTCCCAGCTCCTGTTCATAGATTACGTCCATTGTACAAAATCGCGGCGGAGCTGACGAACCGCGCCCGCCATCCCAGCCCCCAGCCGCAAAAAGAAAAATCCCGCATCTAGGCGGGATAAAAAAATGGTGGGCGCGGCCCGATGATCCCAGTCCCCTGCGGAACCAGTAGTCTCGGCGTACACGAGGGGGACGACCGTGTGCGGGATGGGAACGGGTCAACTCTCGCGGCGCAACGTACCTACCAAGCTTGTGCTCCGTTAGTATACCGCGTCATCCGCACCGTATCCATGCATAAATGTTTCCTCACTTGGATTCGAAACGGACGCATTGAAGGCGGCGTTTCGATTGAACTTTCCAACGTCTCTCGCGCGAAGCCGAAGCTGTTAACGCAGCAGCCACTGCGTCCACTGATCCCAAGTTTTTGCACGGAGTGCCCGGCCGTGGCCGACAGCCGGAGCCAGAATCAGCGCTGCACGGTCGGCCCCCCCGGCAACGAGTTGCTCGTAAAATGCTGCCGTGTGATACGGCCGAATGGTCTGGTCATCCGAACCATGAACCAGCAACAACGGCCGACTGAGAAGCGTGGGTACGTAAGCCGGCGGAAACAGCCGGCTGGTCCCCGCCAGAAATTCCCCCCATTCTCGGTCATCGAGTCCCCGGAACACGTTTTCATGGCAACGCTTAAGGTAGGGATACAACGTCCTGAGGTCGTCCTCAGGCAACGCCGCATCAGCATTCTGCCGGTGGGGCTCGACGAGCGGGCAAAAGACCACGGCACAGTCCGCCAGATCGGACAGCGCGAGAGCGCAAATGGCCACGCCGCCGCCATAGCTGTTGCCCACCAGCGCTAATCGATCCACCGTCCATGTGATGGGGCGTTCTGTCACTAAGTCACGGGCGCTTCCCTGAGCCATGAGTTCCAGTCCCAGCACCGCCCCGTCCAGGGAACTGGAGGGCCCAAAGCGCCCGTAACTTTGCCAGCTGCCCGGATAACGCGCTTGCAGTACGGTAAATCCTTGATGGGCCAGGGGTTCTGCCAAATCATCGGCGGTTGGCCTGTTGGGCAGCCCAGGGCACCACACAATCCCCATGCCGTTGGACTTGCCGAGCTCGGGGATAAACAAATCGCCCATGAGATCGCCATAGCGCACAAACGCGTGCATCGGGCCCTCCTCCCGCCGATTCACAGTCGCCAACCCTCAGTGAGGGACAAGCTAATCCAAGGACAATGCGAGCCCGAGAGGCAGGCAATGGGCGTCGTCCCCATGACCCACCTGCTGGGTCATCGCGATGGGAAAATGATAGTCGTGCGCTGCATCCAGCACCAGCTCTTCGATCGTCGGTTGCTGCGACTCCACGGCCATCTGGGTAAAAGACCCCAGCAACACGCCCCCAAGCTGGTCAAAGTATCCCATTTGACGCAACTGCGACAACAGCGACGCCATACGCCCGGGCCCACCGCCGAGACTCTCCAGGAAGAGAATTTTATTGCGGGGATCCGGAAGATACGGCGTACCCGCCAGCTTCAGAAAGCAGCGGATATTGCCGCCCACCACGCATCCGGCCAGGCCCCGACCACGCAGCCATGAATACCGAAAGGTCACACGGTGCCACGTGTCGCGGTCGTCCAGAAAGAGCTCTTGGAATAAAGCCCGCTGAGCATGGGAATGCGCACCGACAAGATTCGCGATTTGATAGTGGAACGCCGGAACCGCCGACCGCGCGGTGATGGCATTGAGAATCACCGACACGTCGCTCATCCCGAAAAAGGGCTTCGCCTGTTTGCGGATTACGTCATAGTCCAAGTACGGCAAAATTTGATTGGCCGAGTCCCCGCCAGATATGTCAAATATGGCCCGGATGGCATCGTCCCGGAAGAATTCCATGAGTTGCCGAGCCCGGTCCTGGGGCGATCCGCTAAACGGCGCGGGAGCCCGACGATATAGGGTGCGGGCCAGCACCGGTTGCATCCCCCATCCGGCTAACGCCTGCACCAGGCCTTGCACAGCCGGGTCACCTTCGGGGCGACCATCCGAACACGCTATGAGCCCTATAGCCTGTCCCCGCAAGTTAAGTCGCAACCGAACACCTCGTTTCAGGACCGCACCGATGGCGAACCGTCTATCCATAAATTCGGCGTTCAGGCCCGGATTCCTGCGGCGACACACCAGCCCCACGCGGCCGCATCGAGTCCATGGGGTTCCCGCGGTGGACCCTGACGCGGTGCGCCCTGAACGCCCATCACGGGAGACTCTTGGCTCCGCTTGCCGCACCAGGTCCCTCAAGGGGGCGATTGGCCGGTCAAGCGGATCGTACAGCGGATGATTACAGTCTTTTGGTCCGTGGGATTCTCCATCACGAGCTCTGGCTCGTGGGACAGCCATGCTCCTGCGGCCACCAAGATCGCGCCGCAACGCAGTGTCGCCTTCTCCCCGGGAGTGCATATCGTGACATCACCGTCCACAGAGTACCACGCAATCCAGGACGCGGGCTCTCCTGACCAGGCTTCGCATCGTGCATCGCGCCCATCAATGGGGACGGCCGCGAGATCCCCTTGCACGCCAGCAGCGCACATCAAGTTGAAATCTCGGCCACGCCCCTGGCTATGCGTCGTCCATCCGCCATCAAACTGGTCCTGGTCAAAAGGCCTCAGTCGCGCCTCGTGATGGCCCGCGTGCCGCAATACCATGTTCCCATCAAGGAGCATCAACGTCCTCGTAATGCCGGGCAGGGCACTGAACAGCGATGTCTCGACCTCCACGGTTGCGGTGCTCAGCCGCCATAGATAATTCCCTTGTTTGTAGTTCGCGCTCACAGGGTAAATCGCCAGCTCTGTCGTGGTTCCTCCAGACCAACGCATCGTCGTGTGGTCTCTATGAATCAGAGACTCGAGGGTGGCTCTCACAGCACCATCTCCATTCCATACAAGTGAAAAATGCGGCCGGCAAGAACCTCCCATCTATCAGCCGCCACACCGGAGGGACCCGCAACGCGCGCCGGTCCCTATCAGACCAACGCCTGCTTCATCCAGTCCAGCAGGCTTCCGCCGATAGTTTCCCGAATATGATCGGTCTCGTCCATGGCTTTCACCGCACCGTGATCCAGCAGGACCGCCATATCGAGGAATGGTTCCACCTCACCCACCTCATGCGTGGACAACACCACGGTTTGCGATTCGAGGTCGATAAACGAAATGAGCCCTGTCAGGATGGATTGGCGCACCAGCGGGTCGAGGCCGGACAGCGGTTCGTCCATGACGATCAGGGGGACCTTGCGGGAGACAGCCAGCACGATTTTCAGACGCCCGTTGTTGCCCTTGGAGAGCGTTCGAACCTGCTGATGGCCATCGAGTTGCATAAACTCCAGCATAGCGGACGCCTTGACTGCGTCAAAGTCTTGGTAGAGACCCGCGTAGTAGTTCACCATCTGCCGCACGGTATAAAATCCGTAAACAGCCTCCGTGTCGGACAGGTATGCCACATACTCCGCCATACTCCGTTTCACCCGCTGGTTCTGAAACAAGACACGCCCGCTGTTTGGCCGCAGAAGTCCGGTCATCAGCTTAAGGGTGGTCGTTTTCCCGCTGCCATTCGGGCCAATAAGTCCAATCACCTTTCCGGCTGGCAAATCAAACGACAGATGCTGCACGGCTTCTTTCAATTGATATCGCTTCGATACATCTTGGAAGGAAACGATCGTGTGTTCCATGGCGACCTCCTATTTGTTCGGCACACCCGGCGTCTGGTGCTCCTGCAAGCTCCGCACGACGTCTTGGAGCGTGAATCCCATTTCGCGCATGTCATTGAGAAAGGCCGTGATGTAATTCATCATCAGTTCTTCGCGAAGTCGGAAAAGCCGATTCTGGTCGCTCGTCACGAAGGTTCCTTGTCCTCTCCGGGTCTCGGCCACACCGATCCGCTCCAGTTCGGTGTACACCCGCTGAACGGTATTCGGATTCACGCCGACTTGAACAGCCATATCGCGCAGGGATGGCAACTTCTCGCCTAGTGGGAGCTCTCCTCGGACAATTTGTTTGCACAGCCGCTCCACAAGCTGCAGGTAGATGGGTTGCGAGGAGGTGAAGTCCTCTTGCATGGCTTACACCTCCATATAGCGATCAATGATGAGCCCCGTGAGGTAGAACAGCAGGACGCCGATGATGGCGTCGAATGCTAAATGGCCTGCCACAATCGCCCCCAACAGATGCCGTCCCACCAGTACGCGTACGTGCGAGGGGAACAGATCCACGACCGCTACCTTGCCCCAGCCAAAAGTCCGCGCGTACAAAGCCGTACTCTTCAAGCCGCCTAATCCCCATGTGGCGACCAACACGACTCCGAGCCCAACCAGCCATCCGAACCTCTTGAACTGATTTTTCACAGACCGGACCGCCATGTAGATTAGCGAGATCCACAGGGCCAAGTACAAGCCCACACCCAACAAGCCAGCCATCACGTAAAATTCAATGCGCGGCATTTGACCTGCCACTGCGTCGACGTACGCCGGGGCATCCTTCACCAATGAGCGCTGACCGGGAATTCCGCTCCGCGGAGCATGACCCTGGATTTGATGATGCACCGAGGGCAGCGCGTGCATCAGGTTCACGGAGTGAAACAGGGCCAGAGCCAGAAAGTAAGCGACCACAAAGTACGTCACGGAACCTATCAGACTTGAGACCAATTTGGAACCCAACATGGCCCAACCCGACACCGGTGTTTGCAGCCACAAGGCCGCAGATCCTTTGACCTCCCGGTTTATCCCCCGATAGAGTTGGGCCGGAAACACGACGAACAAAGAGCCCGTCAGGGCCATGCCGACAATCACCGCGCTTCGTGCAGCATCCAAGATGCCCAAGGCATGCGCAATGAGAACGGCGGCAGTCACGACCACAGAGACCGCCATAAAACCCAGCCACTGGCTCTTTAACATCCAGATATCCTTTTTCAGCATGGTTAACCACACGGTCATGTCTCATGTCACCCTCTGTCTTAGCGCACTAGCAACATAGTGCACTAAGACTTAGACGCTGTCAACACCTGAGTTTGCGCGGTCGAGGTCTCCCTGGCGCGGTGTTTGGGCATCTTCCGAATCGGGGCCGCTGCACTGGTCCCGCGGCAAAATTTCCGGTAGGTTATGAATCAATGAATACTCTCGAAATGAGGAGGAACCATCATGAACAAAGCATGGATTGCCGCCTTAGTGTTGGCCGCTGGAGTGGCGGGGTTTTTTGTGGGCCGGCATGGACCGCAGGTGGCTCTGGAAGCCACGGCACGCAGCGACGCGGAACAGGCGGCGATGCTGTTTCATTTGGTCTACGCTCAACCGCGCACACCATTCGGGCCCCTCTGGACCAGCCAAGGCATGGGTTATCTCGAATCATCCATGACCCCGTTCTACAGTCTTGGCGTGCCGGACATCAATGCCGCTGCTCCCGCGATTGAGCAAGCGGCCAATGCCGTGCTGGTCAACCATAAGGCTTCAGCCAAAGAACGCCGCCTGTTCGCGTTGTTCGAGCGCCAATTTTACACCCAACCGCAAGAGGGCACGCCCGGCACCGTGTCTCTGAGTGTGATGAAGCACGATATCGCCGTGCTCTTGGCCGTCGCGTCAAAAAAATAGCAGCGTCGCACCTAGAGTTATTCGGGCACCAGCTTGACCGTGTAGGACATGCACCGACCTAACGGCGCATGTTCCTCATAAGTCCCTTGATCGTAATCGACTGCGCCACCGGGGACGATGGCTTCCGGCACGAGGCGCAAGCCGGTGCCACGGAGGAGAAGCTTGAGGTCCACCGGTGCATAACACCGGAGCGATTGAGCAACCTGCTCCTGTTCCCGGCCTCGCGGCCACCAAGCATCTATCATCCGGCTTGCTTCCGGGTCAAAGGCATAGCGTCTCATGACACTGCCAAACACCATCTCGCGCCCCGCGGCCTGTGCCCAGTACCAGGGCGAATAGATATCCAGCAAAACCATGCCTGTCGGTTTCATCCACTGGGCCATCCGTCGCAACAGCCGCCTTTGGTCCTCGTCTTCTCCGATACCAAATCCGTCCCAGTAACACACGACATCATATGGGTCATTCAGCGCGACGGTATAAAAATCTGCTTGGATAACCTGAAGCGAGCCGGTCCGAAGGCGCCGTGACAATTCTCGGGCATGCGCCGCGGTCGAAGGGAGGAGTTCCACCGCGGTTACCTGATATCCCAGTTCCGCCGCAGCAAACGCCGCCTGACCGCCGCCGGCGCCTAGTTCAAGCACTGTCTGGGGCGGCTGGCCAACCAAGCTTTGCACCAACGACGCCTTGCGGCGATGATAATCGGATACGCCCGCCGTGTAGATCCCAGACCAGGCTTCTTGTTTGGCGTAAAATTCTTCAACCCATTGCATCTTTAGTCACTCCCTGTACGAGAACCGGTCGACGCTCCGCCTTCTCTCCCCGCACCCCAAAAGGCACGGGGCGCGGCCAAACCGACAACCTAGGCTATGGTACTACAGAACGGCCGGCGCAAAACAAACAACCCGCTCGCCCGAGCGGGTAAATAAATGGGTCGGCACGGCCCGATGATCCCAGTTCCCTGCGGAACCAGTAGTCTCGGCGTAC
>JAJZBJ010000184.1 GCA_021798975.1 Bacillota bacterium | reverse complement strand
CCTATGCTCTCAAGCTGCCCCAGTCCCTTAAAACAGCTGCACAGCGTCTCGCTCGTGAGGATGGCGTATCCCTCAACCTATGGATTACTGTGGCTCTGGCCGAGAAGGTTGGGGCCGTAGAAACAGCCGCTGACTTTTTCAAGCTGCGGGCAGGTGGAGCAAAGCCAGCCGACCTCTTGTCCATTTTGGATAAGGTCGGGAATGAGCCGCCGCGCCCAGGCGACGAGATGCCCGACAGGTAATGGATTGATGATTTATTTGCCGCCTCATGCGGAGGCAGGGAGGCCGAACCATTCCGGGGCAGAAGACCCTGGGCGGCCAAGCCGTCGAGGGGTAAACATTTCCGCGCCTCTGCGCGCCCGCGAAAATACAAGGCCGCTTGGCTGTCGAAAAACTGGTCGGCAACACCGCCAGCCCCGGAATGGTTCGCTCTCACGCTGTAGCTGCTTGTCATTCTCCCTGATACCGGGAGACTCCGGATTCTCGACTCAACGGTGCAGCAACAGATCAAATCGTGAGGGTGGCAGCTTCCAGCCGTATATATGTGGGTAGTGTTTGGAATCACCATCCTGTTTATAATTGGGATAACAAGACCCCTTGATCACACGCCATCCCTTGCCCTTACAGTCTACAAACATGTCGGCGCCATTGGTTTGTGCCATTTGATACAGTTGTTGGCCCTGGATAGTTTGATAAAAATCCATTTCGCGCTGATGACTCACCGAAATAAGCCAAATCAACCCCTTCTGCACCTGGGGAAGCTGGAGTTCCCGGCTATACAACGTGCCCTGGGAATATCCCGTCTCGTGTCCAAAACTCCAGGCCAGAACCCCCACGGCAATAAGAACGGCGCCCGCCACGGCGGCGCCGATGCTGGTCCATTTCCGGTTGTATCCGGTGCCGACCTTTCTGAGCGTATCGGATGCCGCAGATTGCCACTGGGCAATGGCCTCATCCCGGCGGACGGCAATCGCTGCATCTACGGTCTTCTCGAAGGCTCTGGCGGCTTCTCTTGCGGTGGTGGCGGCATCAGAACACACGGATCGCGCCGACTGTTGGGCGCTGCTGACCCTGCTCTCGGCATCCTGCATAGTCTTGTTTACGGCGTCCTGGACTTGTGTGCCGAAGTCCTGGGCCACAGCCCCTGCAACCTGGGTCAATTGCTGCTGATGGGTCTGGATGTTCTGATGGAGCCAAGTAGAGAACCGGCTCATCTCACCGTTCAGTTCCCGGACCGCATGGATCGTCCCGTCCTGAATGGTTTTCGGAATCCGGTCGATGCCGGCGTTCAAGGTCATCGCGATCTCGGCCAGCGATTGCCTGGCCCCTTCAGCCGACTGGGTCGCCTGCCAGGCGATGACCACCAGCGCCCACAGCGGATCGTTGGCATCCTGGATTCCGTGCTCCAAGGCGATGGTCAGCACCTCGGCATGGGTCGTCGCCGGTAGTTTGGCGAGCAGCATATCGCGCAGACTGCCCATGGGTCAGCCCTCCGGCTTCAGGATGGGGGCCAGGGCCGCGAAAGACTGCTGCAACCAGCGATGCATGGCGATCTTGTCGTACACGAGGATACCCTCGCCACCTTCCTGGGCCAAGGTTCGTATCCGTCCTCGGGCGTGGAGCATCTTGTCGAAGACGGCACGGGGCGACAGGGCGGGCATGACGCTTTCCCGTAGATCGGCGTCCTTCCGGGCCTTGTGGGAATACCAGGCGAAGGACTCCGGTTTTCCCTGAAAGGCGGGAAAAAGCGCCAAGCGATGTGCCGGATCGATATGGCGCAGCACCCCGCTGTTCAGGCTTTTAGCGAGTCCCGCGGCGGGGGTGTCTCCCTTGCCGAGGCTATAGGTACAGTAGAGGGTGTAGCCCAGGGCATCGGCGACCATCCGCAGGGGTTCGGCCAACTGGTCCAAGGTCTCGGAGGCCCCGGCCGGGAGATTGATGACCACCCGGTCCCCCGCCTCCTGTTCCAGCCAGTAGCTGAGGTCCGCCATGGCGGTTTCCGCGTCGCCCGCCCGATTCAGCGGCAGGGCGCCCAGCCGCACGGCGGGGTCATCCATATAGCGGATGCCCACGTCCGGCTGGCTGGGATCCCCCTCCACCAGCGAAACCAGCGTATCGTTCTGCAGCAAAAATTCGGTCAGGACGGCGGCCACTATGGATTTTCCGACGCCGCCCTTATCGCCATGACTGATGTAGATACGCTTCATTTCTCCTCCTTTTTACCAATCCGGAATCTGGCCATGAGCTGTTCCGGATCATCGTTATATGGGACCTCTGCGGGCGCCTCGGAATTAGACCGGGTTTCCGGCTGAAGTTCATACTTCGGCAGCGGTATTTGTTGCGGACTCAGACGGCCATCCGCCATGGCTTTTTGCGCGCGCAGAAAAGCCTGACGCAATTGCCCCCAGGTGTGCAGGGATACCTCTGACGAGAGGACATCGGTGATTTCCTCCCAGGTATATCCTTCCAGACGAGCCTGCTCGATGGCCCGCACATAGCGGGCAACGCGGGGGGTGAGTCGTTTTGGTTCCATGGCGGGCTCCTGTGCATACCGCTCGAAACGATGGGTAACAATGTAATACGATTTATTATGACGGTATTTGCTCTTGTAGCAAGCAACCGGCGTCACTTTACAACTAGCACGCATACTCCCGACGGGCACCTCTGGTGCCCTATATTACCACACAATCACACCTAACGATGTTGTGCAACTACAGAACGCCTGTTATGGTCTCTGAAAGGGCCATGACACCGGAGGCAGCATGCTGAGCATCAAGAACGTCCGCGGGAAAGGCGGCAAGGCTGGGGGGATGGCCGACTACCCGGAAGAGGGTCTGACGATGAAACCCGGCGGCGGCGATACCCGGAAGAAGGATGCCGTGCTGTCCTATTATCAAGGAGCGGAAGACCGCCACGGGATATGGTTCGGCGTCCTGGCTGAAGAGATGGGATACCCGGAGTTGGTCGATCACGATGTTTTTGTGGATGCCCTGGAAGGCCGTTTCCCGGGTGATGTGGACATCTCCCAAAGAGGGCATCGACAAGGGGACCGGCGTCTTTGCACGGACCTGACTTTCAGCGCACCGAAAAGCGTCTCTTTATTGGCGCTCGTGGAAAATGACCGTGGAATTTTGGAGGCGCATCATGCCGCCGTGCGGGAAGCGCTCCGTTTTATCGAAAAAGAAGTCCTGACCGCCCGAATGGGCAAAGGCGGTACGCGGATTCAGCAGACGGGAAAAATGCTCGCGGCCACGTTCAAGCATGAGGACGCCCGCGACGTGGAGGGCCGGATCGACCCCCAGTTGCATACCCATTGCATGGTGATGAACGTGACCCGGCGGGAGGATGGCGCCCTGTCGGCCATGGTGCTGGATTTCGGGGTGAATAACGTGCGGATGCATCTGGCGGATGCGGTCTATAAAAACGCGCTGGCTCGTGGGGTACGGATGCTGGGGTATGACATCGAGCGCACGAAGGACGGCTTCGAGGTGGCGGGCATCACCCCGGAGGCGATCGCGCGCTTCTCCCAACGCAAGGCGCAGATCGACGCGGCGCTGGAAGCGGTGGGGCTGTCCCGGGAGCACAGCACCGCCACGCAGCGGACCCATGCCAATCTGGCCACCAGGCGCAGGAAAATCCCACTTGACGTCGTGGCATGCCGTTGGGAGTGGCGGGAGAGAGCACGGGAGGCGGGGCTGGATCTGGCCGCGCTCCAGCGGGCGGCCCGGGGCCGGGAGGGGGCATTGCCGGATCTCTCGGCCGATGCCGTGCAATCGGCCGCCCGTCACCTCTGTGAACGGGATACGGTGTTTTCCCGCGATGCCGTGCGCCTGGCGGCCCTGCAGTCGGCGGTTGGGGCGATCGATGGGCTGGATCGCGTGGACGA
>JAJZBJ010000032.1 GCA_021798975.1 Bacillota bacterium | reverse complement strand
CAATGGGGGCAGGCCGATGACCCGCTGTTGCTGGCACCCGCCTACCTGCGGCCGCCTGCTATCAAGGCCGCCAAATGAGGTGACGCATGGCACTTCCGAATCAGCCGGACGAAGAAGTTCTGGTGCGCGACATGTATCTCTCGGATTTGGATGCGGTGATGGGAATCGAAGCAGCCTCGTTTCCGACGCCGTGGTCTCGAGCCGCATTCCAAAGCGAACTGATGGAGAACAATTTCGCTCAGTATTTGGTCCTGGATTTTCATGGCCGGGTTGCCGCTTACGGAGGCATGTGGCTTATCCTTGACGAAGCCCACGTGACCAATGTAGCCGTGCATCCGGACTTTCGCGGATCACACCTAGGTGAACGAATGATGCGCGGGCTCATGGAGCGAGCCAAGAGCGCCGGCGCGCTGCGTATGACGCTGGAAGTGCGCCGGTCCAATACAGTGGCCCAGAATCTCTACCAGAAGCTGGGGTTCATTCAACTGGGTGTGCGCCGCGGATACTACAGCGATCCGCGCGAGGACGCGTTTATTATGTGGAAGGATCCGCTCTAACCCATTCCCTGTTCCGGGGTTGGGTGTTCCGGCGGCCGGGACTGGGGGGCGCGGCCGCCCCACCACACCGCTACCCCCCCTAAGAGGCCGAACAGTACACCAAAGAGGACGGCGGAGAGGACAGCGCTGGCCACCACATGCAGATGGAGCATGGTCATGACGGCCGCATGGGGAACCCCGGGCATTTGCGCTGCGAAGGCGTTTTCGGCCTGGGGCAGATGTCGAATGGCCTGACTGGCGCCGGTTCCGACAACCGCCACGCCTGCCCCGACGACCAGTCCCGTGGCAAACCGCCGCCGCTGGCGCTTTTTGAGGCTTTTGCCCAGCATCACAAACAGCGTCACGCTCACCAAAAAACTCACAAACCGAGCTAAAGTCATGATACCGTAGGTGTAGCTGGAAAGGGTTAGCAGGGTCGGCCCAGAGTAGGCCACCAGCAACAGTGCACCATAAAGCCAGACAATGGCCATGTGTCGCCCTCCTTTGTCGAATACTGTGGGCCGCGCGGAGGTGTCTTATGCGTATTTTAGGGATCGAATCCTCATGTGACGACACGGCGGCTGCCGTGGTCGATGACGGCCGGATGCTAGTGTCATCCGAACGGCTGTCTTCCGCCATGGTGCAGCGGCGGTTTGGCGGCGTGGTGCCGGAAGTGGCGGCCCGCGAACATACCATGTCGGTGCTGCCGGTCGTTGAACAGGCACTCGCCGCGGCGGGGACCGATCCGTCGGAGCTGGATGCCGTTGCTGTCACGCGAGGCCCGGGACTATTAGGGGCCCTGTTGATTGGGGTCACCTTCGCCAAAGCCGTCGCGCAAGCCTGGGATGTGCCGGTGGTGGGCGTGCATCACTTGGAAGCCCATCTATACGCGAACGCCCTGACCGCGCCCATCCAGTTTCCGGCGCTGGGTCTGATTGTGTCTGGCGGACATACCAGCCTTATTCGATGGGAGGGGCATGGCCAGCTCCGTATCTTGGGAGCCACACGCGACGACGCGGCGGGAGAGGCGTTAGACAAAGGGGCACGCCTTTTGGGCTTGCCTTATCCGGGGGGGCCTGAAATTGAAAGGCTGGCCCTCACAGCCCCGGCGGAGGCCCGCTGGAGGCTTCCCGTGGCCCGTCTGGGACCGGAGACGCTGGACTTTAGCTTTAGCGGGCTCAAGACCGCCACCGAAGAGTTAAGCCGGCGAGCGCCACAGGACAAGGCGAGCATCGCTCGTGCCTTAGAGGAGGCTGTGGTGGAGGCTCTGGTGAAGAATCTGGCCCGCGCTTACGCGCGTTTTCCGGTCGGGCACGTGTACTTGGCTGGCGGCGTGACCGCCAATCGGCGGCTTCAGGACGCGGTACGGGAGTGGGGCGAGCATGCCGGTGCAGCGGTACACCACCCCCCGGTATGGCTATGCACGGATAACGCCGCCATGGTGGCGGCGGCGGGATATTACCGCTACCAGCGCGGGTGCACGATGGGCCAGAACGAGGGGCCGAGGACTCCATGGTCCTTGAACGAAGTCGGACAGGAGGCGGGATGGCATGTTGATGGACTTCGGTGATTGGTCACCGGCGGTCGAGAGTCCGGTGTTTTTGGCTCCAGGCAGCTATGTGATCGGGCAGGCGGAACTAGGCCGCCAGGCTTCGGTGTGGTTCAACGCGGTCATTCGGGCGGATTCTGACCGGATTCGTCTGGGTCAGCGCAGCAATTTGCAGGATAATAGTACCCTGCATGCCGACCTTGGCCAGCCCTGCCTGATCGGTGACGACGTCACCATCGGCCACAATACGATTGTCCACGGCGCCCGCCTTGAGGATCGGGTGCTGGTGGGAATGGGTTCCCTCATTATGAATGGCGCCGTCATCCACTCCGATGTCATCATTGGGGCCGGAACTCTGATTACCGAGGGGGCGCAGATTCCCAGCGGGTCATTAGTGGTCGGGCGGCCCGGGCGGGTTGTGCGTCGTCTCACAGAGTCAGAAATTGAACGCATTCGCTGGTCATCCCAGCATTATGTGGAACTCTGGATTCGGCAGGGATGGCACTTTCAATAGTTCGGATGAAACCGTCAGCGGCGGCGTAGTCTAATACAAACCTGGTACATAAAGGGCGGTCGACGGATGAAACACATTCACTTTATCGGTATTGGCGGATACAGTATGAGCGGGTTGGCGTTGTGGCTCCATCAACAAGGCTCAACGGTGACGGGCTCCGATATGAATCCGTCTTCCCGCACCGACCGTCTCGCCAAAGCCGGGATACCCGTGGTATTTGGTCACGCCGCAGAAAATGTGGACCGGGCGGACCAAGTGGTCTACAACACTGATGTCCGCGAGGACAACGTGGAGCGGCAGGAGGCCATGCGGCGCGGCATCCCGCTCCTGCACCGCTCCGATGTGTTGGCGGAGGTGCTGAAGGCCAAACGGGCTGTGACGGTCAGCGGAACCCACGGAAAAACCACCACCACCACGATGATTGGGACGCTGCTGGCTTACGCCGGACAGGACCCCTCGGTGTTGGTGGGCGGCGAAGTTGAGGCTTTCGGGGGCAACGTGCGGGTGGGACAGTCGGACTGGGTGGTGGCCGAGGCGGACGAAAGCGACGGCACCTTTCTCCGCTACCGACCGGAGGTGGCGGTGGCGACCAACGTTGAAGCAGAACACCTAGAGCATTTCGGCGGAAGTTTTGAGAATTTGATTGAAGCCTTCCGGCAGTACTTGTCGTCGGTTCCCGCAAGAGGCGTGGCGGTCGTAGGGATTGACAATGCGGTCTTGGAATCCCTGTCCCGCCAGTTGTCGGTACCGACGCTGACCTATGGATTTCATGCCCAGGCCCAGCTGCGGGGTGTGGTGGAGGACCAGGACGCAACGGGAACTGTCTTTCAGGTCTACTACCAGGGAAACATGGTGGGGCGCGTCCGTTTGCAGGTTCCGGGGCGCCACAACGTCCAGAACGCCTTAGCGGCCCTGGCGGTGGCGGCCCATCTCGGCATTCCTTGGCAAACGGCATTCGATGCGCTGGAGCAGTTTCGCAACGCTAACCGCCGCTTTCAAGTCCTCGTGCCGGGGCCGGTGCTGGTCGTGGACGATTATGCGCATCATCCCACGGAAATTAAGGCGACGCTGGAGGCCTGCCGGCAGGTTACCCAGGGGCGGGTGGTGGTATTGTTCCAGCCGCAGCGCTATGTGCGTACCTATCATTTATGGGACCAATTTGTGGAATCCTTTGATCTGGCCGACATTCTGGTGCTGACTGAGATATACTCTCCGCCGGGAGAACTCCCGATTGCTGGCGTAACGGGCCAGGCCCTGGCGGATGCGGTCCGGAACCGCCGGCCGGGCGGCGTGTTTTATGTTCCCGATATGTTTGATGCTGTCGAACTGGTAATGCCTCTTCTGACGCCTGGTGACACCTTTCTCACTATGGGAGCGGGCCCTGTCTATAAAGTGGGGGAACGGGTGTCGGAATTACTGGCCTGAGAGGATTGTCGGTCGTTTCCCGCCTATGGTAGACTTGTTCAAACTTGTTGGGAAAGGCCTAGAGGCGCCATAGCGGCGCGATTTCAAGGAGGACTTGTACGTGAATAGCAATGACAAATTTGGCGTGGAAGCACTGACGTTCGACGATGTACTGCTAGTGCCGGGATATTCGGCCGTGCTCCCGCGGGACGTGGACGTGTCGACCCATTTGACCCGCGACATTCGCCTGAACATCCCGCTGCTGTCGGCCGGGATGGATACGGTGACGGAAGCCCGCATGGCCATCGCCATGGCTCGGGAGGGCGGGATTGGCGTAATTCACAAGAACATGCCGGCCGAGCAGCAGGCCAGCGAAGTGGACAAAGTGAAGCGCAGTGAACACGGTGTCATTATTGACCCGATTTTTTTGTCTCCGGAACACCAGGTCCAAGACGCTCTGGCGATGATGAGCCGCTACCGGATTTCGGGTGTGCCGATTGTGCGTGACGGCGGATATCTGGTCGGGATTCTCACTAACCGAGACCTCCGTTTCGAAGAGCGCTTTGACCGGCCTATCCATGAGGTGATGACCAAAGAGAACTTGGTTACTGCACCGGAAGGTACGACATTGGACGAAGCAAAGAAAATCTTGGCGCATCACCGCATTGAAAAACTGCCCCTGGTTGACGAACATGGACGACTCCGCGGTTTGATAACCATTAAGGATATCGAAAAGGCGCGCAAGTTCCCCAACGCTGCCAAGGACTCCAACGGCCGTCTGTTGGTGGCGGCCGCTGTGTCGGTGGGCGAGGGCACGATGGAGCGGGTGGAGGCTCTCGTACAAGCACGGGTCGATGTGGTGGTGGTGGACACGGCGCATGGTCATTCGGCGGGTGTCTTAAGCACCATCCGCCGCATCAAGGAGGCGTTCCCCGACCTGCAGGTGGTGGGTGGAAACGTAGCCACTAAGGACGGCGCAGCCGCCCTGATTGACGCCGGTGTGGATGCTGTGAAGGTTGGCGTGGGTCCGGGATCGATTTGCACGACGCGTATTGTGGCGGGGATCGGGGTGCCCCAAATTAGCGCCGTGTGGGACGCATACCAGGTGGGACGCGAAAAGAACGTACCGATCATTGCAGACGGCGGAATCCGCTGGTCTGGCGACGTTGTGAAGGCGTTGGCGTCCGGTGCGTCCTCGGTGATGATGGGATCGTTGTTCGCCGGGACGGAGGAGAGCCCTGGGGACATGGAAATATTCAAAGGCCGTTCGTTCAAGGTCTATCGGGGCATGGGCTCGTTGGGGGCTATGAAGCAGGGCTCCAGTGATCGGTATTTCCAGGACGACTTGGACGTCGAAAAGCTGGTTCCAGAAGGGATTGAAGGCCGCGTGCCGTATCGCGGGTCGGTAGCCGACACGGTCTATCAATTAATCGGCGGCATCCGCTCCGGTATGGGCTATTGCGGAACGCCTGATTTGGCCCAACTCCGGGAGCGCGCTCGGTTTGTGCGCATCACCGGGGCAGGGTTGACCGAAAGCCATCCGCACGATGTACAGATTACAAAAGAAGCGCCCAACTACAGCCTGTAATAACGAAAGGAAGAGCGCGCGTGGCGCAGTTTGTCATTGAGGGCGGTCGGGCGTTGGCCGGCGATGTGGCCGTGGAAGGCTCCAAGAACAGCGCTCTGCCGATTATCGTGGCGGCCGCTTTAGCCGAAGAGGGAACGACAGTCCTCGAGAATGTGCCCCGGTATACCGATATTTTGGACTTATGCGAGATTCTGCGGGGATTGGGTGTGGGCGTGGAGTGGCAGTCGGCCAACCGGCTGGCTGTCGATGCCCGGGAGCTGAACCATTATCAGGCCCGTTATGACTTAGCGAAAAAGCTTCGCGGTTCCACGTACCTGGTCGGACTGTTGTTGGCACGCTTGGGACAAGCCGACGTGGCCTTTCCGGGCGGATGCCAGATCGGTTCGCGGCCGGTCAACTTTCACATCCAAGGATTTCAGGCGCTCGGTGCAGACATGCGGCTTGAGCATGGGTCGATCCAAGGCATCATTGACGGGCGTCTGAAAGGGACCCGGGTCTACATAGAGCGGGCCTCCTTTGGCACGACGTTAAATCTCATGATTGCCGGCAGCTTGGCCGATGGCACCACAATCTTGGAGAATGCGGCGATGGAGCCGGAAATTGTCGATGTCGCCAATTTTCTCAATGCCATGGGCGGGCGGGTACGCGGCGCCGGCACCAATTTGGTCCGCGTCGAAGGGGTGCGTCAGCTGAAGGGCACGCATCACGAGATTATTCCTGATCGTCTGGAAGCGGGCACCTATCTCTTGGCCGGCGCCATCAGCGGCGGGGTCGTGACGGTCGGCAACGTGATACCGGAGCATCTGCGGACGGTCCTGTTGAAGCTGAGCCAGGCCGGTGCGCAGATTGAAGAGGACATGGATTGGATCCGCATCATCAGCCCCCCAAAGCTTAAGGCGGTAGACATTGAGACCCTGCCGCATCCCGGATTTCCGACCGACTTGCATCCCCAGATGGTTTCGATGCTGGCGGTTGCCGAAGGCGTGGCGGTGGTACAGGAAACCGTGTTTGAAAACCGGTTTGGGTACACACACGAACTCGTCAGGCTGGGAGCAGACATCAAAGTGGATCGTGAGACCGGCATTATTCGCGGTGTAGACCGGTTGACGGGAGCGCCTGTGCAGGCGCAGGATATTCGTGGCGGAGCCGCCCTGGTGTTGGCAGCGTTGCGCGCCGAAGGCACGACCCAGGTCGATGGCGTAGAATACATTGATCGCGGATATCACGGGATGGAAGAAAAGTTGGCCTCATTGGGCGCGGTGATCGAGCGCCAGGATTAATACCTTCGATTTGAGGAGGCGTCAACATGCCGGAAACGGTTGTAGTCGCTGTCGCACGCACGCCCTTCGTGACGTTTGGGGGGGCGCTGAGGGAGGTTCCGGCCGTGGATCTAGGAGCTGCGGCGATTCGGGCGGCAATTGACAAGAGCGGGGTTTCAGGGGAAGAAGTCGACTACGTTTGGATGGGCCAAGTGGTGCAGGCGGGGGCCGGGCAAATACCCTCGCGGCAAGCCACCATGAAGGCGGGATTGCCGGAGACAGTCGCCTCCGACACGATTAACAAAGTATGCGCATCCAGCCTGCGGGCGGTGAACTTGGCGGACATGGCCATTCGCTTGGGCGATATTCGTACCGCCGTCGCAGGTGGAATGGAATCCATGAGTCAGGCACCCTATTTGGTCCAAGGGGCCCGCTATGGACTCCGCATGGGCGACGTTCCATTCATCGATGCGGTGGTGCATGACGGGCTCTGGTGCAGCTTTGGCAGTTGTCACATGGGGGTCTACGGCAGTGAGGTCGCGGCGGAGTATAACATATCCCGTGAGGAGCAGGACCACTGGGCATATCGCAGTCACGAGCGTGCCCTGGCTGCCATCGACAGTGGGCGTATGGCCCAAGAGATCGTGCCGGTCGACGTGCCAGGGAGAAAAGGCGCCGTGACCCGGGTCTCCGAAGACGTCGGGCCCCGGCGCGATACGTCGTTGGAAAAGATGGCTGCGTTGCGGCCGGCCTTTCAACCGGATGGCACCGTGACCGCCGGCAATGCTCCGGGACTGACGGACGGAGCTGCCGCTCTGGTGCTAATGTCCAAAGAGGAGGCGGCACGGCGGGGGTTGAAGCCGCTAGCCACGATTATCAGCTCGGGAACCGCCTCTAGGGCCCCGAAATATCTCCATACCGTGCCCGCCTATGCGGCGGAGGCGGCGCTCAGCCGCGCTGGCCTACAGGCGCAGGATTTGGCATTGGCAGAGATTAACGAGGCCTTTGCGGCGGTGACCCTGACGAGTATCAAGCTTTTGGGTCTATCCGAGGACAAGGTAAACGTTAACGGCGGCGCTGTCGCTCTTGGCCACCCGATCGGCGCGTCCGGCGCGCGTATTCTTTTGACGCTCATCGTGGAGCTGGCGCATCGGGGCGGCGGGTATGGGCTCGCGGCGATTTGCAGCGGCGGCGGCCAGGGCGAAGCCACCGTCGTCCGGGTGGACTGAGGAGGACCGACATGGCAGGGACATTGTTTGTCATTGGCGCCGGACAAATGGGCGCCGGTATTGCAGAGACGGCGGCCACCCATGGATTGACGGTTTACCTGACCGATGCGGTTTCGGAAGGGTTGGCGCAGGGGATTGCCGGGATCGAGACGCGGCTGGCGCGGAGTGTGGACAAAGGCCGCATGAGCGCGGAGGACGCGAGCGCGGCGCGGGCGCGGTTGCATCCGGTGGGCAGTGTGACCGAGGTTCCGGGGGCGGACATCGTGGTGGAGGCGGTGGTCGAGAACGAAGAGGTCAAGCGGCAATTGTTCGTGGCACTCGACCAGTACTTCCCGCCCGAGACGATTCTGGCCAGCAATACCTCCTCCATTAGCATTACGCGTTTGGCGCGGGTCACGGCGCGGCCGCACAAAGTTATCGGCATGCATTTCATGAACCCGGTGCCGGTGATGGTTTTAGTGGAGGTAATCCGCGGCGAGCTCACCGATGATGAGACGGTGGCGCGCGTGCTGGACATGGCGCGCGAAATGGGGAAGACGCCTGTGGAGGCCCATGACTATCCCGGATTTGTCGCCAACCGCATTTTGATGCCCATGATAAACGAGGCAATTTTCGCGCTGGGCGAGGGGGTGGCGGATCGTGACGCCATCGACACCGTGATGAAACTTGGCATGAATCATCCCATGGGCCCGTTGACTCTGGCCGATTTCATTGGCCTCGACACCTGCCTGGCAATTCTGCAAGTTCTCTATGAGGGGTTTGGGGATCCCAAATACCGGCCGGCGCCCCTGCTGAAGAAGATGGTCGACGCCGGACTGTACGGCCGGAAAACCGGGCGCGGGTTCTATCAATACTAGGCATCCGGAAGCTGCCCCACGCGGGACAGCTTCTTTTTTCTGCCCGCGATTCTCATACCGAACCGGTTTTTGAGGGCGGCGGCGGAATAGGACGGGGCGGCGGCGGCAGCGGAAGCTTGGGCGGCTCTTTGAGCTTTAAGTCCTTGACGTACTGCGGCAGGGTCACAAATCGGTATCCTTGAGCCTCCAGTGTCGGCAGAATGGCCGCCAGAGCCTGCACCGTCTGGGTGCGGTTGCCGCCGCTGTCATGCATCAAGACAATGGCGCCGGGAACGGCGTCCTTTAGCACCTTACGAGTAATGAAGGGTGTGCCAGGGGATGTCCAGTCGCGGGTGTCGATGGACCACAGCGTCAGGGTATAGCCGTGCTGGGACATATAGGTCACGAGGGCTTTGTTGGAGTTGCCAAACGGGGGCCGATAGAAAGGGACCATGGGCAGGCGCTCCTTCTTCAGGAGAGCCTGTGTGCGCGCCGCGTCCTTGGCAATCCCGCTGATCCCTACGCTGAAATAGTTGACGTGCATATACCCATGGTTAGCGAGGACGGAGCCCTGCTTGACGATGTCACGGGCGATTTTCGGGAAGTGCGTGACCTCGCTGCCCAGGACGAAAAATGTGGCGTGAGCATGATAACGTGACAGAAGAGCCAACACCTGGGGCGTATAGGCAGGAGACGGTCCGTCGTCGAAGGTGAGCGCGATGATGCGGGGAGGCGTCGCGGGGGCTGGCCGCGTTGCCGTATGGATGCGGTTGGTTCCGGAACGGCTGCCGAACGCCACGGCGCCTACCATCATGGCCGTGACGATGACCTCCCACCACTTGGGTATCTTCAATCGGATCCCGCCTTTGGACAAGAAGTTGTGATATAGCTATGTTTGATGTGTACGGAATATGAAGTGGGCAGGATTTTTGCATGCCGCCGCGAACAAGAAATGAGAGGTGTGGGCATGCGGAACTTGGGCATAGTCATTCTGGCTCTGGCGGGGATTCTCGCCGTTGTGGCAGGATGGCTTCATTTATGGCCGCTTTTTCGAGGCGCGGCGTGGCTGGCGTGGGTTGGCTGGCTTTGCGGGATGGCCGGCCTTGCGCTTCTGGCGGGTCGGCGGCGCCGGCAGGGGCCGGTGCGTTTCGTGGTGGGTTTGGTAATCTCGGCCTTAGGCTTGGCGCTACTCAGCGTGCCGAGCGATGGGCGGGGATTGTTCACCGGACTCAGTGTAGGCTACGCGGGGGCCTTGTTGGCGGTATTGCCCCATAGTTGGCGGCTTTACCGCCGGCCGGCAAGACCCGATGATGAGGATGTGAATCCGCGAGAAAGAGGGGTGGGATCGTGAGTCAGGAGAGGGGGCAGGAGTTGCCCCATTTGACGCAGGACGGCGATGTCCATATGGTGCGGGTGTCGGAGAAGTCGGACACGGTGCGGCGAGCCGTCGCAGAGGGCCGTCTTGTGGCTCGGGCCGACGTGGTGGATCTCGTGCGCCAGCAGGCCGCTCCCAAAGGGGACGTGCTGGCCAGCGCCCGGATTGCGGCAATCATGGCGGTGAAGAAAACCTGGGAGTGGATCCCCTTGGCCCACCCTTTGTCCATTAGCGGGGTGTCGTGCGACATTGCCGTGCAGGAAGACGGATTTTACGTCTCGGTCAGTGTAGAAACCGTGGGCAAGACGGGCGTGGAGATGGAGGCATTGACGGGTGTGAGTGCCGCGTTGCTCACACTCTATGACATGTTGAAGGCCCGGGACCGGAGCATGACCATGGGGGATATTCGATTGGTGTGTAAGAGTGGGGGCCGATCGGGCGACTTCCGGCGCGGGGAAGGGGACCAGGTCTGATGCGATCAGCCGTATTGACCAGCAGTGACGCCGGGGCGCGGGGCGAGAGAGCGGACGCGTCTGGCGAGCGTCTCTGTGCGTTGGTCGAAGAAGTCGGTGAACTGGCGGACTACCGGATCCTGCCGGATGAGGCGGCGCAGTTGGAATCCGTGATGCGGCAGTGGGTCGCCGAGGGCGTCGACCTGATCGTGACGACGGGAGGAACCGGCTTAGGGCCCCGGGATGTGATGCCGGAAGTAACCCGGCGGATTATTACGCGTGAGATCCCTGGCATGGCCGAAGCCATGCGGGCTGAGTCGGCCAAGCATACGCCGTTTGGTATGGTGTCCCGCCAGGTGGTCGGATCGGCAGGCCACACGTTAATTATCAACTTCCCCGGATCCCCAAAGGCTATCGACGAATTGTGGCCCGTGGTTCACCCCGTACTAGCGCACCTTGTTGATCTCCTTCATGGCAAGACTCGGCACGAAAAGTCGTAAAAAACCCCGTGTTGCCCCCGTAATTGGCCCCCTTCGGGGAATTCGGCCCCATATGCCCCAAAATCGGGGATTGAAGATGGTTTGACGCCTCCGCCGACTTCGGATACCATAGCACCGAAGGACATTTGGCACTCACAAGGCGAGAGTGCTAACAACATAGGGGGATAGATGCCCCAGCCTGTTGAGGAGGGAAAACCGTGGAGATTCGTCCGTTGAGCGACCACGTGGTCGTCAAACCGATTACCGAAGAAAAGACCGTGGCGGGAATCGTTTTGCCCGACACCGCCAAGGATCAGTTGCAGCGCGCCGAGGTGACAGCGGTCGGAAGCGGCCGTCTTTTGGAGACTGGTGCCCGCGCCGCCTTGGAGGTTAAGGTCGGCGACTTGGTCTTGTTCCATAACGGCATGGGCCAGAAAGTGCGAATTGATGACGCGGATTACCTGCTTTTGCGGGAGACCGACATCGTAGCTGTATTGGCGTCAGCCAGTGTGGTGGCGTAGCACCCGTTAGTGTAAAAGGAGGAAACGTTAGATGGCCAAGCAGATGATTTACGAGGAAGAGGCACGCCGCGCCCTGGAGCGCGGTGTTGACAAGCTTGCCAACGCCGTGAAGGTCACCTTGGGACCCAAGGGCCGGAACGTGGTGTTGGAGAAGAAATTTGGCGCCCCGTTGATTACCAACGACGGCGTCACGATCGCCCGGGACATCGAGCTGGAGGACCCGTTTGAGGCGATGGGGGCCCAGTTGGTCAAGGAAGTCGCCACCAAGACCCAGGACGTAGCGGGTGACGGGACTACCACCGCGACGGTGCTGGCGCAGGCGATGATTCACGAAGGTCTGAAGAACGTCACGGCGGGTGCCAACCCGATGGGAATTCGCCGCGGCATCGACGTGGCCGTGACCACGGCCGTGGAAGAAATTAAGAAGATCGCCAAGCCCATCGAGGGCAAAGCCGCCATTACCCAGGTGGCATCGATTTCCGCCAACGATGGCGAGATCGGCCGCTTAATCGCGGAAGCCATGGAGAAGGTTGGCGCCGATGGCGTCATCACCGTGGAAGAGTCCAAGACCACCGGGACAACCTTGGAAACGGTGGAAGGCATGCAGTTTGACCGCGGCTACATTTCGCCTTACATGGTGACGGACACCGAGAAGATGGAAGCCGTATTGAGTGACCCCTACATCCTGATTACCGACCGCAAGATCTCGGCTATCCAGGACTTGTTGCCCGTGCTCGAGAAGATTGTGCAGCGCGGCAAGCCGTTGGTCATTATCGCTGAGGATGTGGAAGGCGAAGCCTTGGCGACATTGGTCGTCAACAAGCTCCGCGGCACCTTGACCGCCGTAGCGGTGAAGGCGCCTGGGTTTGGCGACCGCCGCAAGGCCATGCTGGAAGACATCGCGATTTTGACGGGCGGCCAGGTCATTTCGGAGGACTTGGGACTGAAGCTCGAGAACGTCACTCCCGACATGCTGGGTCAGGCCCGCCAGATCAAGGTGGCCAAGGAAGAGACCACTATTGTTGACGGCCACGGCAACGACGACGACATCAAGAAGCGGGTATCTGTGATCAAGACGCAAATTGAGGACACCACCTCCGACTATGACCGCGAGAAGCTGCAGGAGCGGTTGGCCAAATTGTCGGGCGGTGTGGCCGTGATCCAAGTGGGTGCGGCGACCGAGGTGGAATTGAAGGAGAAGAAGCTCCGCATCGAGGATGCATTGTCGGCGACCCGGGCTGCCGTCGAAGAGGGCATTGTGCCGGGAGGCGGCACCGCCTTGCTCCGGTCCATCCCGGCCTTGGACAGCTTGAAGCTTGAAGGCGATGAGAAGATCGGCGCGAACATCGTGCGCCGGGCTTTGGAAGAGCCGGTCCGCCAAATCGCGCACAACGCCGGATTGGAAGGTTCGGTTATTGTTGAGCAGGTTAAGAAGGAGTCGGGTAACCGCGGTTACGACGCCGCCAACAACCAGGTCGTGGACATGGTTGAGGCCGGTATTGTGGACCCCGCCAAGGTCACCCGTTCGACCCTGCAGAACGCGGCTTCTATCGCGGCGATGCTGTTGACCACTGAGGCTTTGGTGGCCGACAAGCCCGAGAAGAAGGAAGCGGCTGTACCGGGCGGCATGGGTGGAATGGGCGGCATGGGCGACATGATGATGTAGTCTCCCTGCCCCTCTCGGAGAGAGCCTTCGGGCTCTCTCTTTTTTTGTCCAACAATGGCCAAGAAATGGAATGGAATTGCCAAATGATGGGGATGATAGGAATTGAGTTCATGGAGGAGGAGAATGGCCGATGGAAGTCATGTTGACGCAGTTAATCCAGATGGCTCCTGAGATTGGAGCCACACTTCGCGATGATGTGCGGTCCGGGCGTCTGCCAGCCTCGCGCAAGCGCGGCGTGGCGGGACGCCCCTACGTGGTCCAGACAGAAGATTTGGAGGCCTCCGGGCGTCCCGAATATCGTGAGTTGGCGGAGATGGCTGGCCGTGCTCCTATCATGGCGCCGGTGCGATCCCGCCGTGTCATGTCCGGGCAGCCTTTGATGGGGACAACCCGGCACGAAAACACGGAGTTGTTTGACATCATGGAGTCTCAGCACATGATGCTCAAGGACTTGGTGCAGGTCATGACGCAGGAAATGCGGGCGCGCTACGACCGGCTCGACCGACAGCACATGCAAATGCAGGAGCTGTCGTACAAGCTGGGCCAAGCTCATCAAGAAATTGCCCGTCTGGAACGCATGCTGGCGGAACGCAGCTACGGACGCATGGACGAAGCGAAATAACCGCGGAACAGGCGAAGCGGCCCCGACCGGGGCCGCTTCTCTTATCTCGAGACCTTGTTGTGCGATTGGTAAATCCGGTAAGATGGGAGAAACCTACGTGCAGAGGAGTTCGAGGATGCGGGACAATGAGCCCTTGTTATTCCCCATTGGTGAGGTGAAAGCGCGTACGGGTCTTACAGAACGGCGCATTCGCTATTATGAGAGCTTGGAACTGTTGGCTCCCCGGCGAAGCGAGGGAAACCAGCGGCTATATTCCCAACGGGACATCGAGACCCTGCAGGAGATTAAAAAACTATTGGATTCCGGCCTGTCCTTGAAGGCAGTTCGGGCCCGCTTGTACCAAACGGACGATGAGGTCGAGCGCGATGCGGAAAGTTACTTTGAGGGCAAACGCATCGCGCATGGGGAGAGGCCGCGCCATGCCTCGTTGTATCCCTTAAAGGATCGGGCGTCTATTATCCGGCGCCTGGTACGCGACCATGAAAGGGAGGAGAAAGAGTAGGTGCGGACGGCAGCAGGTGAGAGGTTGGAGGTTCTCGTTTCCAGCCACGACATCAAGACGCGAGTGGAACAGTTGGGCAAGCGCATCACCGCCGACTATGACGGCAAGGACTTGGTACTGATCGGGATCTTGAAAGGGTCCTTTGTTTTTATTGCTGATTTGGCCCGGGCTATCGACCTGCCGTTGGCCGTGGACTTCATGGCGGTGTCTTCCTACGGTATGTCGACGCAGTCCTCGGGCGTGGTGCGGATTGTCAAAGATTTGGACCACAGTCTGGACGGCAAGCATGTGTTGGTCGTGGAAGACATTGTTGATACCGGGTTAACCCTCAATTACATCTATGGACATCTGAAGTCCCGGGGAGCGATGTCGGTCAAAATTTGCTCCTTGTTGGACAAGGTATCACGGCGCCAAGTGGCGGTGCCCATCCATTACAAGGGCTTCGAGATTCCCGATGAGTTCGTGGTCGGGTACGGGTTGGACGTGGAAGAGCGGTACCGCAATCTGCCTGATGTATGCCGGGTGATTAAAAGCTGATGGCAAATCTCGTGATTGTTCTCGACTTCGGAGCTCAGTATAATCAGCTGATTGCCCGCCGTATCCGCGAGGCGGAGGTGTTCTGCGAGGTGCTTCCTGGGGACACCCCGGCCAGCCGCATTCGCGAGCGGGACCCCAAGGCCATCGTCCTGTCGGGCGGACCGTCGAGTGTTTTCGAACCCGGTGCTCCCACGATGGATCCGGAAATTTTCGGTTTAGGCGTCCCCGTGCTCGGTATTTGCTATGGCATGCAACTGATGGCCAAGCTGCTGGACGGCCGCGTGGAACCGGCCCAAGGCCGCGAATATGGGCGTACGGACATGGTTCGCGCCGGAGAGTCCCCGCTCCTAAAGGGCATCAGCGAACGTTCGACGGTGTGGATGAGCCATGGGGATTACGTCACGGCGCCGCCGCCCGGATTTCAGGTGCTGGCGGAGACCCCCAATACCCCGATTGCAGCCATGGGCAACCCTAAGAAAAATCTGTGGGCTGTCCAGTATCATCCCGAAGTGCATCACACGCCGGAGGGGATGGAGCTTTTTCGGAACTTCCTGTACCGGATTGCTGGATTGGCGCCGGACTGGAAACCGGACAATTTTTTGGCGACGGCCGTGGAACAGGTCCGACGCGAAGTGGGAGACGGGCGAGCCCTGGTCGCGTTGTCGGGCGGCGTGGACTCGGCGGTGGCGGCGGCTATTGCCCGGGAAGCGATTGGCGATCGGCTGACGGCTGTGTTGATTGACCACGGCTTATTGCGGGCCGGGGAAGTTGAGGAAGTCCGGGCCGCGTTCCCGGATATTGACTTTCGGGTTATGAACGCGCGGGATGTCTTCTACGAGGCCTTGCGCGGTGTAACCGATCCCGAACAGAAGCGAAAGATTATCGGCCGGGAGTTCATTCGCGCCTTTGAGCGGATGCAGGAGGAAATTGGGCCGCGGGAGGTCCTGATTCAAGGCACCGTCTATCCGGATGTGATTGAGTCGGGCGGCAAAGGAGCCCAGACTATTAAGTCCCATCACAACGTGGGGGGATTGCCGGAGGATATCGCGTTTCGCGTAGTAGAGCCCCTGCGGTGGCTGTTTAAGGATGAAGTGCGGCGGGTGGGGGAGGCCCTGGGGTTGCCTGCGGCCCTGGTGTGGCGGCAACCTTTCCCCGGTCCGGGGCTCGCGGTGCGGATTATCGGCGAGGTCACCCCGGCGAAGGTGGAGACCTTGCGTCAAGCCGACTTGGTGGTGCGCCAAGAAATTAAGCAGGCGGGCATGGAACGGTCTATCTGGCAGGCTTTCGCGGTTTTGTTGGACATTCGATCCGTGGGCGTCATGGGCGACGCCCGCACGTACGGACTTCCCGTTGTGATTCGCGCTGTGGAGAGCATGGACGGGATGACGGCGGACTGGGTTCGTCTGCCCTACGAGCTGCTGGACCGGATGGCCGGCCGTATTGTCAGTGAGGTGCAGGATGTGAATCGGGTGGTCTATGACATCACCTCCAAACCACCGGGCACCATTGAGTGGGAATAGTCTCTGACAGCAAGACGCTGGCGGCGCCTCGTGCGCCGTCTTTTTTCTTCTAGCGGCGGCGCGTTAAACGAAGAGCATGAGCTGCCGGCATTGCGGCGATAATTTATTGCAGAATGGGATGGTCTTGGTCGAACGATTGGGTTAAAATCCAAGTATAATGTTCGGATAAATTGGGAGGAACGCCATGATTCAGCGGTATGCGCGTGCAGTCATGCAGCAGCTTTGGTCGGATCAAACCCGCTATGAACGGTGGCTGGACGTCGAGATTTATGCAGCGGAAGCCTGGGAGAAACTCGGGCATATTCCTGGGGGCGTGAGCGAGCGGCTCCGCCGCCAGGCACGGGTCGAAGCGGCTCGGGTTGAGGAATATGAGGCCCGCTATCACCACGACATGCTGGCCTTTATTAGTGCCGCGGCTGAAACGGTTGATGCTGAGGACGCGAAGTATATTCACTTTGGGCTGACGTCCACGGATGTGGTCGATACGGCATTGTCCTCCTTGTTGACGGAGTCGCTGGACATCATTCTGGATGACATGGCCGCGCTGCGCCGGGCCGTCCAGGAGCGGGCGTTGGAGAATCGCCAGGTTCCGGTTATTGGGCGCACGCATGGCATCCATGCCGAACCTACCAGCCACGGACTGAAGTGGGCTCTGTGGTGGCTGGAATTGGGACGCGACGAGGAACGGGTGCGCCGTGCCCGGGACAACATGGCGGTCATGAAGCTGTCCGGTCCTGTCGGCAACTACGCGAATCTGCCACCTGCCATCGAAGCTTATGTCGGAGAGCGCATGGGACTTACGCCGGCTCCGCTGTCCACGCAAGTGCTGCAGCGAGACCGGCACGCTGACGTAATCTGCAGCTTGGCCATCCTTGGCAGCACCTTGGACAAGATCGCGACGGAAATTCGGCACTCTCAGAGAACGGAGATTGGTGAACTTGAGGAACCCTTCGCTCAAGGGCAGCGCGGTTCGTCGGCCATGCCGCACAAGAAGAACCCTATTAAATGCGAGCAAGTCTCAGGACTAGCCCGGATTTTGCGGGGCTATGTGGTGCCGGCGTTGGAAGATATTCCGCTCTGGTATGAGCGGGACATTTCCCATTCCAGCGTAGAGCGCGTGATGTTGCCGGATGCGACCAGTTTGACCGACTATCTCCTCACCCAGATGACGCGCATTGTGGACGGCATCGCCGTGCGCGCGGACCGGATGTTGGAAAACCTTAACCTGACCGGGGGCTTGGTGTATTCCGGGAAGGTGCTGTTGGCCTTGGTGGATGGAGGACTCAGCCGCGATCACGCGTACGACGTGGTCCAGAAGCATGCCATGGCCGCCACCACAGATCGGTCCAAGAGCTTCCGGGATCGGCTCCAGGGTGATCCCGAAGTTCAGGCAGCCATTCCATCCGACGTGTTTGACCGTTTGTTTGATTACCGGCCGTACCTGGCCGAGGTTGATGACCTGTATCGACGAATCGGACTTCTCCAAGAAGGGGTGTAGGAATGCCGTTACTATATGAGGGCAAGGCCAAGCGGGTATACAGCACAGACCGTGCGGATGAGGTGCGGGTGGAATTTACCGATGCTGCCACGGCGTTCAATGGCCAAAAGCGAGCCGAGATTGAGATGAAGGGCGTGGTCAACGCGGCCGTATCGGCACGACTGTTCCAGTGGCTGGGTGAACACAGCATTGAGACCCATTTTGTGGAGCAATTGGATGACCGAAACCTCCTCGTCGAGCGCCTTAACATGGTTGCCTTGGAAGTGGTGGTCCGCAACTGGGTGGCCGGGTCGCTCAACCAGCGCACGGGCATCCCCGAAGGCACCCCCATGGACGATCCGGTTGTCGAGTTCTATTACAAGAATGACGCGCTTGGGGATCCGTTGTTGAACGATGACCACATTCGTCTCTTAGGCTTGGCCAGTGCCGATTTGGTGGCGCGGCTGCGGCAGGAGGGGCTGCGGGTGAACCAGGTCCTGAAGCCGTTTTTTCTGCAGCGGAATTTGGTGCTGGTCGATTTTAAGTTGGAATTTGGCTGGAACAGCGCGGGACTCTTGAAGCTGGGAGACGAAATATCTCCCGATACGTGCCGTATTTGGGATCAAACCAGCGGCGAGCGGCTGGACAAAGATCGGTTTCGGCGTGACCTCGGGCGGGTGGAGGATGCTTACCAGGAAATCCTCAGGAGGGTAATGAACTAATGCCTGAGTTCCATGCTGTGGTCACCGTGACATTGAAGACCGAAATTCTGGACCCGGCTGGTGAGGCGGTCCAAGGCGTCTTGCAGCACATGGAGTTTCCCGTCAGCGACATCCGCATCGGCCGGCATATCCAGCTGACCGTGGATGCGCCCGACGCAGCCGAGGCGGCTCGCTTGGTGCAGCAGATGGCGGACGCGGTTTTGGCCAATCCGGTCATGGAGCAGGCCCAAGTACGGGTGGAGCAATGAGCGCGCGGATAGGGGTGGTGACGTTTCCCGGTTCGAACTGCGACCACGATACGCTGTGGGCCCTCGAGCAGTTGGGCGTCGAGACAACGGCAATGTGGTATCGCGCGGAGGATTTGGATCATGTGGACGGAGTGGTGCTGCCCGGCGGGTTCTCGTACGGCGACTATCTCCGCAGCGGTGCGCTGGCGGCCCAAGCTCCAGTGCTCACGGCTCTCCAGGCGGCCGTCGAAACCCGCTCTCTGCCGGTTTTGGGCATCTGCAATGGGTTTCAGATTTTGACGGAAGCGGGACTCCTGCCGGGGGCATTGCGGCCCAATCGCCATGGCGAGTTCCGCTGCGACTGGCACACTGTGCGGGTGGTGGAGGAGTCGCGCTGGTTCCCCGGATTGGCGGTGGGGAAGGCCCTGCGGCTTCCCATCGCGCATGCTGAAGGCTCGTATTATGTGCCGAACGGCCAGTTGGGCGCATTGTTTCAAAACGGCGAGGCTTGGCTGCAATACGTGGATGATGCGGGACGGCTTTCTCCCATGGCCAATCCCAATGGCTCGGTGGCCAATTTGGCCGGTGTCCAGCGCGGTTCTGTGGCCGCGTTAATGCCCCACCCAGAACGGGCCATGGAGGTATTTTTAGGATCGGATGATGGGCGGCAGCTATTGGGCGCCTGGGTTCAGGGTGTCAGTCAGGAGGCGATTCATGCGCGCTGAAGATGTAGGACTGACAGCGGCGGAGTATAACCGGATCGTAGAACTTATGGGACGGGAGCCCAATGACGTGGAACTGGGTCTCTTCGGCGCGCTGTGGTCCGAACATTGCAGCTACAAGAACTCCAAGGGACTGCTGAAGCGTCTGCCGAATCGAGGACCCCACGTGGTGCAGGGGCCGGGTGCCAACGCCGGCGTGGTGGCCCTGGATGACAATTTTGAGTTGGCTTTTAAGGTGGAGAGCCACAACCATCCTTCGTATGTGGAGCCCGTACAAGGTGCGGCCACCGGGGTGGGGGGCATTTTGCGCGACATTATCGCCATGGGGGCAAGACCCATGGCGGTCGCCGATTTGTTGCGATTCGGACGCGACGGCCACAGTATCAAGTTGTTGCAAGGGGTGGTGGCGGGAGTCGGGCAGTACGGCAACGCCATCGGCATTCCGACCGTCACTGGCGACGTGGCGTTCGCCCAAGGCTACGCGAAGAATCCCCTGGTCAACGTGTTGGCACTTGGCATCCGACGCCGGGAAGACCGCATCGGCGCCTCGACGGCGCAGCCTGGTCAACTTCTGGTTTTGTTGGGACAACGGACGGGACGGGACGGGATTCACGGCGCAAGCCTGCTGGCTTCGCGGGACTTTGAGGACGGCCGCGAGGATTTGCGGCCGACGGTTCAGGTGGGCGATCCGTTTTTAGGGAAATTGCTCATGGAAGTCACATTGGCCGCTGTGCATGCGGGGCTGGCCGGGGCACTGCAGGACTTAGGGGCGGCGGGCCTGACCTCGGCCGTGGCCGAGCTGTGCTATAGCTCCGAGGTCGGGGCTGAACTCCACTTGGATCGCGTCCCCCTCCGGGAACCGGGGCTCAGCGCGTATGACATTATGCTGTCGGAAACCCAGGAGCGTATGTTGCTGGCGGTGGATGAGCGCCGACTGCAGGAACTAATTCAACTGGCAGAGCCGTTTGAACTCCTGTGCTCCGTCATTGGCCGGGTGGTTGAGGGATCCGCGCTGACGCTAAGGCAGGAGGAGCAGGTGGTCGCGGAGGTGGATGCCCGATGGCTGGTGGGTGAGGCGCCCCAACGGCCGGTGGACGATGTGCTGTGGAACGAGCTTAGTGCTCCCGTGGAGGAAGCCCGCGTGCCCGCGGCTGTGCCCAACCTGTCCGTTTCTCTCTTGTTAAATGTGCTGGGGGACGCCGATGTGCGGGATCGGAAGCCGATCTATCGCCAATATGACTCCATGATCCAGACCAATACGGTGCGGGGACCAGAAGGCGAGGCGGCGGTTCTTCGGGTGAAGGGCAGCCCGGCAGGAATTGCTCTGGCTGTGGCCGGACCAGCCCGCTGGGCTGCGGCGGATGCCTACGCAGGAGGCCAGGGAGCGGTATTGGCGGCGCTGGCCCGGTTGGCCGCTGTGGGAGCAGAACCCCTGGGCATGACAGACGGAGTGAATGCGGGCAACCCGGACAAGTCGGACAGCTACCGGGCCATGGCGTCTTTGATTCGGGGGGTCGCCGATGCAGCCGAAGCGGCTCGGGTCCCCGTGACGGGCGGGAACGTCTCCCTCCACAATGAGACGGATGGACGTGCGATTTGGCCCACCGTCATGATTGGTGCTGTAGGCCGTCTTCTCGATCCGACTCACCCGCTGGCTGAGACTTGGCAGCAGGTCGGGCAATATCTCTATCTCATCAATCCCAGTCCTTTGGACTGGGGCGGATCGGCGGCACAAATCATGTTGGATGGCGAGCCGGGAGCGATGTTGCGGCCCGATTTGGCGGGCGCGGTACGGGCTTTGTCGGCCGTGGCCCAGTGGGCGCGAGCGGACGGGGCGGTGGCTCTGCGCGCTATAGGGGTGGGGGGCCTGGGGGCAACGCTGGTGCGGATGATGGCCGCGGGACGCCCCGAACTCGGGTTGGACATGCAACTCGCGGAGTCCCGTGGCCAGGATAAGGCGTTGCGGCTTTTTAACGAATCCCCCGCACAGTGGGTCGCTGTGGTTTCGCCCGACGATCGACATTCGCTGGAGTCGCACTTCCTGGAGCGCCGTGTTCCGGTGCTGACACTGGGACAAGTGACCGAGGGTGGCCAATTGCAGATTGACGAACGGTATCGGTGGGCTCGGACCGATTTGCTTCGGGCCTGGCGGCGCTCGTACGAGGAGGAATCGTCATGATGGGAGAGCTACACGAAGAGTGCGGCGTCTTCGGAATCTGGGGAGACAGTGCTGCCGCCCGCAAAGCGTATTGGGGTACGTTCAGCCTCCAGCACCGAGGACAGGAGAGTGCGGGCATCGCCCTTCTGTCCAACGGTCAATTGACGGTCGACAAGGGAATGGGACTGCTGCAGGATGCGGTCCAGGTCGGCAGCCTGGCCAACCAGCCCGGGGCGGCGGCCATCGGCCACGTGCGATATTCCACAACAGGCGAGTCGGCGGCCGTCAATGCGCAGCCGCTATTGATGCACACCCGTTTTGGCCCCTTGGCGCTGGCGCACAACGGCAATTTGGTCAATCACGACCGGCTCCGGCGTGAACTGGAGAAACAGGGCGCCATTTTCCAAGGCACCAGCGACAGCGAAGTGCTGGCTCATTTGCTGGCTCGCAGCAGCCAGGCGTCGTTTGTGGATGCGCTCGTGGATGCGGCCAAGCACTTAAAGGGCGGCTTCGCCTTCGTCCTCTTGACCCCTGATGGATTATACGGTTTGCGGGATCCCCATGGGATCCGGCCCATGGTGATGGGGCGCACGCCGGAGGGAGCTTGGGTTTTGGCGTCTGAGACGTGCGCCTTGGATATGGTGGAAGCGGTCTGGCTTCGCGATGTGCGCCCCGGTGAATTGGTGCGCATCACCGACCGGGGGATGGAGAGCCGTACATTTGCCGAATCGACGGGCGCCAATGCCTGCGCGTTTGAGGTAATTTACTTTGCGCGGCCCGATTCACAAATCGAGGGTCAAAGTATGCACCTGAAGCGGCGTTTGCTGGGCAAGGAGCTGGCCGAGGAGGCGCCGGCCGAGGCCGATGTGGTGGTGGGAGTGCCGGACTCCAGTCTGCCGGCGGCTATGGGGTACGCCGAGGCGTCCGGCATTCCTTTTGACTTCGGACTGGTCAAAAACCGTTATATCGCCCGGACTTTCATCGCCCCGAAGGCGGAACTGCGCACGCAGGGGGTGCAATTGAAACTGTCAGCGGTACGTGAAGTGGTCGAGGGGCGGCGGGTCGTCTTAGTCGACGATAGTTTGGTGCGCGGAACGACCTCCCGCCATATCATTCGCCTGCTGAGGCGAGCTGGGGCCAAGGAAGTGCACATGCGGATTGCGTCCCCACCCTATTTGGAACCGTGTCATTATGGCATCGACACCTCCCGCGCCGGCGAACTGGCCGCGCGCAATCTTACCCTGAAAGAGCTGGCCGACATGGTAGACGCCGACTCGCTGGCGTTTCTGTCGCCGGATGGATTGGTGCAGGCGATGGGCCACAATCAACTGTGCATGGCCTGTTTCGGTAAGGGATACCCCGTTCCCATCGAGGAGGAGGTTCATGTCTAAGAGCAAGCACACCTACGAAGCATCCGGTGTCAGTGTGGATCGCGGCAATCAGGCGGTCGAGTGGATTAAGCCGCTGGCCTTGAGTACGAGGCGTCCCGAGGTCGTGGCCGACATCGGCGGATTTTCGGGCGGGTTCCGCGTCGACGACACCGAACTTTTGGCGGGCGCGGACGGGGTGGGGTCCAAACTTTTGCTGGCCAAGGAACTTGACCGGTTGGACACCATCGGCATCGACTTGGTCGCCATGAACGTCAATGATATTTTGGCGTCCGGTGGCGAACCGCTGTTTTTCCTGGACTACATCGCGATCGGCTAT
>JAJZBJ010000031.1 GCA_021798975.1 Bacillota bacterium | reverse complement strand
CGGCCGGTCAGCGAAGACGATGAGCCCTATATCGGGCCCTTGCCCGGGGTGGCCGGTCTACTGATTGCGGTCGGCCACGGGCACCATGGCCTGATGCTTGCTCCTTGGACCGGCCGCCTGGTGGCGGCCATGGCCCAGGGGGTGCATCAGCCGGAATGGGATGCCTACGCACCGGCGCGGGCTTCCCAATCCCAGACCTCTTAAAAAGACTCCAGCAGCAGGGGCTCCTGACCCCGATAGGCCCGGGTGAGGAGCTCTTGCTGTGCTAAAGAGAGGGCGGCGCCGCCATAACGGACCGCGTCCTGGGCGCTGATGGTGCCGGCATAAATGAGGCTCAGGGCTTGAATGGTGATGGCTCCTGCCTGGGGGTCATCGGCCGCCCGCTTCACGACGGTGCGGCCCTCGGCAAATTCTACGCGCCAGCATCCCTGGTTCCATTCGCAAAGCGGATCTTCGACCCGGAAGGTGGCGGTCCCCGCGCCTGGCCAGCGCAGCGTGCGCGCCTCCAAAGCTGCCGGCAGGTCGACGATACGGAACATGCCCTGATCGGTCTGGGCGATCTTCAACTGGTCGGGCGCCGAAACCCAGCGGTCTAGAGCGGTTCCGGGGAGCGCATCCCATACCAGTTGGTCGGTTTGGGAGTCCAAGCTTCCCATGGCTCTAAGAAGTCCTAGCAATGCATCGTCGCTCACGGCCAGGCACTCCCGGATGTCCATTCGGTCTTTGGCCATCGAGAGAATCATATAGCCTTCCGGGCCCTGCGCCCCGTCCCATACGTAGGCATCAGTGAGGGTGCCCTTGAGCCGATCGAACCACTGTCGTTCGGTGCGGCGGGCGAAGCCTTGATACCGCTCTTTGAGGCTTAATTCATAGAGGAGCGCCAACTCCCACGGAATGCTGCCGCTGGCGGGGTGATACGGGTAATGGCGGAGCGTTCCAGGTCTCTGGGGCAACTCCTGCAGTAATGTCGGCGAAAAGGTCAGCGTTTGCCGGGAGAAGGCATACTCCCATCCTAAGCGCCGATAGAAGGGGTAGGAAAAGGGGGTGGTGATCGTGCTGATGGGGACGCCGCGATCACGCATGTCAGAGAGCGTATGCCGCACCAACTCCCGGGTATGGCCGTGGCGCCGCGCTTCTAGCGGGGCCACCACGCCGCCCAGACCTTCCATGGGGATTAGGGCTCCGTTCCAGATGGTGCGGTAGTATTGCGTCTCCAGTCCGCTCGCCAAGCGGCCCTTGTGTGCCAGCGCGTAGCGGCGGGATTCGGGACCCTCGTCCCACTGGTCCCGAGACTCGTCTGAGCGCTCGCCAAAGCCCCGCCCCTGGATATCGTCGAAAGCCTCCTCGGTGGTGTTGTCGACCATCAAAAATCCATCCGCGGGGGGCGGTTCGGACCCGCCGATGCAGGTGATGCCCCACGGCGTCTCGGCCACCAGGGTCCGGGGCATGTCGGTCTCCGTTTCGGCATACGTTTGCACCAATTCCTGCAGCGTAAGTTTTACGATTGCCGCATCCGGAACACCGGCGAGCGCCGCGGCGGACAAGGCCCGCTGCATCGTGGAATAGAGGTAGATCAGGCATTCGTGATTGCGAAGGGGATGCGGGACCTCCACCGGCACGGCGGGGTTTCCCGCCAGGACCAGGTACCCCTCCCAGCTCAATTGCTCGGGATGATACAGGGATTCAATTGACATAGAACACCTCCGAAACGATTGGGAAAATCGCCATTCTCCCTTATTTTGAACGATTTTTGTCCTTCATGCACGGTCCTAGCCAATGTGGTGAAATCATTTAAACAAAATGTTGACGCAATACGTTCAAGTCCAATAGGATTAGAAATATCACAATTCCAGTCACAATAGAGAAGTTTCAACTGACCTTGAGAGAGGAGAGTTCTTGTGCTTCGACTCAATACGGGCGCTAAAGGCATGGCGCTGGGAGGGGTTTTGATAGGAGGCTCGCTCCTATTGGCCGGGTGCGGTACGCCCGCCAGCACAACGCCCACGACCAGCCAAAATAACGGCAACACTAAAACGGTGGCGGCCCGGCCCTTTTCGATTGACCAGACTTGGGATCCCTTTGCGGGGCTGACCATTATGAATCCCAACAGCAGCACCAACGCCATTATGCAGTGGGTGACGGAGCCTCTGGCCATTGAAAGCGGCCGCGTGGTGAACGGACCGTACTATCCGGAAGTCGCTTCCAAGTGGTCGATGAAAGGAAACACCCTCACGGTATGGCTGAGGAAGAACGAAGGTTGGTCCAACGGGAAGCCGGTGACCGCTCAGGACGTCAAGACCAGTATTGAGCTCTCGTATATTGAATCCTATGCGGTGGCCCCCTACCTGAAGTCGGTTCACATCGTCAACCCTTACGAAATCCAGTTCACCGAAAATAAGCCCTACGCCCTCTTTGAACCCGAGATCTTAAATTCCGAAATCTACCCCAACAGCGAATACGGCCGATTCATCCCCGCCAATCTACCCCAGATGTATCAGACCTCTTTGGGGAATGGCAAGGCCGCAGCAGCGGCGGGCAGCAAGATTGCCAAGCTGACCAAAGAAGTGGCGGCGTATAAGAAGAACTACTTCTTGGGCAACGGACCGTACGAAATCAGCGGGGTCACTTCGGGTGAGATTACTCTGAAGGTGAACCCCCATTATTGGAACGCCAAAAACATCCAGGTGCCCCAAGTGGACATTTACAATGTCCAAGGCAACAACCAGGCCTGGGGGGATTACCTCGGGAACAAGGTGGACTGGGGCCAGTTCATTGTCAACAAGCAGATCCTGGCCGAATGGCTGAAGCACCCGGGTCACCATTACAACGCCCCCTTGGGGAACTCCACCTCCAACTTGGTGTTTGACACCACCACCTACCCCTTCAACATGGTGCAGGTGCGGCAGGCCGTGGCCTACCTGATTAACCGCAAGACGCTCACCGCCGAGGCGGAACCGGTGATGGGATATCCCATCAAGACGCCCACCGGCTTTAGTGTGGCGGTGACTCAAGGATCGCTGACCTCCTCGCAGTTGAACCAGCTTAACAGCTACCCCTATAATCCGGCTAAGGCTGCCAGCTTGCTGAAGTCGGCCGGATTCAAGAAGACCAGCCAAGGCTGGGAGATGCCCAACGGGAAGCTTTTCAGCACCAGCATCTACATTTACAGCGGAGCGACCGACTGGGCGCTGGCCGCCACCCAGATGGCGCGGTCAATGACCAACTTCGGCTTGAAGACCAACGTCAAGATCATTAACCAGGACACCTACTGGAATGACAACGTGACCTCGCCGGGATACCCCTTGTACATGAACTACGGGGGCGGCACCTCGTGGGCGCTGCTGCAGGCTCAGAACGTGCTCAGCTGGTGGTCCTATTATGAGACCCAACAAGGCACCACCGCTCATGCGTCGGGCTACACGTCCCTGGGCAGTGCGGAAAATGTCAAGTTGAGCAATGGGCAGACCGTCAACGTGCCGGCGGAGACATGGAAGCTCGTGACCAGCACGCCCGCCCAAACCAAGAACTTGGTGTGGGAGCTGTCGCAGGCCTATAACCAGGACATGGTCACTTTGCCGCTGTGGGACGGCATCAACGGCTCCTTGTACTCCACGGACTACTACACCGGTTGGCCGGCTTCCAATTCGGACGCCTGGGTGCTGTGGTCGCAGAACGGCTCCAATGCCGGGCAGAACGTGGTGGCCTTCTTCTTGGCCCAAGGCTGGATCCACGCGAAATAACCGGCACCTAACCTGACAGAACACCGAAGGAGGTTCACACCATGCGATTTGCTGTCGGTCTCTCCGCGATTGTCATTGTGCTGGGACTGTTGTCAGTGGTGCTGAACCTCCATCATTTGGGATTGGTCATCCTCAGCCTCCTGGGAATCGGGTTCGCGCTGGTGCCGCTCTTATTGCTGCGAGCGATTGCCAAGCGCGGCTTGAGTCCCGATGGGGTACGGATGCCGCGGTCAAGGAGGAGGCGCTGATGGTCAGACGACTGGGAACTGCGGTATTGATGATTTTCTTAGTGGTGACATTTACCTTCTTTCTGCTTCGTCTCATGCCAGGCAATCCGACCCTGATTGAATATCACCTGCTCCTGAAGCAGGGCGATTCGCCCCAAGCGGCCCTGCAATACGTGAATGCGCTGTACGGCGTCAACATTCATTCGCCGTTGTTTTTGCAATACCTCAGCTACTTGGGCGACTTAGCCCACGGCAACCTAGGCACCTCGGTGTTGTATCCGAATACTACGGTACTGTCTTTGGTGGCGGCGGCGCTGCCGTGGACGGTCTTCAGCGTCGGGCTGGCGCTGACGGTGAGCGCCATTTTCGGGATTCTCATGGGGACGGTGGCCGGGTTCAAACGGAACGGGCTGGTGGACACGTTGCTGACCCCGGTGGCGACTGTGTTGAGCGGGATTCCCAATTATTTGACCGGAACCGTGTTCCTGTTCGTGTTCGCCGTCGTATTGGCGTGGTTGCCCCAAAGCGGCGCCTATGGCGTCGGGGTCCGCCCGGGCTTCAATGTGCCCTTCCTAGGCAGCGTGTTTGTGCATGCCGCGCTGCCGGTGGTCTCCTATGCGGTGACCCAATTTGGCGGCTGGTATCTCTTGATGAAGAGCAGTACGGCAAGCACCTTGGGACAAGAGTTCATCGTCGGCGCCCGATCGCGCGGACTGACGTCCTCGCAGGTCATCTACCGCTACGTGATGCCGAATTCGCTCTTGCCGTTGTTTACCAACTTTGTCTTAGCGATTGGCTTTATGTTTGGCGGTTCCGTCTTCGTCGAGTCCATCTTTTCCTATCCGGGCCTGGGATACCTGCTCAACCAAGCGGTATCCAACCGGGATTATTCGACCATGGAGGGCCTGTTCCTGATTATCACCGTGGCCGTGATTGTGTCGAATCTGGCCGCGGACCTCGCCTATATTAAGCTGGATCCCCGCATCAGCGGAGAGGACGTGTTGTAATGGCGCGCTTATGGCCTGTCCTAAAGAGCCGCATATCCTATTTGGCCGCGGCCGCCCTGCTTCTGATGTTTGCTCTGATGGCGATCTTCGGCCCCATGTTGTATCCGCATGGCATTCCTCAAGGCAGCCAGTTCTATGCGCCGCCGTCCTGGCGTTATCCCCTGGGCACGGATTATGCTGGAGCTAGTGTGTTGGCGGAAATTATCGTGGGTTCCCGCTATGTGCTGTTCGTTGCGGCATTAGCGGCCTGCTTTACCATGGCCATCGGGGTGATTGTGGGACTCGCCTCCGGTTACGTAGGCGGGCTCACGGATACCGTCCTGATGCGTGTCACGGACTTCATCCTCACCATCCCGACGTATCCGCTCCTCATCGTGATTGCGGCAGTGGTCAAAATTTCCGGTCCCATCCCGATGGCGATTTTGCTCAGCATCAACGGCTGGGGCGGTATGGCGCGCGCGGTGCGATCCATGGTGCTGAGCCTCAAGCGTCGCGATTTCGTGGAGGCCGCCCGGTCGCTGGAACTAGGGAACGGGCATATCGTGGGACGGCAAATCCTGCCCTTGATTATGCCTTACGTCATCATGCACCTCATTCTGGCGGTCACGAGTTCCATTTACGGCGAGGTGGGTCTGTTCTTCTTGGGCTTGGTGCCCATCCAAGGCACCAACTGGGGCGTGATGCTGAACTTCGCCTTCAGCGCGTCGGGCGCCATTTACGTGCCCTCCAGCGTGTTCTACCTGATGGCGCCGGTGGGAGCCATTGTCTTAGTGCAGATTGGTTCGGTGACCTTTACCAAGGCGCTGGACGAAGTCTTTAATCCGCAAATTAGCGCATTGTAGCAAGGAGGACGACCGTGGCACGACAACATCCCATCACGACCGAGGCGTCGTCAGGGGCAGGCGCTCTCGAGATTACCGGGCTCTCGGTTGAGTACGTGACCAAGCGCAGCCGGACCCGGGTGATTGACAACTTAACCCTGACCCTTCAACCCGATGAAATGCTGGGGGTTGTGGGGGAGAGCGGATGCGGCAAGTCGACTCTAGCCTACAGTATTATGCGGATGATTCCTCCGCCCGGGCGGCCGGTTGCCGGCGCTATCCGGTTTGGGCGGCACGGCGATCTGCTGTCGGTGCCGGAACTCTATATGAACCGGCTGCGCGGGGATCGTATCGCGATGATTTTTCAGGGCGCCCAGAGCGTCTTTAATCCGGTGCGCCGGATTGGCCGTCAGGTGGAGGACGTGTTCCAAGCCCATGGCAAGGACCGCCGCAAAGGGCTGGAGCGGGCCCGGGAGTTGTTAAAGGCGACCCAGTTGGATCCCGGCCGGGTGTTGAAGAGCTACCCGCACGAGATGTCGGGGGGGATGCGGCAGCGGGTCGCCATTGCCATGGCGCTCCTGCTGGATCCGGAAATTCTGATTCTGGATGAGCCCACCTCGGCGTTGGACGTGGTGAGCCAGGCCGCCATCCTGGAACTGTTGGTGGAAATTCGCCAGCGGTTCCATGTGAGCCTCATCTTCATCACCCACGATTTCGCGGTGGTGTCCTCGCACGCCGATCGTATCGCGGTGATGTATGCAGGCCACATTGTGGAAATCGGCCGCGCGGATGAGATATTCCGGGTGCCCCGGCATCCCTACACTAAGGGCCTCATCCAAGCCATTCCCAACATCCGCGGGCCGCTCCGGGACATCCGGGCAATGGATGGGGAACCGCCGGACTTGTCCAAAGAGATTGTCGGCTGTCCCTTCGCGCCCCGCTGCCCTGAGGTGATGGACGCCTGCCGTTCGTACAAGCCGGAACTATTGACCATCGCGCCCGGGCACGAAGCGGCCTGCATTCGGGCCGCCATGGCTGAAGCGCAATAAAGTCGGTTGAGAGAGGGGGATCAGGACGTGGCCGTATTAAGTCTATCCCATATCCACAAGGATTTTACCGTGGGCTTGCGCCCGATCTTCAAGCCCCCGCGTCGTCTGCACGCCCTGCGGGATGTGACCATGGAGCTGGAGCGCGGGGACATCGTGGCCGTGGTGGGGGAGAGCGGTTGCGGCAAGTCCACGCTGGCCCGCATCGCAGCTGGAGTGAGCGATCCGTCGTCGGGGACCATTCGCATCCAAGGGATGGATTTGCACGCGGTCTCGCGGGCCAAGGCCCGGGAGCTGAGGCGCAGTGTGCAGATTGTCCACCAGGATCCCTATGCGGCTCTCAATCCCACCATGACGGTGTATCAAGCCTTGTCCGCCCCGCTGCTCATCCACCGCATGGTGGCGAAAGGCCAGGTGCGGGACCGCGTCATGGAACTTTTGCGCATGGTGGGGCTCAACGAGAGCCATCTGGCCAAGTATCCCAATGAGCTCTCCGGCGGCCAGCGGCAACGGGTGGTGCTGGCCCGGGCGTTCACGGTCAAGCCCGACGTGATTGTGGCGGACGAGGCGGTCTCGGCGATCGATGTGTCCATGCGGCAGACTATCTTGTCCGTCATGCAGCGGATTCATGATGAGGAGGGCACCGCCTATCTTTTCATCACCCACGACTTGGGCTTGGCGCGCTACTTCGCCCAATCCGGCATCATTGCGGTGATGTATGCGGGCCGCGTGATGGAGTATGGGGACACCGAAGCGGTGATTAAGGGGCCGCGCCATCCCTACACCGCCATTCTGCGCCAGGCGGTGCCCGACCCGGATCCGGAACTGAACCAGACGCAAGACCTCATTCCGGTCCGCTCCACGGAACTGCCTGACTTGACGCAGGAGGAGACGGGCTGCGCCTTCAGCGCGCGGTGCCCGTTCGCGGTGGACCGGTGCATGAGCGAGGTCCCAGCGCTGCGGCCGGTGGCAGGGGCGGATGGGCGCCCGGTGCTGGTGGCGTGTCACCGAGCGGAGGAGTTGGAGTTGCCGCAGGAAGAACCTGAGGTGGAATTGGCTTAACGGGCCAACGAACCCGTTGAGCCATCCATTTGACAGTGTCGCGACGGGAATCGAACACATTGTGCTCGAATTGTTGCGGATATATGTTAGAGTAGTTTCATGACGTTCTAAAGGAACAGGGTTCCCACAGCGTCTCGATCCGCGGAACTCTCATTCGGCGAAACAGGGAGGATTACATACATGGCAACGATCGCAATTGTAGGTGCCGGCAGCATGGAGTTTACCCGGCAAGTAGTGAGCGATGTGGTGCGGGCTGAGGCCTTGAAGGACAGCGTGTTCCATTTGATTGACATCAACCCGGAACGGTTAAAGACGGCCGAAGGCATGGTCAAGAGCATTATTCAGGAAGCCGGCCGGTCCTGCCCGGTCAAAGTGTTCGCGAGCTTGGACGGGGCCTTCCGGGGCGTCGACTACTGCGTCAACTCCATTCAAGTCGGCGGCTTGGCCGCAACGACGATTGACTTTGAGGTGCCCGAGCGCCACGGGATCCACCAGACCATCGCTGACACATTGGGTATCGGCGGCATCTTCCGGGGCCTGCGCACCATTCCCGCGGTCCTCGACATCGCCAAAGCGTTGGTGGAGCAGGCTCCGAAGGCTGTGCTCCTGAACTACACCAACCCCATGTCGATGGTGGTGTGGGCTGTGAAGCGGGCCTACCCCGAATTGGAGGTGTACGGCCTCTGCCACAGCGTTCACTACACCGCCGAGGTGCTCTCCGAGTACTTGGAGGTGCCGTTCGAAGAGCTGGAATGGACGTCGGCCGGCATCAACCACATGGCGTGGATGCTGACGCTCAAGCACAAGGGGGAGGACCTCTATCCGCGGCTCTTCCAGAAGGCCCGCCTGCCGGAAATCTTCAAGCAGGACGCCGTGCGGTTTGAACTCATGCAGCGATTGGGCTACTTCGTCACCGAATCCAGCGAGCACAACGCCGAGTACACCAACTACTTCTTGACCCACCCCGAAGAGATTGCCCGTTTGGACATTCCCGTGGGGCGGTACCTGCACATCAGCCAGAACAACGTGGACGAATTTGAAACCATTAAGGAAGCGCTGAAGCATCCCAACCACAGCTTCCTAATGGATCCGAGCCCCGAGTATGCCCCGGCGTTCATCAACGCGCGGGTGTCGGGCGAGACCTGGTGGTTCCAGGGCAACGTCATGAACGACGGACTCATCAACAACCTCCCGCAGGGCGCCTGCGTCGAGGTGCCGGTGCTGGTCAACCAGCACGGGGTCTTCCCGACTCACGTGGCCGATTTGCCGCCGCAATTGGCGGCCCTCGACCGGCATGCCATTGCCCTCCAAGAGTTGACGGTGGAAGCGGCGTTGACGCGTGACCGCGACTTAGTCTACCAAGCGGCTATGATGGACCCGCAGGTGTCGTCGGTTTTGACTCTCGAGGGGATCTGGAAGTTGGTCGATGACCTGTTCGAGGCGCACGGCGACATGATTCCTCCGTACAGCTCGAAGCGGCTCTACGCCTTAAAGGCCCAAGCCTAAGGAAATTTCCGCGGACGAAGCCGCCCGATGCGGCGGCTTTTGTCCGTATCATGTATGGTGGACGAAGAGGGTGGCATCCCCATCGGCTAAGCTGCTGCGACAGCCGATGCAAGCCCGATATTGAGGAGGTACCGCATGGCTGGAAGCACCGTACGTCGCGTCATTGAATCGCAAGGAGAGGCATGGGGCAAGGTGCTGTCCTCTCAAATGTCATGGGACTTGTCAGGCCGTGTGTTGTGCGTCGGCAGCGGCACGTCCTATTATCTGGCTTTGGTTGTGGCTTCTCTGGGCCAAAAGCTGGGTTTGGATGTCACGGCGGTCCCCACCCAAGATGTGATTTTGGACAGCGCCGACACGTTGAAACCCTATGATTCCGTGGTCATTATCTCCCGCTCGGGTGAAACCTCTGAAGCGCTGTGGTCGGCCGACATTGCCCGCCAGCATCAAAAGCGGACGCTGGGCGTGACCTGCAACGACCAGTCGCCTCTGCCGTCGCGTGTGGACGAGGCCTGGGTCTTTCCCTACGCGCATGACCACACCGTGGTGATGGTGAAGTCGTTCAGCTCCATGTTGATGGCGTTCGAACGGGCTTTCGCGGCCTATACGGGGAACGCGGCGGGCCAGCAGGCGCTCCAGGAATTAGGCCGGGCGGCTGATGGCTTCATGGCGCTGAGTGACGAGACCATGCGGCGTTTGACCAGTCCTCCGCCCCGGCGGGTCTACATTTTAGGGGCTGGGGTGCGCTATGGGGTGGCCTTGGAAGGGTCCCTCAAGTGTTTGGAGATGTCGAATGAAAACGCCTCGGCCTATGGGCCGTTGGAATTCCGCCATGGGCCCTGGGGCTCGGTAACGGCGGATGACCTGGTGGTGTTGTTGGGCCAAGCGGCCTTTGCCGAGCATGAGCGCCAAGTCTTGGTGGATCTCTCCCATCGCACCAAACGGCTGCTCACCATTGCCCGCGCCGACTGGTTTGACACCGCGTCTCCCGGAGAGCGGCTGGTCCTCCCTGCAGTCGACGACTTGTGGGCCGGCCCTCTGTCGATTGTGCCGCTGCAGTGGCTCGGTTACTACTGGGCTCTCAGCCAGGGGCTGGATCCGGACGCGCCCAAAAACCTCACACAGGTTGTGGATCTGAGCTATGGGAAACATTGAGGAAAACTTCATCGATGCGTCAGCGGAGGAGCGCCAGCACGGGATTGTAGCGTTGCTGGAACGGCGCGGCGGCATGTCTGTGGCGTCCCTGGCAGCCCACTTTCATTGCTCGACCGCCACCGTGCGCCGCGACCTGGCTCGCATCGAGGAATCGGGGGTTGCCCTGGAGCGCCACCACGGGTCGGTGAGCCTGGTGCGGGCCGATCTGGGCACCCAGTTTGAGGCCCAACGCATCGCCCATTATGCCGCCAAGGAAGCGATCGCCCACCTGATGGTGGACTTCATACCCAACCACACCACCATCGGGCTGAACGGCGGCACCAGCACCACCCTCATCGCGCGGGCTCTGGCTAAGGCCGGAAAGCCGGTGCGGGTGGTCACCAACGCGATTAATATTGCCTATGAGTTGGCCCTGAAATCCATGGACGTGGTGGTTGTGGGCGGGGCCGTGCAACTGCCGCACTTCGAGTCCACCGGCAAGGTCGCTCAGCGCACCTTGGCCGAATTGCATCTGGACATGGCCATCCTGGGCGTGGAAGGTGTCGATCAGGGCTTCGGGTTTAGTACCGCGCGGGAGGAAGAAGCGGCCATGGCGGAAATTTTCCGGGCGGGAGCCGATCACGTCGTGGTCGCCACCGATGGCAGCAAATTAGGCAAGAAAGAGCTGTTTCGCCTGTTGGAGTGGGGGCAGGTGGACTTCGTCGCCATCGATGGTGAAGGCGGCGCCCGGCTTGGCCAATGGCCGGGCGTTTCGCTGGCGGTATCCAAGGAGACAGCCCATGTTTGGAGTGTCCAGCGCTGATGGCCTATTTATTGGGATTTGATTACGGCGGCACCAAGGTCGACATTGGCCTGGGTACCCCGGATGGGGAGATTGTGCAGCAGGAGCGTGTCCTGGTGGCAGACCACCCCACGCTAACAGACCTCATCGACGCATCGCTGGCGGTGGGGATGCGGATGGCGGAGCAGGAGACAGTTTCCGCGGTCGGCGTGTCGACGATGGGTATTACCTTCCCCGACCATGTGGAACTGGCGCCCAATGTTCCGGGCTGGTCGGATCTGCACTTGCCGGAGCAGTTCGGGCGCACATTTGGAGCCACGCCGGTGGCCTTCGAGAACGATGTACGGGCGGCATGCCTGGCCGAAATGACGTGGGGATCGCTCGCCGCGTGCGACGTGGGAGCCTATCTGAATCTCGGATCGGGTATTGCCATGGCGTTGGTGGTGGACGGACACCTGCACGCCGGGGCGCACCGCGCCGCCGGAGAAATTGCCTATGTGTGGCGGAGCGGGGAGGCCGGCTTTGCGGCCGGACGCGCGCCCTTTGAAGAAGAGTTCGGCGGTCTCGGCATCGACCGCACCATCCGCCGCACATTCCCGCCGTTGCAAAGTTTGCATGATGTATTCGCGGATTTAAACCAACCTCAGCACCGGCTCTTCTTTGAGACCACGTTCCGTGAGATTGCCCGCCGTGTGGGGCACGTGCTGTTGGCATTGGACGTCGAGCGGGTCTCGGTGGGCGGCGGAATTGCGCGCCGCTTTCCGGAGTTTGCCCCGCTGTTCGAGGACGAATGGCAACGCCACTTGCCCTACCCCCCGCATCTGGTTGCCAGCCGGTTTCTCGACCGGGCTGGACTCCACGGCGCACTGGCATTGGCGGCCCGGTCATGATTTGGTGCGTGACGCTCAACCCGGCCCTGGATGTGACCTACCGGCTGCCCGGGGAACTGTCTCGGGACGCGGTAAACCTGGCGGATGCCATGGACGCCCGGCTGGGCGGCAAAGGCAACAATGTGGCACGGGTGGTGAAAACGCTGGGGGCTCCCGTCACGGCGGTCGAAATATTGGGGGGATCGGTGGGGGAGGCGCTGGCGCACCATGGCCGTGCCCAAGGGATCGATATTTTATCGGAATCCGTCCGGGAAGATTCCCGTATTTGCCTCACCCTCATTGGACCCCAGGGGTCGGTTACCGAGTTGAGGCCGCCTGGCCCGCAGGTCGAAGAAGGGACAGCGGAGAGGCTCTTGGAGGCCCTGGCGGGCCGCGTGGGAGCGCGTGATTGGGTCACGATTTCGGGCAGTCTCCCGCGTGGATTAGCTGCTGACACCTATGGCCGTTGGGTACGGGCGCTCAAGCCGCAGGTGGCGGGGGTGATTGTGGACGCGTCCGGCGCTGCCTTGCTGGGCGCCGTGGTCGAAGGTCCCGCCGCCATTGTTCCCAACCGCTCCGAGTATGAAGCGGTGGCGGCCGCGCTCGCGCCCGGTGTGACTGAGGTGATTGTCACGGACGGGGACAAAGGCGTGGAGTGGCACCGGGCTCTGGGAGGCGTACGCCGCTGGCGCGCGCCGCGGGTCAAGGCGTTGAATCCCGTGGGTGCCGGCGACACCTTTTTGGGGGCGCTGGTTGTCCAACTGCAAGCGGGACAGTCTTGGCCGGAGGCGATACCGGCGGCGATGGCGTGCGCCAGCGCGAGTGTGGAAACGCTCGGCGTCGCCTCCTTTGAACCCGGCCGGGCCCACGAACTTTTCGGACAAATCGAGGAGGAAACGCGATGATTGGCAATGCGAAGGAACTTATCACCCACGCCCGTGCATCGAATCAAGCGGTGCCTGCCCTGAACATCGATTCCATCGACATGGCCATGGCGGTAATCCAAGCCGGAGAACGGTGCCAGGCGGGATTTATTCTACAGGTGACGGCGGAAACCCTGGACATTTGGGGATGGGAGTTTCTCACGGAGACGCTGATGGGAATGGCTGAGAAGGCGTCCGTGCCGGTCGCGTTGATGCTCGATCACGCCAAGCGGCTGGACTATATCCGGCGTGCCGTAGACTTAGGCTATCCCGGCGTCATGTTTGATGGGTCGGCGTTGCCGCTCTCCGAGAATATCGCTCAAACCCAAGAGGTTGTCCGTTACGCCAAGGCGCGGGGAACCTTCGTGGAGGGCGAAGTGGGTCACGTCGCCCGCGATGGGGAACCGCCCGAATGGGAACATTTGACGACCGTGAAAGAGGCGGTGGAATACTGGGAGGCGGCGGGGATCGATGCCTTGGCGGTGGCGGTGGGCAGCAAGCATGGCCACTATCGGAGCGCCAAGGACATCAACGTGGAGCGGGTGGGCGAGATTTATGCCGCCGTCCAGGCGCCGTTGGTGCTCCACGGAGGGAGCGGTTTGCCGGCCGAATTGTTCGGCGCCGTCATTCGCGGCGGCATTGCCAAAGTCAACGTCGGCACCGAACTGCGCCGGGTGTGGTGGGCGGCCATGGACGCCGCCCGTCAGTCCAAGCCTCGCGAGGCCTTATTGTCGGCGCGCGAGCATGTGGCCGATCGCGCCATCGAAATCATCCATTTGATGCGGAGTTCCGGCATATCCCCGCAGTTCTAAACCCTTCAGCGCGCGGCGATTTTCAGATTCATGCGATACAGCCAGTACATGGCCAGGAGCATGAATGCCTGAATGGGGATATTGAACAGCACGCCAACCCAGTTGGCAGGCGCCCCTAAGGCGACCACCAGGCCGACTACTGCCACACCCAGCCCGATGCTGGGACCCATATACACGGCGCGGGACGTCCGAGCGGTTTGATCGGGTGTTCCGGACAGTCCAAAGTGCACCGCCATAGCGGTCGGCAGGCGCGGCCGGTAATGCGCGGCCATGGCGGCCTGAGCGCCGAAGCCCAAAACGCCGATGGCCACTGCCATCCACACCGCGGTTGGGGCTGGGGCGCCTTCGGGAGTATGTGCACCCCCGCCGGCGAGAGGACCCGCGTGAATCGCGGCCATGAGTCGCGTGACTCCGGGGGAGGACAGCAGGGCCAGCGTCCGGTTGGACGACAAGGCCAGCACTGGGTACGGTGTCTGGCCGGCCCGATATTCAAACACGTTGGCCGGACGTCCGTTATCGAGAATGAAGCGGCCGGCGTTGAGATGCCCCGTACTCGTGCCATCCGTACGCGATGCTAATTGATAGCCAGGGCGGCGTGTGACCCACCGGGCGTCCACGCGCCCCGCCGCGAACGTAACCGATCCGTATCCTGTATTCACCTGAACCCGTCCCGACTCATAAGTCCATCCCGCACCTGCTTGGCCAAAGGGCAGGATGAATGCGAAGGCCGCGAATAAGGCAAAAACCCCCAGTAATAGGTAGCGGATCGCATTCTGCGGCAATCGACGCGTAACCCATGTCCCAATCAAGAGCAACAGAACGATTCCTGCCGGGATCGCTAAGTAGGGCGCGACCTCTCGAAAGACGGTCCAATAGGAGATGTGAAATCCAAAGGTCATAGGGCACCTGCTTTCGCGTCGAACGGGTTCGGTTCTTGGTTTGAGGATATGACGCCCGATGACTGTTGCGCATGGGCCGGAGCGTTCCATTGGGTAACCACATTCCAAAAGGCCTGAAGCGCCGGGGATACCCAATGATTTTTGTGGCGGACCAGCCGCATCGGCATGAATTCGGGCGCACCCGGCCAGGCGCGCGTCACCATGTCTCCCGCTGCCACTTCCCGTTCGACGGTCATCACCGGCAGCACGCCGTAGCCAAGCCCGGCCAAGATACATTGTTTGATGAGTTCGATGGACACGAGTTCGACGATGGGCGCGTTTAAGACCTGATGGCGCAGCAGCTGTGACTCGAACTGGGCGCGGTAGCTCCCCGGCTCCGTGGCTAGATATTGGTATCCAGCCAGAGCGTCCCATTCGATGGGATCGGTGCTCGCCAACGGATGGTCTGCCCGCATGACGAGGTGAATGGGTTCGCGGCGCACTTCCTCACTGATGAATTCGGCCGCATCATCGGGGTCGTCCAGCGCGATCGCCACATCTAACCGTCCGTTGCGGAGGGACTCTTGGCGTTTTTCGCCCGGGCTCATGACCCGGATATGAATGTCCACCGCGGGATAGGTCTCGTGCATCCGGGCGATGAGGGCCGGCAGGCGATAGGTGCCGGGACTCTCGCAGGCTCCTACGAACAGCCGGCCCGATGGCGCGGTGTCGGCTGCCGCGGCTTTGGCTGCTTCCAACACCTCGCGGATCTGACGGACATGGGGTAGAAAGCGCGCCCCGGCGGCGGTGAGCTGTACACGGCGTCCCAACCGGTCAAACAGGGGAACGCCAAGTTCCCGCTCCAACGCGAGCATATTGGTGCTAATGTTGGACTGCACGTATCCGAGTCGGGCGGCAGCGGCCGTAAAGCTCTCGGCCTCCACAACCGCCTCGAAGATGTCCAACTGACGCAGTTCCATCGATTAGAGTCCTATCGATTTTCTTGATTAATGCCATCATAAGCATTCGCTCGACGCATCACAAGAGCGCCTCTATGCTGTATCCAGCAAGGGAGGATGATGGCGTGCGAACGGGGAAGGCATCACGCGAGGACGACCGTTGGAACCGGGAGGGGCCGGACCTGCCGGAGATTGTGTGGATCGGACAGCACCCTCGGGACTGGCGTCTTCCTTCGGATTCGATCGGTTGGGGGGTGGCCCACCGTCCCCGACCTGGCGTGGGGGCGCTGGTCCACATCGATTGGTTCGCCGTAACCTGGAGAGATCACGCCGAGTGGCGACACTGGTGTGTCGTGGATGGGGTGCCGCTCTTTGTCCGTCCGTCGCTCGCCGTCGCCTTGGCGGACTGGGGACGGGTGCACGCCATCAGTCGGCCCGGTACCTTCACGGTGTTGCGGGAGTCCATGGACATGGAAATCGGCTTCGGTTGTGCCTGGTAGCGGGTTTGCGAGGGGACAAGTTCTTCCAATCCGGGATCCGCTGTAGTACGCTCACGAAGAGTTGATGCATCCTCTATCCGTCTCCTGAGGAAGTGAAGGCGATACCTCGAAACGTCGTGCGTCGAATCCTGCTCGCAGCGCTGCCCTTAGTCGCGGCGGGGTGCGGATCCAGCACGGTCCCAAAACCCGCTGCGTCCATAACGCCCCATTATGGGTTCGATGCCCTATTCGTGCCGGCCGACTCATGGAATAACCCGCCTGGGAGCGATGGATACAGCGGGCACTATCGCATGCACCATCATGTTCCTTGGATACCCCTGACGATGGTGCGGGAACTCCTGGGCGATATTGGCGTCGGCAGCACCTGGCATCAGGGGCGCCTAGGGCTTACAGTTCCGGCGGCCATTGCGGTAAACCTGGCTCAGCTTCCGGCCCCGGCGCCTGCGGCAACGTCAGGGGCCACTTTCGCCATTAATGGGCATCCCGTGGCCTGGGTTCCGGTATGGCGGCCCAGTGCACAAGCTGTCTACTTGCCTGCATCCGCTACCCTGCACGCCCTGAGCCGGCTCGGGATGAAAATGGGATTGGCGCCCAGGAAGCCCGATGGCGGGACGCTCACCTGGACCATTGGAGCGCCGAACTATCGCGCCATTTTTGTCACCATCCAGCTGACCCGAAACAGCTCGGTGACATCCAGCGGCATGCTGTGGGTGCATCAAGGGACGGTTTGGATATCGGGCACGACTTTGGCGAACGCGGTCCCCAATGGCATTAGCGTACAATGGCCCATAAACCCGCGCGGCGCCGTCATGCGTCTGGCCGTGACCGCTCCGCACTTTAGGGCGCTGCATGGGGCGATGGCCAGACCGTCCGGAACACACGTCGTCCCGATTCTTGTCAACGGTCATCGCATGGGCTATGTGCGGTGGGCCCCGGCGCCTGACGACAGCGATGTCTTTGTCCTCAGCGCGGTGATGCCGGCCCTTCGTTCCCTGGGGATTCCTCTGCGCGTGGCGACCTCCGCCAGCGGGGTGGTTCATTGGACCTTCAACGAAGCCCGGCGCTCGTCTTAGGCGCGCTACGGCAGAGATCTATAACATACAGTGACAGGGATTGCCGGCGGCAACCCTGACGTATCTCGAGGAGGATTGATGGCACGATGGACCAGGGCCTCCGCATCGAAGCGGCCGATGTCGTCCTTCGGCCTTTCCGGCTGGACGATCTCGATGCCCTTTACGCGTTAACCCAGGACAGGGCCGTGCTCGAGTTTTTGCCCGATTGGGACCTGCCTAAGGAGCAACGGCGGCAGTGGCTCGTTGAGGATGAAATTCCCGAAGCCAAACGGTTTCTGGCGGCGGTCGCCGGCGGGGGGCACATCGGCGATATGCGGCTAATTCTGGCGATTACGGTGCGCGGAACCGACCAATTTGTCGGATGGTGTGGCACGGGGATTAAGGACGACCTGCCACACCCCAATCGGGAGGTCGGCTACGCGGTGGCGGAGCGTTTCCGGAACCAGGGCTACGCCACCCAAGCGGTTCGAGCCTTGGTCGCATATTTGTTTTCGCAGACGGACACGGCGGCCGTAAATGCCGTGTCGCTGGTGCGCAACGCGGCTTCCAACAAGGTCATTGAGAAGAGTGGCCTCCCCTACGTGGGAATCGTGGACATTGATGGAGAATGTTATCGCCACTATCAACAGGGTCGGTGAGTGACCATGATAACTCTGGCCGCGCGCCCGTCGTCGGAGATCGCATAGGGATTTGGCTGCGGGGAGCCGGTTTTGCCGACACCGAAGGCTTCTGGCTTTGCTAGAGGTGGAGGTGAAACAGAACCCTTTATACTGGCGTTTCTATCCGTAGCGGTGTCACACCCACTATTGAGGGGGTGCGAGATGCGACTCGCCGTTTGTCAGCGGAGCGTGGTTCCAGTCCACGGCCTGCGGGGGACCGCCTGGAAACGGGCTGTCCTCGTGGATAATGCCGCCCTCTGGGCGTCCACCCTGGTCTTGGGCATTCGCGGCGGCTGGGGACGGAACGGTGAGCCGGTTTCTTTCGACGTATTGACGGCCCTCGGTCTGGTGTTGCTGGTGGAAGCTCTCGTGTTCTTGGCGGCAGTGCAGACGCCGCGAACGCCGTTGGGGATCGTCCGCCGTCTCACCTGGCTCTGGGCCGTGGGCTTCGCCTGGGTGGCGGTGCTGTGGCTTTCGATGACGCCCGCACCGCCGGCCTTTCTTGAGGTCTGGTTTGCCATGGGGGTGGCGCTCGGCTGGGGCCTCGTTGGGGCGTTTGGCATCCTCATCGAACTCATTGGCGCGTGCGTGCGGCGCCGGTCCATCGCGTTCGGCATTCTCGTTCTCGTTGAGGCCGCGATCGTGCGGTGGGCGGTGCGGCCGCTTCTGCAGTTCTACACTGCGTACCCCTGGGGGAGCGCGTTAGAGGCGAAGCAGTCTCCGATCCTGCCCTTCGGCCCCACCGTGGCCATCGGCGTCGACCATGCATGGCCCATCGCCGCCGCTGCCGGTTTCATCGGACTTGGCGGTTGGCTCATCCACCGGGTAACCGTGGGCCGCAGAGAAATGGTCTGAGGAGCATCATGAACGGGTTCCGCGGTGAATCGCGGAGAAGGGTGGTGGAAGACCATGGCCAAGACTGGTGACGTGTTGTGGGGTGCCATCTTTGGGATGGTTTTGGGATTCATCATTGCGAAAGTCTTTGAGACGTGGGCGATCCTCTTTTCCCGATATGGCATTCACAACGGGAGTTACATGGTGGGACCAATGACCACCCCGCTATGGGTTCAGGCCAGCAATCATCCGACCGCAATCACGGCTTTGACGGTTGTCCTCTATGGGATTATCGGTATCTTATTCGTTCTCTATCTACATCATCGAGCAAACTGCGAACAGGGTTGAGGTCCGCTGTGGTCTCAAATTCAGGGAGCCGTTTCAGGGGTGTTTAGATTCGGGGCGCGCCACCCGGTGGCCGCGCAGCATCGCGAGGATCGAGCTCACGCGTCGCGATGACCCATCGGCCAGATACTGAGGAGCCTGCCGCTCCTGGATGGCGTCTCCGATGTGGGCCAGCATGGCTTGGAACGTTCCCGTGTGCTGGGCCGCTTGCAATGGGTGGACGCTGTTGTCGAATAGGGTGAAGAGGTCCGTGGGCTGCGGATGGTACGGACTCGCGACTTCGATACGGCCGCGCGTGCCCCACAGCGTGGCGGATGTTCGGTAGGGGTGGTCCAGGCCTACGGTGAACTCCAGCACCCGTCCCCGTTGATAGGCCACTTGCCCGGATGACTCGACGTCCACCGTACCGCGCATGGTGGAGACGGTGCTGGCGCGCTCGGCATGTTGGAACCAGAGGTCGGCGAGACGGATGGGATAGACGGCCAGGTCATACAGCGCACCGCCGCCCATAGATGCCTCCCAGCGGTAATTGACGGTCGCAATGGTTGTGAAAAAAGTGCTGTCTATCTTGGTCAAATCCCCGATAGCCCCGTTTTGCACCAAGGTGCACAGGTGGGCGGTTTGGGAGCGAAAGAGAAAGGCGTAGGCTTCCCAGAGATACCGGTTGGAGATGCCGGCGGCGTCAATCATGCGCTCGACTGATGCGGGATCCATGCCGAGCGGCTTTTCGCACAGGACATGTTTTCCCGACTCGAGAGCCCGGATGGTCCATTTTTCATGCACGTGGTTGGGGAGAGCGACGTAAACCACATCGATATCGGGACGCTCGAGAAGACTCTCGTATCCTTCCACAGCGTCCTGGATGCCTTCTTGGCGGGCAAAGGCGCGGGCCTGAGCCGCGGTGCGGCTAGCTACGGCCCGGACCACGTGGGTGGGGCCAAGCTCCCGAATCGCCGGCATGAACGAGTTCTCCACCACCCATCCGGTCCCCAAGATACCCCAGCGTACACCGGTCACGTTGCCAGCCTCCCTGTTTCTTTCTATGGATCCATTGTACCCCTGCTCCTCTCGAGAAGACCCCCGGTCCGTTGACAGGCACTTCCCGTTTTCCTACAATTCGTAGAAAAGGGGGAGCCGGATGGAGAAAGGCGGACTCAAGGAGAAGATTCTCCGCATCGTCCAACAGCATGGCCCGATCAGTGCCTCCGACGTCTCGGAGCAGCTCCGTCTGGAACGGGAGATTTCCCTGAATGCAGTCCAAACGGTGTTGAACCGGCTGGTGGCGCAGGGCCGTTTAGTACGCAACGGCACCCGCCGCCGCTACGTCTATGAGGCGCAGTTGTCTGAGGCCATAGCCAAAGCGACGGCCGCCCATGCGGCCATGGATCTCTTATCGCACGACGACGAGGCGGGCTTGGCCTACTTTGTGGAAGCTATTGATCGGGTTCGGCCCGACGCCATCGAAAAGCTGGAGCGCCTGTTGCAGGAGCGTCGTTCGCGAGAAAGGCCGTCATGAGGGCCAGAGACTGGTGGTCATCGCACGTGTACCTGCTGGCGGGGCTCGCATGGGCCGCCGTCGTGGTGGGGGCGTTGACCTTTGGGTTTGTCAGTGTGCTGCGGCATATCGTGTGGGCCTCGGCGATGCCTGGACGCGCCATGGTCGCACCATGGCTGTGGGGTGTGGCGCTCATCCTGGGGTTGGCGCTGTGTCTTTTCTGGTATCGCGTCGGTTTGGGGATTGCCAGCTATCGGGCCCAGCAGCGACGCATGTCCATAGCGCTGGCGGCCCGGCTTCGTCCGTTGTCGCAGGACCTGCCCCGCACACTCACCCAGACCGCGGACTGGTACTTGGTTTCTGACGAGGGAGAGCGGTATGCCCTGACATGGGGTTTGCTGCGGTGTCGGGTGGCGATCTCTGAGAGCCTCTGGATTACCCTGGACCCGGCAGCCCAGAGGGCAGTCCTGTTTCACGAAGCGCTGCATGCCCAGGTTCGGGATCCACTGCAGCAGGTGATTCTCAAAGTCCTGTCGGACGCCCTCCGGCCTCTAGGACTTGGGGTGCTGTACCCACGGTATTTGGTACAGCGCGAGATTAACGCGGACAAAAGGGCTTTGGCTGCCTGCCAGGGGGACGACCTACCCCTCTTGACAGCCCTGCAAGCGGCGGTCGGGGCCAACACGGAGTCGGTCTCCTACGTGGGATTGGCCGGAGCTCTGGATGCCCGCCTGCACTATCTCGAAACGCACCAGACTCCGGATTGGCCGCCCTCTAGTCTCGCGATTCGTCTCGGGCTGTCGCTTGGTGCCGTGTTGGTGACGCTCACGGAAGGACTGCTGGTTTGGTGCCATTGGTAGAAAAGGTGCAAGTCCCTTGACAGGCTGGTCAGGGAGGTTTATACACTACAATATGTAGTATAGTGATTGATGCTAGGAATCGCCAGAAGAGCAGGGAGGAACCCAAGATGAACAAGACAAACCGATGGCGCTGGATGGCGCCGGTGACAGCTGTGGGCATGGTGTTGGCGAGCTTCGGAACGGTGGCGGCAGCATCTCAGTCGATGGTGCACCGTGTTCCGGCATCGCAGATGAAGTCCATGCCGAAGGGCCTGCTGCGGGGGAATCCCGGCGACGTGTTGGTTGGCGCTGCCACCAGCGCCGCCATGGGCAGCGGAAACGGGACGTTCTATATCGATCGTATCGGCAAGAAGATGACGTGGCAGGTTCCTCTGACGATGGGAGCCAACGCATTCCAATCCGCCGTGCTTGGGAACCTGGCCTACGTTCCCACGCTGGCGGGGAAGACCTACGTGGTCAACCTGTCTTCCCACAAGGTCACGCGGATGTTTATGAGTCCCATGGGGGACCGCACGGCCGTGGTCGCACCGGCCCGCCACTTGCTGCTGCTTTTGGGAGCCAATAATGTGACGGCCTATGCGCTGCCCTCGCTGAAGAAGGTTTGGCAGGTTGACCAAGGCGGGAACGCGCTCACGGTGGCGGGGCCCAATGCTTACCTATCCGGCAATGCGGCCGCGACGACCCGCATCATCAACCTGACCACAGGCCGCGTCGCCGGGTCGATCGCGGTGGGCCACATCGAGGACTCGGTCTACGATCCCCAGCACCACACGCTCTGGCTGGCTGATTGGACCAACGGCGACATGACCATCGTCAACACCCTGAGCAAGCACATTGTGAAGACCGTGCAGCGCGCCGAGGGGGGCGGCTTCAGTATGAATAACATGATGGGCTCGATGGGCGGATTCATGCAGCTGGCGGTGGCGCCGTCCGGGCGGCAAGTGTATGCGGCGTCGTTTAGCGGCAACGTGATGGTCTACAATGCCGTATCGAATCGTTTTGCCAAGGACATTCCGGTGGGATCCATGGCGCGGCTCAGCGGCCTGGCCGTCGATCCCTCCGGCCAGTACGCGTACGTGACGGTGGAAAACCAGAAGCGTACGGTCTCCATCGCGCTCAAGACCGGGCGGGTGGTGTCGAGTCAGGCGGGCCTGGTCTCCAACCGCTGGACGGTAGCCCAATAACGGGCTGTCCCTAGGTCCCGGACCACCCTCGGATACAGCGGGGGTGGTTCTTGACGTCGGGCGGGCAGTCGATGACTGGCCGGGCGATCGGGTATGATCGGAGTGGCCCTCCGTGTTTGGGGAAGGTACGACAAGAGGCGAGGAGACGCTCATGACGGGATTAACGGATTCAGCAACATTGCATAATGGTGTGAAGATGCCCTGGCTGGGACTCGGCGTGTGGATGGCTGCCGATGGCGAGGAAGTGCAGCGGGCTGTGCGCTGGGCCATCGAGACGGGGTATCGCCACATCGACACCGCCGCCGTCTATCGCAATGAGGAAGGCGTCGGACAAGCCATCAAAGACAGCGGCATCGTCCGCGATGAGCTTTTTGTCACGACCAAGGTCTGGAACGCCAACCAAGGATACGATACCACCTTGGCGGCCTTTGACGAGAGCATGAAGAAGCTTCAGTTGGACTACCTTGACCTGTACCTGATTCACTGGGCCGTGCCAGGGAAATATTTGGAGACCTGGCGCGCGTTGGAAAAGCTGTACCGCGACGGACGGGTCCGGGCCATCGGGGTCGCCAACTTCATGCCGGAGCACCTTCAGGATGTCATGGACCACAGCGACATCAAGCCGATGGTGGACCAGGTGGAATTCCACCCGCTGCTCACGCAGCGGCGTCTCTTGGAGTTTTGCCGTGCTAATCAAATCCAGTTGGAAGCGTGGAGCCCCCTCTTTCGAGGCGGGGAGGTGCTGTCCGACCCGGTGATCGGGGAGATCGCCGAGAAACATGCCAAGACCCCGGCTCAGGTTATTCTGCGTTGGGATTTGCAGCAGGATGTCATCACCATCCCGAAGTCGGTCCACCAAGAGCGCATCCAAGAGAATGCCGAGGTCTTCGACTTCACCCTGTCGGCCGAGGAGATGGATCGCATCGCCGCGCTGGACGCGAATCGGCGGGCCATTGACTATGATCCCTACAACGTCGACTTCTAGGGTTCTTTGCATCACCAACCCCGTCCCGAGCCAGGCTCGCAGGACGGGGTCTTTTATTGCCTGCCGCGGAAGATTTGCCGGGCTATCTATCGCCCGCTGCCGAAAAACTCTGACGAACCGGTGGCCGGGGCCAGGATCTGCCAGTACAATTGAAGAAGAACCATCGCGGACAACTTCCGTGCACGCCGGATTTATGTCAGACCGGCTCTTTCCTACGTCATCAGAAAGAGGTGTGCTATGGCAACAGCAAAGGTCAAGCGTCCCGTCCAGGCAGAGGATTACTGGCGCCTGAAAACCATTCAT
>JAJZBJ010000030.1 GCA_021798975.1 Bacillota bacterium | reverse complement strand
CGATCACCTTCCAGCACCCAGAGCGGATGCTGGAAATTATCGATGCCCTGCCCAAGGTGCTGCAGACGTATGGTTTTGCCTCCTTACGCGAGGCGGTCGGGGCGGCGCTGCCGTCCAGGAAGGAGAACGGATGGGCATAAAGTTGTGGGTGGCGCTGGATGTGCCGGAACTGCCAGCGGCCGAGCGGCTGCTCAAGACCATTGCACCCCATCGGGACATTAAGGTGGGCATGGAGCTGTTTTACCGCTTAGGGCCGGACTTCGTGCGGGATTTAGTCGACCGCGGCTACCACATCTTCTTAGATCTCAAGTGCCACGACATCCCGCGCACTGTGGCCCGGGCCGTGGAGGCGGTCAGTGATTTGGGCGCCGAACTGCTGACAGTGCATGCAGCCGGCGGGTTCGATATGCTGGAGGCGGCACGGGGGTCTTCCGGCGGCCAGTTGTCCCTTGTGGCGGTCACGGTCTTGACCAGTTTGGATGCCGCAGCGCTGCAGCAAGTGGGCATCGAGACCCCGGTGGATGGGTTGGCGGAAGCGTCTGCACGCACCGCCATGCGGGCCGGATTGGCGGGTGTGTTGGCCTCCGCCTGCTAAGCCCGGGCGATTAAGGCCATCTGGCCGGGGGCCCGAATCGTGGTGCCGGGGATCCGGCTTCCGGATACCCAAGCGGGGGACCAAAAACGCGTCTTCACGCCGGATCAGGCCAAAGCTGCCGGCGCCACCGACCTCGTGGTCGGCCGTCCCATTTCGGAGGCGGACAGCCCCAAGCGCGCCCTCGAACAATTTTTGGAGCGATTGGGATAAGGGATAGGGAGGGGAGATGAATGGCGATGGGGACATGGAGCGACGAGGCGGCCTGGGATTCTCTGACCCAAACCGGCGCCTATTTGAAGGGGCACTTTCTGTTGACGACCGGCCGGCACAGCGATCAATTCTTCTTGCTGGCGCGCCTGACCGAGCACCCCGACATGCTGGAGCCCTGGGCTAAGACTCTGGCAGAGCGGTTGGCGTCGTTGGACGTGCAGACCGTGATTGGGCCGGCCGTGGGCGGCATCATCCCCGCCTTTGCTGTCGCACGGCACTGGCCGGGGTCCCGGGTGCTGTTTGCGGAAAAGGATGGCGACGGCGGCATGGCGTTCAAACGCGGCTTCCGGATCGAGCCGGGGGAACGGGTGGTGTTGGTCGAGGATGCCGTCACGACCGGCAGCTCCGTCGCCAAGGTGATTGCGGCGGTCAAAGGGGCCGGGGGAGAGGTGGCCGGCGTGGGCGCGTTCGTGGACCGGAGTCACGGACCGCTGGCGTTCGAGGAGCCTCTGACTGCGCTCTTAAAGGTCGGCAACATTCCCAATTGGAATGCGGACCATTGTCCGCTGTGCCAAGAGGGATTGCCCCTCACCCGGCCGAAGTCATAGCCGGCGGGTCCGGTCCCGAGGGCTTGGTTTGCCGGTTGGCCGAAGCGATTAGCTCTCGGCCAATTTTTCACTAATCGCCCCGAGCCGCCTCAGCCTATCCGGGTTTGGGGTAATGTAGAGGGTCTTTTCCCGCTGATACAGCACTTGCCCGGGTTCCGCGTGGGGCCGCTTTCGCACAAACTTGCGGCGTGTGTAGTCGACCGGGACGGAGGAGGAGTCCTGCGCGCTGGAGAAAAACACGGCGAGTTCAGCCGCGTCCAATAGATCCTCCAAGTCGGGATTGGTTCGACCGGTGGCCAAGATGACATGGGATCCGGGGGCTTGTTTCGCGTGCAGCCAAATGTCGTCAGGCCGGGCTTTTTGAAATGTGAGCTTCGCGTTTTCGTCGCGGTTGCGGCCGACCAGGATTTCGAGTCCGTGGAGACTGTGAAACCGCCGGTAGGGCAGCCGTTGGTTTTGGTCTGTTTTGGCCAGGGCCGTCGCCTTGAGCTGGGTTTTGTACCAGTCCAGGGGATGGTCCTCCCCGACTTGCTGCAAGAGCCTCTGCAGGTTTTGCCGCTCGGATTGCAAGATCGGGATGAGGCGGTCCAGCGCTTCCTGCCGCGCTTTAGCCTTCTTGTAGCGGCGATAGGCTAGGGCGGCGGCATCGGCCGGCGTTTGGTTTTCCTCCAGCACCAGGGTCTTGGGTTCGCCGTCGAATCCTGTGACGGTGAATGCGCCGAGACTTGGATCGGCCTTAAAGGCGTACTGGTAGGTTAGCCACAGGTCGCCCCATTCCTTATCCTTGGCACCATCTTCGAGCCGATCCTGCTGGTATTGGGACAGTTTGGCGGTGAGGTGGCCGATCCGGTTTTCCACTTCCGCCGTGACCTGCTTTACCAGGGCATCCCGTTGGCGGCGCCGCTCTTTATCCTGAAAAACGATATCCAGGGCTTCTTCGAAGTTTTGGGCTGGTTGTCCCTGATAGCCCGGGACCGGGTAGACCCACACCTCCTGGTTCTGGGGGTTGGTGAGAATCCAGCCGGAGTCGGGGAATCCGTTCTGGAAATCCTGTTCCAAGGTCTCCCAATCGTGTCCGTCCTCAAGCCAGCGGCGCGCCCATGGCGGGAGATCGGCGGCGTTGCGGAGGTCGAGCGGATTCATCAGCGGCGGTGGCGGTTGATAGGGAAGGCGCGGCCAGACGTGGCGTCCCGGCCGTCCTGGCGGCACTTTCCGCCACGCGTCGACGACCAGGCCTGCGTCATCGACCAATACCACATTGGTGAGGTGGCCAGCCAATTCAATCACCAGGCGTCCGGGCAGGTCTTGTCCCCAATCGTCGCGCGACTGAATGCGCCACTCCATCACCCGTTCAAAGGGCGGAACATGGATATCCTCGAGCACGAAGGGAACAATTTTTTGAAGCCAGGGGAATACGGGGCGCTTGTCTGCGAGCGTCTGACGGGAGGTGCGATGCAACCGTTGAATGCCCGGCTGCAAGACGACCAGGACCTGTACGGTGCCCGCATGGGTTTTGAGGGTCAGGAGGAGTCGGTCTCCCGACTGCTGGACTTTGACACACACGGCGCCGATGAGGTCCCGGCGCCAGCGCGCTTCCACGGCACGCATGGCCAAGGCGTCAAACGGCATGGCGATCCCTCCCGGACTGCTTTATCAGAGCATAAGCTTAACCGAAGGGACGCAGAAAACCAATCCATTCGGGAAATCGATGAGGCCCATCGGGAAAGCTGGTAGATTTCTCAGGCATGTGATGGGATAATGATGCCAAAGGGATGCGTTTCGGTGGAATCCCGTTATTTTATGTCTTGGGGAGGGATGACAGTGCCGAGCGACACCGTCCGAACCGAAGGCGTGCGGGCGTTGTGGCAGTCGTTGCCGTCGGCCAAGTTCACGTCCCGACCAAACTACATCTGGTATGTTGTCGGGACAGTCTGCATCGGCGCATTCATGGCCGCGGTGGATGCCAGTATCGTGAATGTGGCAATACCGGACTTGTCGCACTTTTATCACGCAACGGCCACCATTACGGGGTGGGTGTTGATTTCCTACCTGTTAACGTTGGCGACGCTTTTGACGTTATTTGGCCGTTTGGCCGACATGCTGGGCCGGAGGCCCTTGTATACATTTGGGTTTGTGGTCTTCATTATCGGTTCTGCCGCCTGCGGCGCCGCACCCAGCATGGGTTTCTTGATTGTCGCACGGGTTTTCCAAGCCGCCGGCGCTGCTATGTTGCAGGCCAACTCGGTGGCCATTATTACCGCTACGGTTCCGCCCAATGTGCGGGGACGGGCGATCGGATTCCAAGGTTCGGCTCAGGCTGTGGGGCTCTCGGTAGGGCCGGCAGTGGGTGGCGCGCTCATTGGCCTCTTCGGCTGGCGCGCCATTTTCTATGTCAACGTCCCCGTGGGCATTATCGGCACCATTATGGCTGCCCTGATTCTGCCCAAGGACAAGATGGCGCAGGCGGGAGCCAAGGCCAGCTTCGACTGGTGGGGCGCGTTATTGTTCAGCCCCGCTCTAGTGGCATTGATGATGGCTGTGACCATCGCGCCGCACATCGGCTGGCTTTCGCCCGCCGTGATTGGACTCTTTGTCGCGACAGCCGCTTTGCTATGGGCCTTTATTGCGCGGGAAAAGCGGTACAAGGCGCCCTTGGTGGATGTTCGGCTGTTCAAAATCCCTGTCTTCACCATGGGGAATGTCACGGGCATGCTCAGCTACTTAGTGATGTTCGGTGTGCTGTTCTTGATGCCGTTTTTCTTCGAGCGCGTGGGCGGATTCCCCTCGGCCGTCGTCGGGTTGCTGTTGACCGCTGTGCCCATCGGCATGACGGTGGTCTCGCCGCAAGCGGGGGGGCTGGCGGATCGGTATGGCTCGCGGCTCCTGACGACGGGAGGCATGGCGGTGAGTGCGCTGGGGGCCGGGCTTTTGGGTGTGGTGATCGCGCTTCATGCTGACCTGATTCTCTTGATCGTCGGTCTGTTGCTGGTGGGCGTGGGGCTTGGCATGTTCACGCCGCCCAACAATAGTTCCGTCATGGGGGCTTTGCCGTTTGCGCGCCTCGGCGTAGGCGGCGGGATTCTCAATATGTCCCGGTCGTTGGGCATGGCCTTTGGCACTGCGATTTCCAGTACGTTGATGGCTGGGTTTTTGGTTGCGTACGGAGGCCGGCTGGAGGGAGGACCCCGTGCCCCATGGGTGCCGACCATGCGTTATTCGTTATTGATTCTGGCTGTTTTGGCTCTTGTGGCGGCGGTGCTGTCCTATCTCAAGAACAGCGCAGCCGAACCGGGGCAGGATCATCAAAAAATCGATGTTCCGATGGAATTTTAACGAAAATCTCGACAGAAGCAGGAAAATGGGGCCGGCATCCATAACTCTCTGTCGATCAGTGTCCGTTGTCAGCCGAGACGGGCGACTAAAGGGGGATGTGCCCAGTGTGGACGGTGGTCTACATTGCACCGAGCATAGCGGTAGCGGAGAAGGTCAAAGACTTATTGTCCGCTGAAGGTTTGCTGGTCACCCTAAAGAATGTGGAACTCAACGAAGAGGGACGCGGAAGCATCGAGATACGGGTTCCGGAGGGCGAGGCCGAAGAGGCTCACGAAATTTTGGCCGAGCATTTGGGCAGGCTGTAAAATCAGAGGCCCGACACATAACAGGAGGCTTTTCCAGTGCAGGTATACCTGAATGGTCAGTACATGGAAGAGACACAAGCTACGGTGTCTATCGACGACCGTGGCTTTCTTTTTGCGGATGGCGTATATGAGGTTGTCCATCTATATCGCGGCAAGCCGTTCGAATGGGAGCGGCATCTAGCCCGGCTGCATCGCAGTCTGGCCGGTATTGGCGTGGGCGGCGTGTCGGACCAGGAATTGACGGAGGCCCGCGACCGGCTGGTCGGCGATGTCAAGACAGAAGAAGCGGCGCTCTACATTCAAATTACGCGGGGTACGCAGCGCAGAAGCCACGCGCCGCCGCCGGCGGGTACCATCGCCCCAACCGTTCTCATGTGGGTGCGTCCCGTCGACCCGATCCGCGCGGACCTGGTGCAAAACGGCGTGGCGGTGGTTACCACGGCTGACGACCGTTGGGCTAAAGTGTGGATTAAGACCATCGGCCTCTTGCCTAACGTGCTCGCCAAAGGCAAGGCGATCGAGGCGGGGGCCTATGAAGCGCTCTTCGTCCGGGATGGCATCGTGACCGAGGCGACGTCTGCCAATGTGTTCCGGGTATCAGGCGGGGAGATCCAAACTGCGCCCGTGACGAACTACATTCTGCCCGGAATTACCCGCGAGGTGGTGATCGAGTTAGCCCGCGGGGCAGGGATGACGGTGGTGGAACAGCCATTCCCGATCGAGGCGCTGTATGGGGCGGATGAACTGTTTCTGACCGGCACGTTGACGGAGGTGCTGCCCATCACGCGGGTGGACGGTCGGCAAATTGGCGCTGGTGCGGCGGGTCCTGTGGCTCAGAAACTGCTCCAGCTGTTGCGCCAGCGGGCGGGGATGGCGTAGTGCACGTGGTATTGGTGGAGCCGGAGATCCCCCCCAATACCGGCAATATTGCGCGGACTTGCGCGGCGACCAGGACGCGGCTCCATTTGGTGGAGCCGCTCGGTTTCAGCTTGGACGATCGGTATGTGCGGCGGGCCGGCCTGGATTATTGGCCTTTGGTGGACCTCACGGTGCATTCCCATTGGGAGGCGGTGGAACGCGCCTTGGCGGAAGCCGGTGCCCGCGCCTTCCACTTCTTTACGTCGCACGGCGGCACCCGCTACTCGGATATCCAGTATGGACCAGACGACGTGTTGGTGTTCGGCCGCGAATCGGTTGGCCTGCCCGAATCGCTCTTGGCGGCTCACCCGGATGAGTGCCGCGTGATTCCCATGGCCCCCGGGGTCCGGTCCCTGAATCTGTCCAACTCCGTGGCTATCGCGGTGTATGAAGCCCAGCGGCAAATGGGGTTCCCGCATCTCACCCGGTCTGAATAACCCGTCCCTCCATATACTGTAGCGGGAGGTCCTCATGTCGTTAGTGGTGCTGCTTGGGGCGGGCATGATTCTGATTGTGCTCTCCGCGGACTATTTTACCAACGGGGTTGAGTGGCTGGGGTTTCGTCTGCAGCTGGGCGAAGGGGTATCGGGCTCCCTCTTGGCGGCGTTGGGCACGGCCCTTCCGGAAACGCTGGTCCCGTTGATGGCCTTCATTGCCGGATCGCAGGGCCAAACGGAGGCGATTGGCCTCGGCGCGGTGCTGGGGGCGCCCTTCATGCTGGCCACGCTGGGATTTAGCATCATTGGCCTCGGGGTTTGGGCCAGCGGCCGTAAGAAGGAGGGCCTGAAGGTATCCCCGCGGGCGCTCTTGGGAGACTTGAGATTCTTTCTGATGAGCTTTGGCCTGGCCATCTTGGCGGCCTTCTTGCCGCGCTTCACCCATCCCTGGATTGCCCTTGTACTCGTTTTGTCTTATGTGTTTCACGCCTGGCAGCTCATCCGCGGCGGCCATCTCGACGAGGACCCCAGCGCGCCCGAACAGCCGCTGCATCTGTCCAGCCGCCAACATCCGCCTATGCTTCTCATTATCGTGCAAGTCGCCGTGGCCCTATTGGGACTGATTGTGGGCGCCCACTTCTTCGTGACGGCCTTGGAGCGTGCGACCGGGTGGATCCGCATCAGCGGCTTCTTAATTTCCGTGATTGTCACACCCTTGGCCACCGAACTGCCCGAAGTCCTCAACAGTATCATTTGGATCCGCCGCAAGAAGGATTCTTTGGCGGTAGGGAACGTGACCGGCGCGATGGCGTTTCAGGCATCCTTGGTCCCCGCCTTGGGCCTCCTCATGACACCCTGGCATCTTTCGCTCTTGCAAGCCATCACCGCTGTGTTGGCGTGGCTGGCCGGCCTGTGGACTTTGACCCGGTCCCGGGACGGCATTCTGCACATCTCTGAACTTTTGGGAGCAGGACTCTTTTATATTCTCTTCATCTTGCTGATGATCGCCATTTAAACCTACCGCGCTGCTTTGGGCAAAATAACGGCAGATGGAGGAAAAGGTGGGAGAACTATGCCAAAGGCCAAACAGACTGGTACACTGAAAGCACAGCCCAAGAAAAATCCGTCCAAAGCCCCCAAGCCCAAGCGGGAACTCACGCCCGCGGAAAAGGAAAACCAAAGGCTCAAGATGGAAGCAGCCCAAGCTTTGGGGTTGTGGGATAAGGTGAAAGAAGAAGGATGGGGGGCGCTGACGGCGGCGGAGAGCGGCCGGGTCGGCGGTTGGATGACCCGGGTGCGGTTCCAAGCCAAGCGAGACGGCCAGAACGCCGCGATTCCAAAGACATAGGGGGCACCGTGTGACATGTACTGGGAACAGCTGACGACCAAAACGTTCAAAGAGCAATTTCTCGGGACGATCGACACTGCCATTCTGCCTACTGGCAGCGTGGAGGCGCATGGCCAGCACCTGCCGTTGGGGACCGACAACTACGCCCCCTGGCATTTTTGCCAAGCCCTCGAGGCGCGTTATCCCGATCGGCTCTTAATCTTGCCCCCCATTCCCTATGGCCACACCTGGGAACTGGCCAATTACGCGGGCACCCTGTCGGTTCCGACCGATGTGTTCACCCGCTACGTGGCGGAAGTCGGCAAGGCGGTGCTCGGCTGGGGAATCCGGCATATCGTATTGATGAACGGCCACGGCGGCAACACGCCCGGGCTCAATGCGGCCATGGAGGACATTGCCGAGCACGGCGGTCAGGCGGTATTGATTAATTGGTGGCTCGACTACAGCCGGGACATCTTGACGGTCACTGAGGGCCAGGGACACGCCGGGGAGGACGAAACCTCGGTGATGCTGGCGGTGAAGGGATCGCTGGTCAAGATGGAGGACGCATCTTTTAACCCCTTTACACCCAAGTACAAGGTGCGGGCCGTGGGACTGCACGAGAAGACCCTGCGTCATGCGACGACCGGTGACGGCCGCAACGGCACCCGTGAGAAGGGCGAAAAAATCTTGGAACTCTGTACTGACCGCATGAGTGAACTGTTGGAAGACCTCTGGAGTGACAACCTCTTTGATCGCAAAGATTAAACGGAAAGGCGGACGTGAGTGAGCGACATTAAACTATCAGACCGTGTAGCAACATTGGCCCCTTCGCCAACCATGGCCTTGGACGCCAAGACCAAAGGCTTGATTCAAGAGGGGGTGGACGTGGTCAACCTCACCGCCGGGGAACCGGACTTTGACACCCCGGTTTTCATTCGCCAGGCGGCACAAGAGGCCATGAACCGCGGGGAAACCCGCTACACCGCCGTGGGGGGAACCGTGCGGCTCAAATCCGCCATTCAGGATCGGCTGAAAGCGGACACGGGCCTCGAGTACCGGGCCGATCAAATATTGGTCTCCGTGGGCGCCAAACACTCGCTTTACAACGCGGTGCTGTCGCTGACCAACCCCGGTGACGGCGTGCTGTTGCCGGTGCCGTTTTGGGTGACGTATCCGGAACAAATCCGGTTGGCGGGCGGCGACGTCCAACTCGTGGACATCGATCCCAGCCACCAGGGCGAACTGCGGGTCGAAGATTTGGAAAAGGCCCTCCGATCTCACACCAAGGGGTTGATCCTCAATTCGCCATCCAACCCCTCGGGCGCCGTCATCGGCCGAGCGCATTTGGCGGCAATCGCGGCTTTTGCGGTGGAGCATGACCTGTGGGTGATATCGGACGAAATCTACGCGCGGCTGGTTTATGATGGGATGGAAGCAGTGTCGATTGCGTCCATGCCAGGCATGAGCGAACGCACGGTGGTCATCAACGGGGTGTCTAAAGCTTATGCCATGACGGGGTGGCGTATTGGATACGCGGCAGGCCCCCGCCACATTATTCAAGCCATGGCCAACATGCAATCGCAGTGCACGTCAAACCCGTCCTCGATCTCGCAAGCCGCCGCTGAAGCGGCCATCACCGGGCCTCAAGAGCCGGTGGAGGAAATGCGCCGGGAGTTTGACCGGCGCCGCCGCTACGCGGTGTCGCGCATCCAAGACATGCCTGGTCTCAAAGTCAATGAGCCGAAGGGCGCGTTTTACCTGTGGGTGGATATGTCTCAACTATTGGGACGGACGATTGGCGGACGAGTGGTTAACAACGCCGACGATTTGGCGTTATTATGGCTGGAGGATGCCCGCGTCTCGGTGGTGCCGGGCAGCGGGTTCGGCGTAAGCGACCACTTCCGCATGTCCTATGCGACATCCATGGAGCGGCTGGCGGAAGGCTTGGATCGGATGGAACGTTTACTGGGGGAATGACTGAAGGATGGCGTCTTCTGAATTGATTGGCATTGTGGGGCTGGGTGTGAACAACCGGCCCCTGGTTCCATTTCTGTTAGGAGAAGGCTCGGAAGTGGCCGTGTTTGATCGGCGTCCCAAGGAGGCCATTGAGGCCGAACTGGCCGAGATGGGGATCGCGTCAGGGGTGGCCGTCTATGGCGGCGCAGATTACTTGACGGCATTGGAACGCTCCGCTGTCACCACGGTCTATCTCACGCCCGGTATGAAGAAGTTCGGTGCCGAACTGGATCGGCTCAGCCAGCGCGGGGTACGGTTCACCTGCGAAACGGATTTGTTTATGACGCACTGCCCGGCGCCGGTGATTGGCATTACGGGGTCGGCTGGAAAGACCACCACCACCACGCTGGTGGGAGAGTCTCTGCGCCGAGATGGCCGCCGGCCCGTGTTTGTCGGCGGCAACATCGGCCAGCCTCTGCTGCCGCGGCTGGCCGAGATCGATCAGGACAGTTGGGTGGTACTGGAGCTGTCCAGCTTCCAACTGGATTTGGTCCGGCAAAGCCCCCATGGCGCCGCCTTGCTCAACATTCGGCCCAACCACTTGGACGTGCACCGCGATTATCGGGATTACAAGAACGCCAAGGCCAACATCTTGCGCTATCAGTCCAAAGAAGACTGGGCGGTGCTGCCCCACGGCGACGCCGAGGTTCTGGACCTTCTGGAGGATCACGAAGGGCGGCGGGTATTCTTTTCCATGAACCACGAAATCGCGCACGGCGCCTACCTCTTGGATGGCCAGTTGTGGTGGCGGGGCGGAAAAGGCGGTCGGCCGGTGGTAGCCCGAACCCAGTTGAAGCTCTTGGGCGAGCACAACGTGTCCAATGCGCTGGCCGCTATCGCCATTGTGGCGTCTGCCGGCGGGGACTTGCGCGCGGTGGGCGACGTACTGGAGACTTTCGCGGGCGTGCCGCATCGTCTTGAATTTGTCCGGGAGGTCGGTGGTGTATCCTATATTAATGACTCCATCGCTACCGCACCGGATCGGACCATGGCGGCGCTCAATGCGATTCGTTCGCCCATCGTCCTAATTTTGGGCGGCTACGACAAGAAGCTTGATTATGATACATTAGGCGAGGCGCTCCGCGGCAGCACGGTGCGTGCGGTTGTGGCTCTCGGCGACATCCAGGACGCCATCGTTGAGGTCGTCAAGCGCCATACCGACATCGAGGTGATCCGCGCAGACGGTTTCGATCACGCAGTATTGGCAGCCAGCCAAGCGGCGCGGCCGGGCGACGTGGTGCTGTTGTCGCCCGCAGCAGCCAGCTACGATATGTTTACAAATTTTGAGGCGCGGGGCCAGAGATTTCGAGAAATGGTGGGCATCTTAAACCATAGCACATCTGGTTTGGCGGAATAGATATGGAGGGTCTTAGGTCCCATGCAGCGTCACGATATTCGCAACATCGCCATCATTGCGCACGTTGACCACGGCAAAACCACCCTGGTCGATGGCATGTTGAAGCAAAGCGGAACCTTCCGCGATCCCAGTCAAATGGGAGAGCGGGTGATGGATTCCAACGATTTGGAGCGGGAACGCGGGATTACCATTTTGGCCAAGAACACGGCGGTCACGTACCGGGATGTGTTGATTAACATCGTCGATACGCCCGGCCACGCCGACTTCGGCGGCGAGGTGGAGCGCATTTTGAGCATGGTGGATGGCGCGCTTCTGATTGTGGATGCGCACGAGGGCCCCATGCCGCAGACCCGTTATGTGTTGCAAAAGGCCTTGCAGGCCGGGCTTAGGCCCATCGTGGTTCTGAACAAGATGGACCGCGAAGGAGCCCGGCCCGAAGAGGTACACGAAGCGGTGCTGGAGCTGTTCATTGATTTAGAGGCTACCGACGAGCAGTTGGAATTCCCGGTGTTGTATGCTTCGGCCAAGGCCGGAGTCGCCTCGACCACACCGGAGTTGAACATGGAGGGCAATCTGGAACCCCTCTTTGATGCCATTCTTGAATACTGTCCCCACCCAAGCGGTGACGAGACGGGGCCCCTGCAAATCTTGGTCACGACCTTGGATCATGACGAATATGTGGGCCGTTTGGCTGTCGGCCGGGTGCGGCAAGGGAGCATCAAAGCTGGGCAGATGGTGGCGGTGGCCCACGCCGACGGGGATGTGGAGAAGGTGCGGCCGTCGAAGTTGTTTGGACGCATTGGGCTCAAGCGCACCGAACTGGAGTCGGCCACCATCGGAGACATTATCACCCTGGCTGGCTTGGCCAGCGTCACCATCGGCGATACCATCACCGATCCGGAAAACCCGCAAGCCTTGCCGCCGCTGAAGGTGGACGAGCCGACGCTTACCATCTTGGTCGGGGTCAACACCAGTCCCTTCGCCGGGCAGGAAGGACAATATGTGACGTCCCGGCATTTACGCGAGCGCCTCTATCGCGAGCAGGAGCGCAACGTGGCTTTGCGCGTGGAGGATACCGAGGACGCCGAAGTCTTCCGGGTTTCGGGCCGCGGCGAGCTGCATATTGGGATCTTGCTGGAAGAAATGCGGCGCGAGGGCTATGAGATGGAGGTCTCCAAACCCGAGGTGATTCTGCGCGAAACCGAGCAGGGCCTGATGGAGCCGATGGAGCGGTTGTTCTTGGATGTGCCGGATGAATATGTGGGCGCGGTTATGGAACTGTTGGGTCCCCGCAAGGCCACCATGACAGCTATGGGGCAGGCGGGTCCCAATCAGACCCGGCTGGAATTTGTCATTTCGGCTCGGGGCCTCTTGGGCTTTCGATCGTCGTTCATCAACCAGACGCGCGGATACGGGATTATGAACCATCTCTTCGAAGGCTATGAGCGCTATTCGGGAGCTATTGAGGAGATGCCCCGCGGGGCGCTGGTGGCGATCGAGACCGGCACGGCCACCTCTTACGCGCTCGACAATGCGCAGGAGCGCGGCGTGCTGTTTATCGGCCCGAGCACCCCGGTGTACGCGGGGATGGTGGTGGGGGAGAACAGCCGCCCCACCGACTTGGAGATTAACGTCTGCAAGAAAAAGCATGTAACCAACATGCGCAACGCCAACGCGGAAGAGGGCATCCGGCTCACACCGCCGCGCACCCTGACCTTGGACCAGGCCTTGGAATACGTCAAATCGGACGAATTGGTGGAGATAACCCCGAAGAACATCCGGGTGCGCAAGGCCACGCTGGATCCGCATCAGCGCAAGCGCGAGCGTAATTCGCGGCAGGGTTGAGATGATGGACGCCCCGCTGACCGACCTCGCATCCGGCTACTCGCTGTTGCAGTCTACCGCGGCTGTCTCTGACCTGGTCAAAGCCCTGAAGGAGCGCGGATTTCGCGTGGCGGCTCTCACGGATCAGGAGACGTTGGCGGGCGTGGAGGAATTTGACCGGCTGATGCGTGCGGCCGGTCTTTTTCCATTGGTGGGGGTGACCCGCCGCTGGGCCGCAGGCGGCAGCGCGCGGGAAATCCGTTTCATTGCCACCAGCCCCGAAGGCTGGACTCCCTTGGTTCAATTCCGGGACTGGACGGCTAAGCCGCAGGGGGGAATGGCGGTGGTCTTGGGAGCATCCCGTGAGGCGTGGTGGACCTCCATCCAGCAGCTGTTTGATCTGCCTTTGGTGGTGGTCGAGCTCTGGCCGGAGCAGCGCGCGATGTTGGAGATGCTGCCGGCTCATTGGCGCTGGGTGCCTGCCGCCCGGGTGCGCTGCTTGGATGGCGGCGATGTGGAGTTGCTGGACGTGATGGCGCAGTTGGCAGGACAATCCCGGGACCCGGCGGCGGAGCCGCTCCCCGCGCGGCGCGAGGCCTGGCTGGCGCCCTTCCTGGATTGGCCCAAGGACCAGTTGTGGGCGCCTCAGGACCACGGCAGTGTGTTCCCGGATCGCGCCTGGAAAATGCCCCGGCTTGGTGCCCAGGATGAGGCCGAGTCCCTGAGAACCCAGGCCCGGGCGGGACTGGCGGCGCGCCTCGGCGGGACCCGGGGCGCTGAGGAACGGCTCGCCTATGAGCTCCGCGTCATCGAGGAGCTGGGTTTTCCGGGCTATTTCCTAATGGTGGCGGACGTGGTCAATTGGGCCCGCCGCGAGGGGATCCGGGTCGGTCCAGGCCGGGGCTCGGCGGCCGGGTCGCTGGTGGCCTATGCGCTCGGTATTACCGATGTCAACCCTTTGGCGTTCGGGCTCCTGTTCGAACGGTTTTTGAATCCCGCGCGCCGTACCCTGCCCGATATTGATTTGGATTTCGAAGATGTCCGGCGCGCCGAGGTCATTCAATATTTGCGGGAGCGCCATGGCTCCGACCGGGTGGCGCAGATTGGCACCTACGGCACCTTCGGTGCGCGGGCCGCCCTGCGCGATGTGGCCCGGGTGCTGGGGCTCCCGGTGGATGCGGTCAACCGGGTGATGAAAGGCATTGATTGGGGTGTCGCCCCTACGCTGTCCGAACATGAGGCGCGGCTCCGGCAAGGCGCCCGCGACGCGGGACTCCCGGAGCGGTGGATTGCGCTCGCTATCCGCTTGGAAGGACTGCCCCGCCACCGCTCCACGCACGCCGCGGGGGTTATCATTTCGCCAGAACCGCTGGGGGATTGGATCCTCTGTCACGGAAGTCCGACGGACGGCTGGGTGACCGACTTCGACATGGGATCGGTCGAGCGCTTGGGTTTTGTGAAGCTGGACGTGTTGGGGCTGCGTACGCTGAGCCTGGTCTCTAAAATCGAAACCTCGCTGGGTCTCTCGGCGGACAGCATGAACCGCATTGACGGCCGGGATCCCGCGACGTTGAAACTTCTCGCCCGAGGAGACACCGACGGGGTGTTCCAGTTGGATGGCCGCGGCGTAAAAAACCTCTTGAAGCAAATGCGGCCTAAGTCGCTGGATGAGGTCATTCTGGTCGTGGCCTTGTACCGGCCTGGGCCTATGGAAGCGATTGGCGAGTACTTGCGCCGGCGCGCCTCGGGATACCGGCCCTCCCCAGATGACCCGCTGGAGTCCCATTTGGAAGAGACGGCTGGCATCATGGTGTACCAGGAACAGCTCATGGCGGCGGTGCAGCAGATTGGGGGACTGAGCTTAGCCGAAGCGGATTTGGTGCGGCGCGCCGTCTCCAAGAAGGACCATGCGCTCTTGGCGGAACTGGGGGAGCGTGTCATGGCCAACATGGAATCGGCCGGGCACACGCGCAGCCAAGCGTTGCATTTTTGGGAAAAAATCCGGGCTTTCGGCGACTATGGGTTCAATAAGTCGCATGCGGCCAGCTATGGTTTGCTGGCCTATTACCTCGCCTATTTGAAAGCCCGCCATCCCCTCCAGTTTTGGGCCGCTGAACTCTCCAGCCATGATGCGGGCGAAAAACTGCGCGACCTCATGATTCAGGCAGTGAGCCAGGGCATCGCCATCCGCCCCCCGCACGTGAACCACAGCCAGCCGGATTTCCGGGTCCGCGAGGGCGGGTTGGATGCCGGATTGGCCATGATTCGGGGACTGGGCTTGGAGAGCGCCAAAAAGATTGTCGAGGAGCGGGCGCGACGCGGCCTATTCGCGTCTGTGGAGGAGCTAAGCCGGCGTCTGGAAAGATCGTTGGGCACGAAGAGCTTGGAGGCGTTGGAGAGCGCCGGAGCCCTCGACGGGTTGGGTTCGGTGGCCGGGCTCCAGGCCGCCCAGATGCACCTGTTCGATGCGCTCCCGGCCGAGCGTCCGCCGCAAGTCGATTTTGAAGAGGCTTTTGGCTTCGGATGGCCGGAACCATCCGGCCCCATTTTTGTGCGTTTGGACGAAACCCGGGCCGTAAAGGATGTCGCCCGGGATATCCAGGCGTTGGCGTGGGCGGGTTCGGGACCGATCCCGGTTTCCATCATTCGCGATGCCAAGCACGCCGTGACGGTCGACGGGGTCACAGTGGATGCAGGTTGGCAGGCCATTCAGGCCATCAAGGATATCGCCGGGGTATCGGCTGCCGGCCGCCGGGTCATTGCCGCGGTTCGGTAACCCATTGATGCCAGTGCTGCCACAGAGACTCTGAGGATGCGATGTGATAGGTGCGGGACAGCGCGGAGTCGAAGGACTGGCCGGCTGCCAGATGTCCCAAGAAGCGGCGGAAGCCGCCGGCGCCCTGAAGCTGCTCCAGGTATTCGACCAGAGAAAGCCCTTGGCGATAGGCGAGGGCCTGATTGGGCAATGCATAGAACTGGTCATCAAGCTGCCGCATGGAATACAGGGATCCGGCAAGACGGTTGCCCGACGTCACCCATTGGTATCCGGTCATGCGGTAATCTTCGTATTGCGCGACGCCTTCGTTGAACCAGTTGGGGTAGTTGCCATCCGCCTTCAAGTTCAAGAGGGCGTGCCCTAATTCGTGGTCCACCGGGCCTTGGAACGCAAATTGCTTAAACGCTGTCTTCGAGGTTCCGAGCCAAGCGCTGGGGGACAAGATGTCCATGATGCCGTTGAAGTCATATCCGATGTTGTTCACCGCCGGCGCAATGCCGACCGCGCGGTTCATGGCAGCCTGACTAGCATAGAGGACGACCACGAGACGTCCCTGGGGCCGGATGCCCAGACTGTGCGATTCGCCGGAAAGGGCGCGCGAGGCCTCAGCCAAGACCAAATGGGCTTCCGGGGACTGCCCGGGCGGGTAGTAAAGGCGGAAGTGGGTGTTCTGCAGCATCGGCCAATGGCTCAGCCGCCACTCGGTATGCCAAATCTCGGCTTGACGCACGAGGCCGTAGCTCCAGACGCGCAGGCTCTGCCAAAAGCCGGTCATGATTAATAAGGCCAGCAATACGGCGAGCCCCGTCCAACCCGTCCGGTGCCGTCCAAACCGTTCGGCCCGCGGCGACGCAGCCGGTTGAATCATCCGCTCCACCTCCTCAATGCATTGTATCAACCGGGCATGGGAGGCGGACACGGCAATAACCGGTACGGCGGGCAATTGTTAGCAACCACGGCCGACGGGGTGAAACAGGCTGGGCGCGATCGGCGTTATGGCGGGCAAAGGAGTGGGTGAGCATCTGGGATGGGAACAAGGCCTTGAGCGTGTCTTGGCCGTGACCGTGGGGGCGATCCGCACGCTGACCATGGAAGGGTCCGGGCCGATGGCGTCGGTGTACCGGCCGCGCTCGCTCCGGGCCAGCCGCGATGCGGTGAAGGCCTTCATGCGGGCGTCCCAACAGGCGCCCGGGGCGCCCCCGGTCTCCCTGCCTGCGGTCACCTTGATGGACTATTTTGGTCCGCTGGTGCTGACAGCCAAGACGTCGGAGGGCCCCGTCACCATCTATCCGGACTACAGAATCGTCAAAGTCCAGGGGGGCGGGTATCGGTTGCTGTACCCACGCTCCCTATCTGGTCATTCAACGAGGCCGCACCCGGACATACATCAAAAACCCGGCCTGGGACCTATGGTTTATCAGCAATCAATGGGAGAGCAGCTTTCCAAGGCGCTAACGCCGCCACTGAACCCGCTCGTCGATGGGGGTACGGCGTTGGACCGGCACCGCCTTCGGATAGCCCAAACGCAAGAAGGCTGCCGGCTGTTCGTCCTCCCGAAGGTCGAGCCAGGCCCGGACATCGGCATCTTGCATGAGCGGGCCGGTGTTCCAAAACGCTCCGATGCCGGCATCCCAGGCGGCCAGAATGATATTGTAGGTGGCCATGGCTACGGACGCATAGTCCTCTTGGCGACGGCTGCTGTTCTCGTCTAAGCGCTGGATGACGGCAATCACCGCGCTGGCGTCGAGGAATTCCTGCCGTGCCTTATCGGCTCGGGCCTGGGCGCTGTCCTCACCGGCTCGGCGGCGGAGGACCGCTTGGTGGCGCAAGTCTGCCAATTCCTCCAGGCTCGGTCCTTGGGCCACCACAAAACGCCACGGTTCGCTGACGTGATGGTTTGGGACCCAGGGAGCATAAGACAAAATATCGCGAATGGTGTCCTCCGGGATGGCCTCACCCGTGTATTGACGGATGGAGCGTCGGGCCTTCAGGACCTCTCTGAGTTCCAAGGGGCGTTCGTCCTCTCATAGGTGATGGTACGCTACGATCCTACACGAACGCCCTTCACCGCGCCAGACTTAAGAGGACGAGTGGCTAACCGTCAGAACAACGGTGCCATTGTGCAGGTCGTGGACAATGGCGTTGGTGATGCGGCACAGCCACATCGCCACCCGATCCCGCTCGACGTCGTTGGCCGCCACGAACACGGGGGCCATGCCGCCGCTCATGACGGAATCCTTGTTGGTGGTGATAATGGCGAACATTGCCGGGGTCGGTGAATCAGCCATGCGCATCTTCCTTTCGCTTGCGGCTATCGTGCATGCGGGCCCATTTGCCGGATTCCAAAACCGGCACGTTTCGAATCGCTTTGATGAGCTTCTCCATGTCGCGCTCCACGGGAATGATGGCGAACGCGGCGATGCCGGTGCCGGCAGGCATGTCCATACGGCAGAGCGGCGTTTGTTCGGGATAGCCCACATCCTTCTGGACGCCGACTGCGGCGGCGGCTTCATGGGCGATGGCTTGCCGCTGGGCAATGTTCCAGAGTGCGGCCTGACCTCGGGCGTTTTTGGGCGTGAGGGTCACGGCCATTCCATACTTCGTCAGGCGCTGTCGGGAATCGGCGAGTCCCACTTCCATCAGCATCACGCTGCCGGCATAAAGGAGGCTGCCTTTTTCAAACCGCAATTCGGTCGGCTTAACATCGACCAGTTCGCCCATGCGCGGCCCGGACATATACATTTCGCCGAAGACGATGAAGACAATGCCGCCCACGATGCCGGCCCAAATGTTCAATTCCGACACCAAGGAGGTGGCGAGGGCGGTGAGCATGGCCAAAAAGTTGCGGGCCTCGTAGGTAATGGCAATGCCCTCGATATAGCCGGCGCCCCGGCCCACCAGAATTAAGCCTTCCTCCTGCTCCAAGGTCTTCCGCTCGTTGGAGCGGACGTTGAAAAATTGGGTGGCGGCCAAGGTGAGGAAGGTGGCGGCCGTAAATTCCTTGCCCAACAGCGCCACAATCACGACCGATCCAATCATGGCGGAAATGACAGCGATGGCCAGCTGGATGATGTAGCCCGAGGGATAGCCCGGATTATGGCTCTTGCCGGACCGCAGATACAGCACGCGGGAAATAAATCCGGCCAGGAACCCCACAATCATCGGATCCCAGTTGATGGGCGGCGTGGAACCAGACATAGATGCCTCCTCGACACGTTTAGTCGCTAGTGTGACCCGCCCCGCCCCGTCTTACCCGCGTAATTCCATGAGCCTTGGGGAAGGAATACCCATACCGATCCTGTGCGCTCGGAATTTGCCCCCTGGGGGAGGATTTTCATTGCCCCGTTTCCTGTACCGCCAGAACCAAAAAACCCTGCAAAGCGACACCTGGCCCCAAGAATCCGACACGTTGTGGGTGGATCTGGGGCCCGAGGACAAAGACTCGGTCCAAGAGGTGGTCCGGCACCTGTATCAGGCCCATCCCAAGGTCATCGAGAGACTGTTGGAGGGGCACAACCACCGGCCCAATCTTCTGGTGGAAGACGATGCGGTGAGCTTTATGCTGGCCTTAATTCCGGCCCACGACGCCGATGGGCCGCTGCGGCATTTAAGCTTTATTGTGGGGCAGCACTTTTTGGTGACGGCTCACCTGGACGATCCGTCGAAGGTAGTGGACGGGGCTTTTGAGTACGTGTTGAAAAACCATCTGATGGATGAGGGGGTGGATTTCGCGCTGTACCAGCTGCTTGACCGCCACGTGGTCGAGCTGCGTCTGCTGGCCAATGACTTGGACCGGCAATTCGAGGACTTGCACCGCCGTCTCTTGACGCATCCGTACGCTAACATGTCGCCGGACATTTTGGCGCTCCGGAAACGGGCCATGGCCGCGAAACACATCTTGGATCCGGAGGGCGCCATTATTGAACTCTTAAACAGCAAGGGGTTTCCCTACGTCAGCAAAAAGAATCACCCGTATTTTCAGGACGTGTCCTTTCTCATGGATGAGGTGGTGGCGGAAGTGCAAGCCATCCGCGATGGACTGGCCGAGATGGTGGAGGCCTACACGTCGCTGCAATCCAACGAAATTAACAAGGTGATGTGGTTTCTCACCATCATTTCCACCCTGGCGCTGCCCGCCACCACGATTGCCTCGATCTACGGAATGAATTTCATCAATATGCATGAACTGCATTGGCGGTATGGTTATGATTACTCGCTGGTGATGATGGTCTTTATTTCCATCGTGCTGCTGTTGTGGGTCAGAATTCACCGCCGGCGTGGTTAGGGGTGGCAAAAACTGGAGAGACTGAAAGCGAATATGGAACGCGTTCACTTCGGTGAACGAAGGAGGCTAGTGCATGTCCGACATGTCGTTCGCCCATCTCTCCGGGCCCGAACCCACGCCCCCGTGGCGGGGAACCTTCCAGCAATATTTGGATCAAGTGCAGGCCACCCCTTGGGTCGCAGAGTCCGCGCATCGGAGGCTGTACCGGATGGTGATGGCGGCTGGGTCTAAAACCCCCGACGGCACGTATCCGTTCTTCGGAGAGGCGCTGTTCGGATTGGACGAAACCATTTCTCTGTTAGTCGATGAATATCTGCGGCCGGCAGCCTTGGGCCACGAGGTCAAAAAGCGCATTTTGCTCTTAGTGGGCCCGGTCAGCGGCGGCAAGTCCACGCTGGTGTGGATGCTTAAGCGAGGACTGGAACAGTTCAGCCGCACCGACGGCGGAGCGCTGTACGCCATCCAAGGGTGTCCCATGCACGAAGAGCCGTTGCATTTGGTGCCGGAACCGCTCCGCGCCAGCTTTTCGGAACGGCTCGGCGTACCCATTGACGGACAGCTGTGCCCGTGGTGCCGCTATCAGGTGGAGCGGGTCCATGAAGGCCGCTTTCACGAAATGATGGTGGAGCGCATCGTGCTCTCGGAGTCCCGCCGTGTGGGCGTGGGCACCTATGCCCCGTCCGATCCCAAGAGTCAGGACATCAGCGAATTGACCGGTTCGGTCGATTTTCATGCCATCTCGCAATACGGCAGTGAATCCGATCCGCGGGCCTTCCGGTTCGACGGGGAGCTCAACATTGCCAACCGCGGACTCATGGAGTTCCAAGAGATGCTGAAACTGGACGAAAAGTTTCTCTACCATCTCCTGTCCTTAAGCCAAGAAGGAAACTTCAAGACCGGACGCTATGAGCTCATCTCCGCTGACGAAGTGGTGATTGGCCACACCAATGAGCACGAGTACCGGAGTTTTGTCCAGAATCCCCGCAACGAAGCGCTCATTTCACGCCTGTTTGTCCTGCCGGTTCCCTATACGCTGGACTTGGACGCGGAGGTGCGCATCTATCAAAAGCTTATGGAGCCCCATCGCCCGCAGGGCCTCCATCTCGCTCCGCTCACGCTGGAGACGGCCGCGGCTGTGTCAATCCTGTCCCGGATCGTGGAAGAACCCAAACCGGGTTCGGACCGCACCAGCAAGTTCCACACCTATACCACCAAGGAAGACATGCCGCGGTATCAAGCGCTGCGGCGCGAGGGATGGTTGGCTGGCGAGGGGCTGGATGGCCTCGATCCCCGCTTTATAATGAACCGATTGGCCGCACTCATGGCCGACGAGGGCCAAGAGTGCCTGGACGCGCAGGATGTGCTCGAGAGCTTGAAGCGCGGATTGGATGCCAATCCGTTCTGGGACAAATCCCGGCGCGGCCAAATGGGCGAATGGCTGGAACTGGCGCTCGAGTGGTATAACCGGCAGGTCGAGCAGGATGTGCTGGAGGCATTTCAGAACGACTGGAATGACGAATTGACCAACCTCTACCACAACTACATCGACAACGTGGTATTGGCCGTGCGCGCTGGTCGTTCGCACCGCGGTTGGGATGAAGCGCTGCTCCGCTCGGTGGAAGAGCGCATGCACATCTCGGAGGTCCAGGCCCAAGCCTTTCGCGAGGAAATCTTTACGCGTCTGGAATTGGCCAAAAAGCAGCAGCGTGCCTTGAACTTCCTCGACCACAGCGGGCTGTACCGGGCGCTGAAAGAAAAGCTGTTGGATGACATGAAGGACGAAGTGAAAATCACCACTAAGGCGCCCATCCCGGATCGGCGCACCTTGGAGAAGATTGAGCGGGCCGCCGAGGCCTTGGTGGCGACGGGCCGCTATTGCCCGCGCTGCGCCTCCAAAGCCATTCATCACGTGGGAGGTCTCTTGAACCGATGAGGTCGTCTTTCAGTGTTTCCCGTGGACCAGATGGCATCGCGCCGCTCTTTAGTGCGGAACGGCGCCGGCATCAGGTTAAGGTGGAGGACGCCATACGCCAGCACCTGGCCGACATGGTCAGCGATGAGAAGATTGTGGTCGTGAGCGGGCAGCGCACCTTGTCGGTGCCGATCCCGGAACTGAAGGAATTCCGCATCCGGTTCGATACCGAGTCCCGGGAAACGGTGGGCCAGGCAGGCCGGTCCGGTCCTGACCAGGGTTCCGGCAGCACCGGCAACGGCTCGCCCGACGGCCGAAAGGACGGCGGGGACCAGCCCGGATTGGACTTGGAAGAAACCGAGGTGTCGCTGGAGGATGTGCAGCAGGCGGTCTTTTCCCGCTTGGCTCTGCCCAATTTGGATCTCACGAAGCGATCCCGGGGGGCGGGTCACAGCGAACAGCCCACCAGCATTGGCAGGACGGGCCTCTTGTCGCAGTGGGACCGCCGGCGCACCTTGCAGGCATCGTTGCTGCGGCGCGCCCAGTCCGGCGGCGGGATCGGGCTCGAGCCGGAAGACCTGCGGTTCCGCGTGTTTGATACCGTCGATGACGATCAAGGGGGAGCGGTCGTCATTGCCATGATGGATACCTCGGGATCCATGGGCAGTTTTGAAAAGTACCTGGCGAAAAGTTTCTTCTTTTGGACCGCCGAGTTCCTGCGCCAAAAGTATCCGCACGTCGAACTGGTTTTTTTGGCGCACGATGTGCGGGCCCGCGAGGTGGATGAAGAGACCTTTTTTCATCGCGGCGCCTCGGGCGGCACCGTGTCCTCGTCGGTGTACCGCATGGCTTTGGACATTGTGGACAGCCGCTTTCCGCTGGACTTGTACAACATCTACGCCTTTCACTTCACGGACGGGGGCAACTTGACCTCGGACAACGGGGCTGCCGTGGAATCCGGACGTGAATTGGCCAGCCGGGTGACGCTGTTTGGATACGGTGAAATTCACGACACGGAGCGGAACCCGTCGCCGCTGTATCAAGAGTTTTCGCATTTGCCGGGGATGGGGGTGGTCATCCTGCGCGAAAAGGATGACATCTTCCGCGCCATGACGCGTTTTTTCGGTCGTGTTGAGGAGGCCCGGCATGCTTGACGAGCGCCAGTTGTACAGACTCGCCGAGCGGGTGTGGCCCGTGGCGGAAGATTTGGGCCTGGAGCCGGGGCATGTGCATTTCGAATTGGTGGCGCCCGACTTCATTCCCCTGCTGGCCGCGAATGGCGGGCTTCCGATTCGGTACGGCCACTGGAGTTTCGGCAAGAGCCAGCAGCGCCTGAAAACCGCCTTTGACTTTCGTTTGACCCAGATCTACGAATTGGTGCTCAACAACGTACCCGCCTACGCCTTCGTCGATGAGACTGCCAGCCTCGGGGAGGCGCTCATGATTGTGGCCCACGTGCTCGCCCATGCCGACTTCTTCCGCCACCACCGCGGGTTTCGGCCACTAGGGACCGACATGGTGACCCAGGCTGCCCGGCATCGGCAGCGTGTGGCGGAATGGCGGCGCCAGTACGGCGATCAGGCGGTGGAAACCTTGATTGACGCAGCCCATGTCTTGGCGGAATTCAGCGGCGAGACGCTGGGACAGCGGCCCATGGGCGAGGGCGAGGATGACGTGCTGGGCTTCGCCGCCCGCTCTGCCCCGCGTCTCGACGGCTGGGAGCGCGATTTGTTGGCCTTGATTTGGAGTGAGTCGCGCTACTTCTGGCCGCAGGTGCTCACCAAAATGGCTAACGAAGGCTATGCGACCTACTACCACACGGAGATTTTGCGCCGTCTCGACCTCAATGCGGAGGAGAGCTGGGAAACAGCCCGTCTCAACGCCAAGATTGTTCAAGTCACGCCGCCGAAGCTTAATCCGTATCGGGTCGGACTCTTGCTGTTTCAAGAGGCTGCCCGCGTCGGGGGCAATCCGGCCCTCTTCGGGGCGCGCGATTTGTATGATGACGTGGGTCTGGCCCGGGCTTTCATGACGGACGCGGTGGTGGAGAAGGCCGGATTAGCCCTGTATCGCGGACGTGAGTCAGACAGCACCGCGCATCCCGCCGCGCCCGACGAGCTGCGCCGCCGTCTCATTTATGATTTGGATCATGCGGGCCTGCCGCGGCTGGCCGTGGAACCTTCCAGCGATCAAACCTTGCGTCTGAAGCATTTGCACGACGGACGCGACTTGGACTTCGCCGAGTTGCCGTTCGCCTTGAAGCTGGTGGCCGAGAGACTTTGGAAGGGGCC
>JAJZBJ010000029.1 GCA_021798975.1 Bacillota bacterium | reverse complement strand
TCTTCCGAGCGGGGGTTGTCAGCGGTCAGCACCGTCCAATCGGCGTGCTTTCCCGCCATCTCGCCCATGAGCGACCGCTTGCCGCGATCCCGATCCCCTCCGGCGCCAAACACGACGCCAATCTTCCCCAAGGTAAACTCGCGGGCGGTGACTAGGGCATTTTCCAGGCCGTCCGGGGTGTGGGCGTAATCAACAATCACGGTGAACGGCTGGCCTTCATCGATGCGCTCATAGCGCCCCGGCACGCCGGGGTAGCGCGTCAAGGTCGCGGCCATGCGGTCCGGCTTGAGGCCATAGATGTAGCCCACGCCCATAGCCGCCACGGCATTCATCACATTGAAGCGGCCCGGCATGCCGAATGTGACCGCTTGCTGCACACCGGACGGGAACCGTACCCGGAACTGGACCCCGCGGCTGGTCATTTGCACGTGGGTGGCCCGAATGTCGCAACCTTCGCCCAGCCCGTAGGTGACGACGGGCACCCGGGTCAGGCCGATGAGACGTTCGGCGTGGGGATCGTCGCCATTGATGAGCGCGGCCCGCGGCCCTTTCTCCGGTCCGTGGCCGAGCCGTTCGAACAGGAGAGCCTTGGCTCGGAAATAGCTCTCGAAATCTTTATGGAAATCCAAGTGGTCCTGGGTCAAATTCGTAAACACCGCCACGTCGTAGTCGACGTGGTCGACACGTGAGAGGGCCAGCGCGTGGGACGAGACCTCCATCACCGCGGCCCGCATGCCGCGGTCCGCCATGTGGCGAAGGATGCGCTGCAGGTCGGGCGCCTCCGGCGTGGTCCGGACCACCTTCAGCGTTTCCGGGCCGACCAGGGTATGCAAAGTGCCCGTCAGTCCGCAGGGCACATCGTTGCCCTCCAAGACTGCCCGCACCAGGTGGGTTGTCGTGGTTTTCCCATTGGTGCCGGTGACGCCCACCATCCACAGCCGGCCGGACGGATGGCCGTAATACACATCCGCCGCCTTAGCCAAGGCCACACGGGCATTGTCCACCACAATCCCGGAAGCCCCGGCCGGGATGGCTTCGGCACGCTCCACCAGAAAAGCCGACGCGCCGCGGCTCTTGGCCTCGGGGCAATAGAGATGTCCGTCGGTACGAAATCCGGGAATCGCACAAAACAAATTGCCCGGTTCCACCTGGCGGGAATCATGCTGGATTCCTGTAATCTCCACCGCCGCATTCCCCACAATGCGGCCTTGCCCCATGTGCTTTACTAATTCGTCAATAGTCATTGGCTAATCCCCGCTTTCACGGTTAGTCTTACCCCACCCATACGCCAACCGTGGTTCCCGACTTGACCTGCTGTCCGGGTTTGAGGGCCTGGCGCACCACACGGCCGTCGGAGCCCCGCATCACGGCGACGTTCAACCCCAGGTCAAACGCCAAATGATGCGCGGAGGATACAGACATCCCCCGGAAGTCGGGGACGGTAACCCACTCGAGATAGTCGCGGGTTCGGTCCCCCAGCGTGAGCGTCAATACCGTCCCGACCGGACGGTAGCCGCCATAAGTGACCGACTGGTTCACGACAATCGATCCACGTCCCTTAAATTGTACCGGAAAACCGTACTCGGCCGCATCTTGTGCGGCAACTTCCGGACTTAAATCTACCAAGTCCGGAACAAATGCCGGCGCACCCGATCGGGGCTTCGTGATGCGCTCCGTAGGCGGTACTTTCAGGTACCGCAAAATGTCCCGCATCAGGCGGCCAAATACAGGTGCAGCCACTTGACCCCCATAAAACGCCCCAGCCGGCTCATCGACCGACACCAACACCGCCGCCACCGGGTTGGGCACGGGTGCAAACCCGATAAACGAGGAGATATAGATACCGTGTTCGGTTCGCCCATTAATCACTTTCTGGGCGGTCCCGGTTTTCCCGGCCACTTTATATCCGGGAATTTGCGCCAACTTGCCGCTGCCTTTGGTGACCACCCCGATCATCATGCGCTGCACCGTGGATGCCACGTCAGAGGATACCACCCGCCTGATGGGCGGGCCCTCCAACTGCTTCTTGACCGTGCCGTCAGGACTCAACAGGGCGCGCCCGACATGGGGACGGTAGAGCTCGCCGCCGTTAGCAATGGCGCCCACCGCGTTGAGGAGCCCGATGGGCGTGACGGTCAGCGTTTGTCCGAACGCCATGATGGCCAAGTCCAACGCGGTAACCCGCCCCTTGCTGGGAAACAACCCCACCGCTTCCCCGGGCAAATCGATCCCGGTCCGTTTCATGAGCCCGAACCGGTCCACCCATTCATAAAACCGGTCGACGCCCAGCCCCAATCCGAGATCCATGAAGCCTACGTTGCAGGAGTTTTTGACGATATCGGCCAGCGATTCTGCGCCATGGCCGGCCGGCCGCCAGCAATTGACCCGGCGCCCCAGCACGATCTTGAACCCCGGGCACCAGAACCCCGCCCCGCGGCTGGTCGTGCCCGCCTCCAGTGCCGAGGCCAGGGTGACCGGCTTGAAGATCGACCCCGGGGGAATGGCGTCGGTAATGGCCAGCTCCCGGTAGCGCTTGGGATTATAGTCCCGAAAGTGATTGGGATCGAACGTGGGCCGCTGGGCAATCGCCAGTATACCGCCCGTCTGCGGGTGCAGCACGGTAATCATGACCGCTTTGCCCCCCGTGGTAATCATGGCGTGTTCAGCGGCTCTCTCGGCCATCCACTGAATGTTTTCGTCGATGGTTAGTTGAAGGGTATCGCCCTGCTCCGACGGTACGATCCGTTGCCGGGCATAGGGGATTGTGTGGCCATGGGCGTCGTATTCTTCCTGAATGGCGCCCGGCTTCCCCTTGAGATACTTGTCGTAGATGAGCTCGACGCCGCCGAGCCCCTGGTTGTCAATGCCCGTAAATCCCATAACACCGGCCGCCAGTTCTCCTTCCGGATAAAACCGAGCGGTTTCCGTGACCAGATGAACCCCCGGCAGTGCCGGCAACTGGCTGCGCAGCGTGTTGAGCTCACGGGTGGTGAGGCGCCGTTTCAGCCACACAAATCCTTGGTGGCGGGACAACCGGCGCAGCACGCGGCTTTGCTCCATGCCCAACACGTCGGCCAAGAGAATGGTCTCGCTTTGGCGCGCCCGCTTCGTCTGGATGGGGATGGCATACACCGAATAGGCATGGTGGCTTCCAGCCAACAGGCGGCCGTTCCGATCCACAATGTTGCCGCGAAACGGCGCCAGCGGAACGGAGCGAAAGTGAATACTCTCAGCCAGCTTTTTTAAATGAGGCGCATCAAGCGCTTGAATTGTCACGAGCCTGCTTCCAATCAGCAAGTCAAACAAGCCGAAGCCCACCAAGGCAACAAAATTTCGCCGCTTCAAGACCAGCGGTGGACGGTCATTCATGACGGAGACCTCCCTAACCCGAAAGGACGGGCTGGTTACTCCCCATGTCTATGACAATCACGTCCACCCAAGAACTTTAGGGCACGGAACCTGGCTTGGATCCGTTGTCGGGCCCCGCATAGGGCTTAATGTTCCAGTACTTGAACAAGTACTCGGCGATGTGCTTCCACACCGGTGCGGAGACCTGATCGCCGTAAAACAGCTTTCCAACCGGATGGTTGATCGAAACCAGCATGATGAACTTGGGATTGGGCATGGGAGCCATCCCGAGATACGACGAAACAAACTGGGAATTAGAGGTCTTGCCATTGATAATCTTCTGCGCGGTACCGGTCTTTCCAGCGATAATGTAACCTGGCACCTGAGCCGGCACCCCGGTCCCATAAGTGGCCTCCAAGGTCATCATGTGTTGAATCTGCCTGGCCACGGCCACTGTCACCGGATGAGACTCAACCGTGATGGGTGTCCTCTGGATGACCTTGCCGGTGGGACTTAAGATAGCTTTCACAATGTGCGGCTGCACCATGGTTCCGTCGTTGGCAATCGCATTGTCTGCCGCCACCATGTCCATGGCGGTCAACGCCATGCCTTGTCCGAACCCTTCGGTCGCCAGGTCGACCGGGTTGACCTGATTCACGGGCAGCCACTCCGGCTGTGCGTCGCCGGGCAGTCCTTCATTGCTGGTGTGGTTGAGCTGAAAGAGGTTGACGAAATGGTACAGCGATGCGGCTCCCAGCTTCAGCGCCACGTCCATAAAGACCTGGTCCGACGAGACTTCGAGACCCCGCGTGAGCGTGATCCACCCCCAACCGACCGGATTCCAGTCGTTGATGCGGACACCATCGACGATCTTATATCCCCGGGTGTAGAACATACTGTTGGGCGTGAACAGCCCCAGAGACAAGGCCGCGGCCGTGGTGACCGGTTTAAAGATGGAACCCGGGGGGAATAGGTACTGCACACCAAAGTCGTTCTGGTTTTCCGATGTGACCGTGTTCAAATTGTTGGGGTTGAAGTTGGGCCAGTTCGCCAAGGCCACAATCGCCCCGGTGTGGGAATTCAAGATAACCACGGTGCCGTTCTTGGCGTGAGCGCGCTTGATGCCCCACTTCAGCCACTTCTGGGCGTCCGCCTCGATGTTGCTGTCAATCGTTAATTGCACCGTGTCGCCCGATTTGGGCGCCACGTAAGCTTGCTGCCAACTGAACATGGGGTTGCCTTGCGGATCGGTGCGCACCGTCCAGGATCCGGGCGTGCCCGCCAGAACCTTGTTGTCCTGGTATTCGATGCCGGCGGCGCCTTGGAAGGTGGATCCCACCCAGCCCAATATCTGCGACGCCAACGTGTTGTCCGGGTATTCCCGCCCTGTCACCGGGATCACCGACACACCGACCAAGTTAAGGCGGTTAATCCGAGCGGCCAAGGCCGGTGAGACGCTGTTGTCCAGTACCGCATACCAAGACTTATTGGCCAGCACCCCATACAGCTGCTTCACACTAAAAGGCAGGTACTTGGCCAGCGCCACCGCCTCGCGTTTAGGCTGGGTAATATATCGCGGAGCCGCCACAATCTGATCGCGGGGCACATCCATGGCCAGAATCTGGCCATTGGTATCGACGATATCGCCCCGGGTCGCAGGCAGCGTGATGTGCTTAACTTGAAAGGAAGCTTCGTACTGATCGAGAGCCTGCCGCTCACCGACTTGGATAATGACTAAGCGGGCCATCAGGAATCCCATGAAGGCCGCTGTCATAATCGTCATCCAGACCGCCCGCCAGCGGGCGGTCTGCCGTCCCCGCCCCTTCACTGGCCCAGCGTGTGGCTCAGATTTTCCATCCACCCGGTGATCTGGGCCAACACCCCATGGCGGCTCACAACCGGAGCGGCCGCTTTAGCAAGGGACGGGGTCGGCATGCCATTTTTCGGCTGGACCAACGTCACCTTCATCTTGCGTGCGTCCTGGGCGAGAGTGCTGGCTGAGGTCAGGGCAGCAAGGTTCATCTGGAGCTGTTGATTCTGCCGGGTCAGCGACGCATAGTGCTGATTCATTTGATCATACTGATAGGACATGGTCATCACATGAACTGCCAGCACGCTGGCCACGGCCGCACCCGCCCACAGGCCGGCTATCCACCCGACGGTTTTGATCCAAGGAGCGGGAACCCGCCGCCGGACGACGCGCGGCTCGGTCTTGGGTTTGAGACGTTGTTCCCAGCTGCGGGCCAAGGTGCCTTCCCCGTCGACATGCCAAACTTGCTCATCAATCATTGCGAATCCTCCCGAAATCACGTGCTCTGTGCCGATTTGGCATGGTTGTCTACGAATTTTGTCGCTAGCCAGCGTATGAAAAACCGCAACTCCGGTCTTGGGCTTACTTAAACGGATACCTTTTCGACGACCCGAAGCTTGGCGGATCGGGCCCGGGGGTTCCCGTCCAATTCCGCAACACCCGCCGTCAACGGATGCTTCGTAATGAGACGGGCTTCATCAGCCTTTTGCCAGTCCCGGAACTGACGCTTCACAATCCGGTCTTCCAACGAGTGAAACGCGATCGCCACAATGCGCCCGCCCGGATTTAGGACCTTCCATGCCTCGCCGAGCCCATCCTCCAAGGCGCCCAACTCGTCATTGACCCAGATCCTCAGCGCTTGAAATGTGCGCCGTGCGGGGTGGCCCCCGGTTCTCCGGGCACTGGCCGGAATGGCCGCTTTAATCACCTCGACAAGCTGTCCGCTGGTCCGGATCGGCTCCACCTTGCGCGCCTCCACAATGAACGCCGCTATCCGCGATGCCCAGCGCTCTTCGCCCCACTCTTTAATCGCCTGGGCAATCTCCTTCTCCGGCTTTTGATTGACCAAGCGGAAAGCGGTAATCGGGTTGTCCGCATCCATGCGCATGTCCAGCGGGGCATCGGGATCTTGGTAACCGAATCCGCGCTCTGGGTGATCCAACTGCGGGGACGATACGCCCACATCGAACAGCACGCCATCCACGCGCTCGACGCCGTGGCTGGTGAGCAGCGCTTCCATATAACGGAAGTTGCCCTTGATTAGCAACGCCCGATCGCGGTAGTCCTCGACATGCGCGCGCGCTGCCTCCAGTGCGTGATGGTCCTGATCCAGCCCCACCATACGAATCTTCGGGAAGTGTTCCAAGAGCCGTCTCGTATGTCCACCCGCACCTAAGGTCGCGTCCACGTAGACCCCCTCTGGATTGGTGACCAGGAGGTCCAGCACTTCATTCGGCATGACACTTTGGTGCTCGAAGTTCACCATTCTGCTCTCCTACGGCTTCCCGCTAAAATCCGAAGTCTACCATCTTTTCCGCCACATCCTCGTAACCAGCCTGGGCAGTGTCCTGGTAGGCCTGCCACTTCTCCTGGGCCCACAGTTCCACCCGGCTCGAGACACCCACCAATACCACGTCTTTGACCACGCTGGCGTATTCCCGAAGTCGGGGAGGGATGGTCACCCGCGATTGACGATCGACCTCGACATCTTGGGCACCAGCCAAAAACAAGCGTTGAAAAGCCCGGGCGCTGGCGTTGGTCATCGGCAGTGCTTTCAAGCGTTCCTCCATCTTGCTCCACTCCGCCATGGGGTACAGAAACAGACAGCCGTCCAGACCCTTGGTCATCACAAAGTGGTTATCGAGGTCGTCGCGAAGGCGTGCCGGGATGGTGACGCGGCCCTTGTCATCCAAGGCGTGGGAATACTCTCCCATCATCATCCCAACATCACCCCCATTTCCTCCACTGACTCCCACTTTCCCCCACTTATTCGCCCTTCATGGTATCATTCCTGCTGATTGGCCCAAAGTTTTAAAATACAAATTCCCGAGTAATTTGAGGTTCCCCGAATCCTTCCGTCAGCATGCCCCGGCTTCGGTCTTTCATCGCGTCGACCGCTCCCAAAAATCCCAACAACTATTCAGGAAACTACAGGCGTCTCAAAAAACAGCGCGAAATCCCTCCAGGTCCGGTCGTGTGAATCCGCTTCACGTCGATTCATCGTGTCATCCGCACGCAACGCCTTCCATTGACAGCAATTCAGACAGCGCATATAATCAATAAGCGTCGTGGGGGCGTAGCTCAGTTGGGAGAGCGCTAGAATCGCACTCTAGAGGTCAGGGGTTCGACTCCCCTCGTCTCCACCAAAAGTTTGAAACCTGCATCCTAAAAGGGATTGCGGGTTTTTTGTTTTGGCGGTCCAAGCGGCAGGGTTGGGCCCGACCGGCGTAGGCGCGCGGTCGCCGTGCTCTGCTCCAAACTGCCCCTTTGCATAGCGGGGATGGGCGGCGCGCACCCTATCGCAAAAAGGGAGGCTTCTGACATGGCCCAGTTCGAACTGCCCGATCTGCCCTATAAGCTCGACGCTCTGGAACCCTACATCGACGCCCGCACCATGGAGGTCCATCACGATAAGCACCACGGCGGCTACGTCCAAAACGCCAACAAGGCACTGGAAGGACACCCCGAACTTAAGGACAAGAGCGCCGAATGGCTGCTCCGCCACATCGACTCGGTGCCTGAGGACATCCGGACGGCCGTGAGAAACCAGGTGGGCGGCCATGTCAATCACTCGCTGTGGTGGACGGTGCTGGGGCCGCACAAGGGCGGTGAACCCAAGGGCCAGGTGTCCGAAGCCATTGACCGTACCTTCGGCTCCTTTGAACAGTTCCAGAATTCGTTTCGGCAAGCCGCGCTGAGCATCTTCGGCAGCGGTTGGGCATGGTTGGTCGTCCGGCCTGACCACTCGCTCGAAATTATCACGACCCCGAACCAAGACAGCTCCTTCATGCAGGGACTAACGCCCGTCCTGGGCCTCGATGTGTGGGAACACGCCTATTACTTGCGCTACGAAAACCGGCGGGCGGAGTATATCGACGCGTGGTGGCACGTGGTCAATTGGGACGAGGTGGAACGGCGCTATCAGGCCGCCTAACCCGCCCTCAGACAAGGCCGGGGCGCGAAGCCCCGGCCTCTTTGATTGCCGCTGGGTACGTTAGCCGGCCGCACTGGTCGCGGCCCGGTGGTCAGCGGGCGCGGAGGCCTTGTTCGGGGCCAATGCCACTTCCTTCTCAATAACGGAAGCCATAAAGCTGTTGAGGTCGGCAATGTTTCTCTGCAGAATGGCTCGGGCGTCACTGCTGAGAGTGGCCTCAACTTGGGCCCGAACCGACCGGAATGTTTCACTGGCCGCCGTCGGACCCCACTTGCCGGATGCCTTGAGGTTGGCGACCAAGGTTTGGTTGGCGGCGATGACCGCATCCCGCGCCAGCATTTGCAGCTGATTAATGGCCCAATCCAATTCGCTTTGAAGATTGGTGTTTTTGATGCCGGACACGGCGTGCAAGGCGTACTGAGCCGCCTTTCCCAGCAAGGCCGTCAGGGCAGCGGTCGCGACCGGTGACACCCCCAGCAAGACATCCCGGGCAATCGTGTAAAACGTCATGATGATTCTCCCCCCTAGCCTGCGCTCGTCTTTAAGCGGGCGATTTTGGCTTTAAGCGCCTTCCTCTCTTTTAATAGCGAAGCAATTTCGCTGTTGAGCCGGGCCAATGCGGCATCCAGTGTTTTCAGCTGCGATTCGACCGCGGCGGGATCGAATACTGAGAGGTCTACCAGCCCGGTGATGCCGGAAACGGTATCCTGGTCGGTAAATTGCCATCCGTAGTATTGCGTCCACTCGCCCACATGGGGCGGCGCCTTGGTGGGCAGGGCGGTCCCTCCCGTGTAGTCGGCGATCCATAGAGGTCGTGTCCGCAGAAGATAGTAGTCGGTCATGTAGGCCTCGATAAAGGCCACGTAACTGTAGAACACCGTCCGGTACGTGTGGGGAGCCATGGACTTTTCAAGCCCCAAGAACCACTGGTGTCCCCACTTGGTCAGCGAAACGGGGTCCATCCCCCCGGTGATTTCCAAATCCAATACCGCGAACTCTTGATTCGTCATTCCCCCATGGGCCTTGACGATGTCCCAAAAGAACCCCGCTTGTTCGTGGGCACTCTCGATTAAATTGGGAACCTCGGATGGGACGGCGGCATGGTACGCCGCCCGTGGAAACCCCAGATGGCCCAAAGCGGTCCAATTATGCGCAAACAAAGCATCCTCATAGCCTGCCCCATAACTGGCACGCACAATGACCCGGTCAATACCGCGGGCCTTGAGTTTGGGCACAACGTCCGCCCAGTCGATGGGCAACCCGGCATTGTTGGCTTCGGAGACATCGATGGCCTTGGGCCATGCAGGTCGTGGAATTTGCATGGCGATTCCCTCCTCGGATTCACGCTACGCAACTCGAGCCCCAAGCGTACACAAGGCCCCAAATTGCCCAGAAAGTTCCAATCAATCCTGGAAGTGACAGACAGCCCTTCCCATAAAACTCCCGACTCCTGGGAATTTTGAATACTGTCGCCAATCTTGTATCGGAATCACAGCGCACTAAAAGGAGTGAGGCACCGTGGATCAAGAGAACACCCAGGAGCCGGTGGAGGCGACTTGGAGCCGACGGCAGTTCATCACCGGCCTCACCGGGCTGGGCATAGCGGGCGCCGTCACGCTCTTTGGCAAGACGCCCATTGTCACCGCGGCGCGAGACATCTTTGGATCGCCGGTTTCGTCCGGGCTCATTCACGTCTACGCGCTCGACTTTTACTACTGGCCCAATTATATGACCTGGCGGGTGGGCGACCGGATGGAAGTGGTGTTCCACAACCAAAGCCGCACCCATTGGCACGAGTGGACCATCGGCCGCCCGCACCCCAACCTGGAATCCTTTCAGGGCTTCGGCGTGTTGAATCGGGACGGGTGGGTGCATGACTTTTGGGACGGCGTGCCCGTCACGTTGAGCCACCCCATCGGCGTCGACAATTTTGTGCCTCACAAGGCCATCGTCACCTACGTAGGTCCCAAGGGCCCCTATCAGATTGCCAGCGGCGGCGACTTCAGCCCCACGCTGATGCCGGGTGGCAGCATTACCTTGTCGTTTACCGTCCCGAACAAACCGGGCATTTGGCACTTTGGCTGCTTCGTGCAGCAGTTTATCCATTGGCGCACTGGAATGCGGGGAACGATTAACATCGTGCGCGATTAGGCGTATTCGGCCCCAGAAAGGACATCGACTATGGACCTAGCGATTTTCGGCATTGTGTGGGTCATCATCTCGGCCCTCGCCGAATGGGGACTCCACAGAATCGGCCGCAACACCATGTACTTCCTGTTGACCAATCAGGGCAACATCGCTTTGCATGCCTTTAACTTTTTGACCACGATGCTGACCCCCGTCTTTCTTTTTGTGATCTGGTACCTGGTCTGGACGGCCATCCGGTATCACGCCGAAAGTCCCGAGAGTCGTCCCAGCCGGGTGCAGTTCAACAAAAACGGGCTCTTCACCGGCATTTGGATTACCGGCAGCATTGCCCTCAACTTGTTGTTCTGGCTGCACCCCACCGCCGCCGACCTCGAGCAGATGTTTGCAGCTCAACTGCCCAGCGTCAATAAAAACGACCTCATCGTCGATGTGACGGCACGGCAATGGGAGTGGATTTTCAGCTATCCGCAGTATCACCTGACCCAAACCGTGACTGCAAACGGCCAAGACGAGTTGGTCATTCCCGTGCACAAAAAAGTGGAGTTCCGGCTGCGATCGTATGACCCGTTCCACACCTACGACGTGGAAGCCGGGGTGATTCACTCCTTCTGGGTTCCCGCCTTCGGGATTAAAGAGGACGTGATCCCCGGCGAAACCCGGTACGAGTACATCGTCGCCAACCGCACCGCGTCCTATCAGACCAATCCGGAGGTGCGCGTGCAATGCGCCGAGGTGTGCGGCCCCGGCCACCCCTGGATGGAATCCCCGTTGCGCATCGTGACCGCGTCGCAATTCAAGAGCTGGGTTGCCAAGCAGCAGAAGCTGCAAGCTGCCGCCGGCTCGTAAACGCGAACTGAGATTGGAGGAACTTGCTCATGGCTCAAAATGTGGTCACGCCCACCGCAGTCAAAAAGGTCCGCATCATGCCTCCCATGCTGCGCGGATTTCTGTGGGCCGGGATCGGGTTTGTGTTATTGAACAGCATCACGGCAGCCATTCGGCCCGACGTGGGGCATCCCTTCTTCACGGAAGTCTCCATTACGATTGGCTGGATTGGCGGGGTGATTGGCTGGCTTTTGGGCGTCGGCGCCTACGAGGGCATGATTCTGCCGCTCTTCGGCGTCACGCCGCGCATCCAAGCCGCCACCGATTGGCGGAAGTACTTCGCCTTCGCCACCGAGCACAAAGTGGTGGGGCTGCAATATCTGACCTCGTCCGCCTGCGCCTTCATCTTGGCAGGCGGCATCGCCATGGCGATGCGGATTGAATTGGCGTCGTCCACCCTCTACTTTTTCGCCTACTCCGACCGCTATCTGTCGGCGGTCGGTATTCACGGCACGATTATGATGTTCTCGGTGGCGACCGTGGCGTTGGTGGGCGGACTCGGCAATTACATGGTGCCCCTCATGATTGGCGCCAAGACTACGGTCTTCCCCCGATTGTCCGGCTTAGGCCAGTGGCTCATTCCCGCTGGGGTGCTGACTGTTGCCCTGAGCCCCCTGCTGGGGTATTGGACCACGGGTTGGCGCGGATACGAACCACTGGGAAGCCAGGACGCCAGCGGTGTAATTTTCTATTATCTCGGCGTGGCCGCGCTTACCATGTCGTCGTTAATTGTGTCGCTCAACCTGGTGGCCACCATTGTCTTCAACCGGGCTCCCGGGGTGACCTGGGCGCGTCTCCCGATGTATGTCTGGGGTGTCCTGACGGTATCCATCTTGAATCTCATCTGGCTTCCAGAAATCCAGATGGCGTTCATCCTCAGACTCTTGGACAGATTGGTGCCGCTGAATCTCTACAATGCCACGGGGCAGCCATTGTCCGACCTGGAACTGTTCTGGCTGTTCGGCCATCCCGAGGTGTATATCGTAGTCGTCCCGGCATTTGCCCTGTGGAACGAGATTATCCCGGTTATGGCGCAAAAAACCCTGTTCGCGCGGTCTTGGGCCGTTATCGGGCTTATTTTCGTCATGATGCTGTCGGGGTTGGTCTGGGCTCACCACATGTTCACCAACATGCGGAATTCGGAGATGTTTCCCTTCTCGTTCTTTACGGAAATGATTTCCATTCCCACCGGCTTCGCGTTCATGGCCGCTATCGGTACGCTGTGGAAATCCCGATACCGGCTCACCACGCCGGGACTCTTGATCCTAATGAGCATGTTCAATTTCCTGCACGGCGGGATTAGCGGCGTATACCTAGCCGACCCGCCCGTCAACCTGCAGGTGCACGACACCATGTTCATTGTGGCCCACTTCCACTACACCATCATCGGGGGCATGGTCTTCAGCTGGATCGCGGCCATGTACTACTGGCTGCCTAAAATTACGGGCCGGATGTACAACGAATTCTGGGGCAAATTTCTGTCCATCTGGATTTTCGTCGCATTCAACGCCGCCTTCAGCACCATGTTTCTCGTCGGCCTAGAGGGCATGAACCGGTGGGTTCCCACCTATCCCCCCTACCTGCATCCGTTGAACCTTGCTATTTCCATCGCCGCCTGGACACTGGGCGTGGGCTTTGTGCTGCACGCCGTGCATATTGTGTGGGCTTGGAAAAAGGGTCCCAAGGCCCCCGACAATCCCTGGGGAGGGCGCACCTTGGAGTGGCAAACATCCTCGCCGCCTCCTGATCACAACTTCGATACCGAACCGGAAGTGGTGGGCAGCTTTTACGTATACGGGGAACATGCCGAGCCGGTTTTGGCCCAGCCCGTGAAGCCGGAAACCACCTAGAGAGTGGAAGGGAGTGTCTTTTGTGCAGCAAGAAGTCGTCTTGGACCAAGAACGCCACATGGCGGCCCTCCAATGGGGGTTCCGCCTGTTCCTCGGCGTTGAGGTCATTCCCTTCATCGTGATGTTCACGATGCGCTATGAACTGGCGGCCTGGTACGTGGCTCCCACCGTCAATCAATGGATGGGGGCCGCGGAAGCGGTCCTTATGCTCATCAGCATGTGGCTGGCTTTCGACGGACTGCAAGCGATCCGCCAGGACGATTTATACAAAATGCAGCACCGCACTAAGAGCGCGGTCGGTGTCGGTCTCCTGTACATGGCGCTGGTGATTTACGAATGGAGTCAGCGGTTTGTGCCCGCCGGTACGCGGTATGGCGAGGTGTTTTACACCACCTTGGGCGTCTCCGCCTTCTATACCCTGGCGGGTCTCTTTGTTCTGACCGCCATTGCGATTCGATCCGGACGGGCGCATTTTAGCCGCCAGAACTATTGGGACGTGCAAGCGGTGACGTGGTACTGGGTATTCCAAGGCATAGCCGCCGTCGTGGCCTACATGTACTTCTACTGGGTGTAGCACCCAGGTCCACGTGAAAGTCCTATTCCGAAAGGAGGATTCGAGATGATGTCTATACTGCCGTCTCACGCCGTCGGCATGATGACGGCCATGGGATTCTTTCCCGGTCTTCCGGTCCGCATTACGTTCAGCCCCGGTATGGAGCACTGGTGGGATATTTTCTGGTGGGCCTTTCAAATCGGCACCATGGCCTATCTCCTGATTTGGTTCCGGAAAAGTGCCGACTGGGTAGACGCCAAGTTTTCCAAAAAGACGACGGCTCAAGCGAAGAAGTCCAAAAAACCATCCTGACATCTGAGGAGAGAATATGGATCACGGCACCGCGCTGCTCGAGCGCACGTTCTACGTAGACTTGTTGTCGTTAGTGTGGATTTTCGTGGGACTGGGCGTCGTATTGGTGCTCATGCACCACTTCTATCGAGGGCTCAACACCGAGGGCGAAGGCCCACCGCGGGTGCCCGCCGCCCCGCCCTCCCCTCGGACGCGATGGCTGATGATCGTGGTGCTGGCTTGGTGGATGATCGACAGCATCTACCACGCGCGAGCCCGCATCATCTTGCCGCAGGTATGGCACCTGGAACTGGCCCAAGCCCGCACATCCCTGATGCCTTGGCTCCTCCCTGCCACGCATCTCTGGGCCATGAATCCCACGCTATGGGATTTCGGGATTTTGGCGGTCGACGCGACCCTGATGATGGGATTAGTGATGGCATTTCGGAACCCCCGGCGTTCGGTACTGTGGGCCGCGGTCGTGTGGGGACTGGTACGGTGGGCGCTGGCCGGCGGCATGATGAGCCTGGAGGCGCACACCGTGGTGGGACCGGGGGCCAGTCTGATGGCTGCATGCGCCGGCCTCTGGCTTCTGTACCCCAAGCGGGGCCGATGGTTCTTGGCAGGTTTGGCCTTGTGGCTGGCCCTCGATGCGTTGGCCTCGCACAACGGCACAGCGGCTCAGGCTCTGATGCTGGCGGTGGGGTTTGGTGGACTGGCCCTGGCGCTGTGGCGGGATTGGACTCCCCTAACCCTCAGGATTCTGGCCGGCGCCTTGGCTGTACAGGCCCTCTTGAACATGGGCCGGCCGCAGGTCAGTTCCAGCGTCGGGCTCTGGGCTCCATTTCTCTTCGTTCTCGTGGTGGGTCTGCACATCAGCGATCGGGCTCCCGCCCACCAACAACGGTTAGGAGGTTGACATGGAACGCGGACTTGCGGTGCAAACGCTCCAACCCTGGCGTGTGGCCGACTACGTGGCATTAACCAAGCCGCGCATCATTCTTCTCCTGGTCATCACCGCTTTCTGCGCCATGGTTGCGGCCCGCGGCGGTTGGCCCGGGACCCGGCTCGCGGTCGATACATTGGGCGGTTTAACCCTTTCGGTGGGCGCCGCCCACGCGATTAACATGTGGTTTGACCGGGACATCGATCAACTGATGGAGCGCACCCGCAACCGTCCGGTGGCTACCGGCCGGGTGGCTCCCGAAGAAGCGCTGAGTTTCGGCATTTTTTTAGAGACGGTCTCGTTCATGTGGCTGACCTGGGCGGTGAACGGCCGGGCCGCCGAAGCCAGCCTGGCCGGCTTTCTGTTTTATGTGCTGGTTTACACGGTCTGGTTGAAACGCCGAACCCCCCAAAACATCGTCATCGGCGGCGCAGCGGGGGCTTTTCCGCCGCTGGTGGGCTGGGCCGCCGTGGATCCGCACCTGGGCTGGGCGCCTTGGCTGATGTTTCTCATTATCTTTCTCTGGACGCCGCCGCACTTTTGGGCTCTGGCCCTATACAAGCAGGAAGACTACCGCCGGGCCAAGATTCCCATGCTCCCCGTCATTGCGGGCCCGTCCGCCACGACCCGGCAGATGGCCGTCTACGCACTCTTGCTGGTTCCGGCTAGTTTAGCGCTCTATGCGGAGGACCCCGCCTTGGGTGTGCCCTACCTGAGCGCGGCCATCGTCCTGAACCTCCTATTCGGCGCAGCCGTGTGGGCACTCTGGCGTCGCTGGCGGCGCATGACGCCGGAACGGGTTTTCGCCAGTTCCCTGTTTTACATGGCCGGGTTGTTCGGATCGATGGTTCTCGGGACGCTGTGGCATTAGCCTGAATCGGCACGGGAAAAGCGAGCGCGGACTCCCGTGCTCGCTTGACGTTGTTTGCGGCTATTTAGCCTGAGAAATACTCCAGATGTAGGCGCTGACATCGCGGCGCTGGACTGTGGTGAGCGTCCCGGGATGGTCGCCGGGCATATGGTTCTGAATATAGGCTTCAAGACCGGCCCGGGTATGGAACGTAAACCACACGCCTGACGGCGCCGCCAGACGCGGAGCGCTGTACGTGCCCACGCCCCCCGCGCCGTGACACGACGAACACTGGGCCTGAAAGATTTTGGCGCCTTGGGATACCCAGGCTTGCGGCATCGGTGTGGACGTTTTACTGGTCACTTGCTTTTCCCGGTGGCGGTTGGCCTTGCCATTCAATGGGATATTCAACTGATTGGCCTTGGTTCCTTGCCGCGGCGCCCTGCTATTGGGGTTTGGATTCCCCACCACCGAGGCCGCCCGGACAATGCCTGCGCTGCCCACAAGCCCCAACGCCGCCGACACAAGAGCCACCGCGGCCTTCTTCTTGAGCATATCGGTCAACTCCTTGCACTTTTTACGGACAGATGGCCATAGCGTGCCCCTTTTGGGGAGTCTAAACTCGCAGGGAAATTGGTTCGGTGCGCATATTTCTCTTCCCGGTAAGGACACTACGGAAGAGGGGGTCGATCCAGAGATGAGTTGGACTCGCATCGTCATTGAATACATCGTCGCGTTCTTGGGTATGTGGGTCATGCAGCGGGTATATCCAGGGTTTCCCGTGTTCGGCCTTGGGGCCGTGGCGCTGGTGGCTTTGGGAGTCGCCCTGGTGGCCTATGCCGCCACAGAAATGACGGGCGGTTACGCCTCCGCCTACGGTCGCGCTGTTCTCGCCTGGATTGCTGGATTCGGGGTCTTCTCCATCTACTGCACGACCTTGCCCCGGCATACCGGCCATCCGTTTGCGTATTTCGAAGCGGCTCTGGTCTTCGGTGTCTTAATCGGACTCACCGAACTTATCGTCGCGCCTAAAGACGCCCGCCAGGCCCACGGCGAATAACGCCGCCCGCACCGATCTGGTACACTCGGGTCAGTGTGGGAGGTGGCGTATCGGTGGCATTGTCTTCAGCAATCCCTGGGCCCCAAGGGTCGTCTTTGGCGCGTCTTCGCGCCTTTCACCGCGACCCGCTGGGGTTATTTCAGATGCTGACGCAGGAATGGGGCCCGCGGGTCCGGTTTCGCATGGGTCCCTGGTTTTTCACACTCTTGGCGGAGCCGGAAGCGGCTGGCTGGGTACTCTCCCATCATGCTCAGGGATTCGTCAAAGGACCGGGATTGGACAGCCAAAACCCGCTTATCGGCCGCGGGCTCTTAACCGAAGAAGGATCGCGCTGGGCGGAGCAGCGCCGGCGCATGGCGCCGATTTTTAAAACCGCCAACGTCGAGGCCATGGGTCCCTGGTTGGATCAGACGGTGGCAGCCTGGTGTCGGCAGCAACCCAGCCGGGACACGGTCGATCTGCAGGCATCCATGCTGGAATTGAGCCTGGCAATGGCGCTTTCCACCCTATTTTCGGAAGATCATCCGCGGCAGGATCTATTGCAGGAGGTCGGCCGGCACGTGACCTGGATTATGGCCCATTTTTACCACCGCACGCGCAGCGTATGGCGCTTCCCGTACCACATTCCCGGGTTCAACCATCGGTATCACAGCCATGCGCGCCGCCTCAAGGACGCAGTGGGGACGTTGAAGCCGCGGCCCCGACCGTTTCGCGTCGTCTGGGATGCGCTGGCCCCCGATCCGGAGTCGCGCCTGAACGAAATGATGACGCTTATCATCGCCGGCTTTGAAACCACGGGCCATGCTGTGAGCTGGGCCCTGGACGAATTGGGCCGACACCCATTCTGGCAGGACGCGGTGTTGCACGAGAGCCTGCAGGAGACCTGGCCGTCCCCGAAGACGCATCCAGCCACTGAAGCGGTGCTCAAGGAGAGTCTGCGTCTTTATCCGCCTGTCTGGCTTCTCAGCCGCAAACCGACCGAGGACCTCAGCCATGAGGACTTGACGCTCGCACCGGGCGAGATGGTGTTGATTAGTCCCTGGCTCTTGCACCGGCAGTCCGCCGTCTTCCCCGAAGGAGACCAGTTTAGGCCCGAGCGTTGGCGGGAACATCCCCCCCAACATCCCTATGCCTTCATCCCATTTGGGGGCGGTCCCCGCCGCTGCATCGGCGAACACTTGGCCATGGCGGAGGGGATGTTGGCCGTCTCCCGCATTATTCGGCATTTCCATGTGGAAAGCCAGGGAGCCCGGGATTTATACCCCGGACTCACCTTGTCGTCTCTTCATCCGATGTGGGCGCGTCTGACGCGGCGTTCATAGCCTCGCGGCACGGGCCGCAGAGCCCATGAAACACCACCGCCGCCTCCACGACGTGCGCGCCCGGCGGCGGGGCCACCAACACCACATGTTCCAAACCGTCGGCCTCAACGTCGAACCATCGCCGGCAGCGGCTGCAGACAAAATGCTGGTGCGGGGCCAAACGCAAACCGTAGAGGGATATCCCTCCGGGCGCCGCAATTTCTTCACAGATGCGCGACCGCACTAACTCCTCCAAAACCTTGTACGTAGTTCCCCGAGCCAATCCAGGCATGCCCCCGAGGAGTTGTGAGCGGATCTGGTCTGCCGTCCAATGGCGCCCAGGCTCCGTTAAAAACAATTGCAAGACCCCTTGGCGCTGAGGGGTGACCCGGAGCCGCCGATCCCGCAGCAACGCTTCGGCCGTCCACGCTTCTGCCATGCCACCCCTCCCCGCCATTAAGGTATCACGCCGTTCGAAACATCATTCCGTGTAGTGCGCCTCGACGAACCACAGGTCCTGGTCGAGCTGCCGGGAGACCTCTGTGAACAAATCCGCTGTATCCGCGTCGCCCAGATTGGCGGCGGTGTCGATGTCCTGTCGAATTTGGCCGGCGGCGCGGGCCAGCCGGTCGCCGACGAGGTGAATTACCGCGGAATCCTGCCGGGTCTCGATGGGCCACTGGCCGAGCCCCGACTCTTCAGCCACCGCTTGCACAGTCATGCCGGCTTGTCCGCCCAACGCAGCGGCCCGTTCCGCCATGGAGTCCTGCGCCACTAAAAGATGGCTGGCAATCGAGTCAAAAAGTTCGTGATAGGCGATGAAGTGGGGACCCCGAACGTTCCAATGGGCCAACTTGGTTTGGACATACAAGTCGGTGAACAATCCGACCCTCCGATTCAGTAGCCTGACAAGCTCTTCGCGCACATTCTCCGGGAGATTCACCGATGTGTGATGCAGTGTGGTCACAACAAATCGCCTCCTTGCCCTCCACGATATCATATAGGATTTAGTCTCACAAGAGTATCAATCGCGGAGTGTCTCGCTGCGCATAAGGCGCTTGGATTCGGACACAATCCCGTCATTGGAAGGCAGGTGGATGCATTGGTTCTCCGATTCCTTATCCGTGCGCTCAGCGCTGGATGCCTGCTCACGGTGTGGATTAATCCGGCGGCATCGCATCCGCTCAAAATGGCGGCCACGGCTGTGCTGATCGCCGTGGCGGACTGGCTCTTGATTGATCAGGATTCACTCGGGCTGCCGCCCCTGGGAAATGCCCTGGAGGCTCTGTTAGCCTCGGCCGCAGTCCTCTTAATGACCTTGCGCCACCTGCACCCCGGGCTCACCCCCCTGCCATTGGTCGGCACCGCGTTCGGCATGTCGGCCGCTCTGGGCCTGGTGGAATGGTTCATCCAGCGGGAACGCGCCGCCCATCTCCATCCCAAGGCATAAAAAAGGGCGCCCCGAACTTCGAGGCGCCCTTCCTGTTTCGCATGAGGGGCTTAGAGGAACACCATCGCCAAAAGCCCCGTTACAACACCGGTCACAGCAACCAGCGCCGCGACCTTGGCCATGTCCTTTTTGGCAATTTGCTGACTCACCATGGCCATAGAGGGCAAGCTGACCGCCGGAAGTGTCATCATCAGAGCCCCGGCCGGGCCCAGCCCGAGTCCGTAACTCATCATGCTCTGCACGATGGGAATCTCGCCCGCCGTGGGGATGACAAACAAGGTGCCGAACACCGCCAACACCAGCAACATCCACAGGCTGTGCCCCAAAGCCGGGCTCATGGCCGGGAACAACCAGGCTCGAACCGCACCCAACACAGCCACAATGACGATGTATTCAGGAACCAACCCCACCACAAGCCGCCCCAGGGTCGAGAAGTAACGGCCCAATGTCGGGGGCACGTCTGCCGGCGGTGCGACATCGGGAATGGCTGCCGGCGCTTGGTCCTTCTTTTGCATCCAACGGTCGCCCAGCCACGAGGCGGTGATGACCAGGGCCAAGCCCACAACGATGCGCAATATGGACCACTTCCAGCCCAGCACAAAGCCCATAAAAATAATGGTGGCCGGGTTCAGAATCGGATTGCCCAGCCAATAGGCCAGCGTGGCGCCCGTGGACAGATTGTTCTTCTTCATACTGACTGCAATGGGCGCACTGCAGCAGGTGCACATCATAGACGGAACAGCCGCCGCAATCGCCAAAGCCCGGCTCTTGGGGCTGACGCGTCCCAGAACCCGGTACAGCCAACTGGCCGGCAACAAGGTTTGCACGCCTGCGCCCACCAACAGCCCCACCACTAGCGCAATCCAGATGTCCTTAAAGTAAGCCACCGTATACTGCCACGCCGCTTGGAATCCGACTGCCGGCGCATGGGCGCTGGTGCCGCCCGTGACGATCGACGAACCCAAGGCGTGCGTCGAGGCGGCAGAAATGGCCTTGAAGTAATACGGATACCATTTGGCATAAAACACGCCCAAAATCGCGACCACAATAAAGATCGCCACGGGCACCCCCCACCGGGTTCGGCTCGGGGTATTTGTTGCTGGAACTTGCATCTCAGAACCTCCTCAACCCATTGACAATGACCGAAGCTCCACGCTCGGTTCGCCCGGCGCGATACGTCCAATTTCCCATAGATCTAGCCCACGTTGCCGAAACGCCGTTTCGAGGCTCTCGCGGCTCTCTGTCGGCGCCGTAAACAAGAGGCCGCCGGATGTCACAGCATCCGCGAGCAGCCACTCCATAAATCCAGGAGGGCCATCCAAATCCACGTGCTCCTGGACAAACTCCCAGTTCCGCAAACTCCCCCGCGGAAAGGCCTTCTGTTCTGCCAATTCCCGTGCTCCGGGCAAAACCGGTACCCGATCCCGATACAGCTCTGCGCGGACCCCGGATCCCGCCGCCAGCTCCCAGAGATGGCCCAAGAGCCCAAACCCGGTCACATCGGTGCACGCGCCAGGATCCCCCACGGCAGCGCGAATCGCCTCCTGGGCGGGCCCGTTCAAGGTGGCCATCATGGTTTGAGCCGCCTCGGCAGTGGCCTGGTCGGCGGTCCCATCTTTAATCGCCTTAATGATAAGTCCGGTTCCAATAGGCTTGGTCAGAAACACCAGCTCACCCGCTTTTGCGGTATCATTTCTCCAAATGTGCATGGGATGAACCAAACCCGTCACGGCGTAACCCATCTTGGGTTCCGGGTCGTCAATGGAGTGGCCTCCAATGATGGAAGTGCGGGCTTGATCCATGGTCTCCTGGCCGCCAGCCAACATTTCGGATACGACCTCTGGCGACAACCCGTCCGCCGGTGTGGCTAAGAGATTCAGCGCCGTCAGCGGCGTGCCTCCCATGGCATAGATGTCCGACAGCGAATTGACCGCCGCAATGCGGCCGAACAACCGTGGGTCATCCACCACTGGCGTAAAAAAGTCTACCGTCTGAACCAGCGCCATATCGTCCGTGAGACGGAACACCCCGGCGTCATCGTGCGTTTCGTTTCCGACCAACACGCGGGCGTCCCGAAAGCCGGAGGTTGGCAGCCGCAGCAGGATCGCATCCAGGTCCGCCGGACCCAGTTTGCAACCTCACCCCGACTTGCTGGTCATTTGTGTCAACCGTTTTGCCATGACACCGACTCCCTTCTGCGGACAGTATGGACACTGACACTCCCCGTTAAGATACGAAAGGTACATACAAGGTGCAATTCGTCATGTAAAATCTGAATAGGACCGGCAGTTCGAGTCTATGTCTCAGAGAAATGTGGAAGGGCTTAGTTCATGACCTTCGAAGACCTGGCCTTTTTTTGGGCCCTGGCGGAGCGCCAAAGCATCACCGACGCGGCCCGCGCCGTCTCCATCAGCCAGCCGACCGCGAGTCGGCGCCTGAAAGCGATGGAGCAGGAGTTGGGCGCATCCCTGGTTGAACGCGACGGCTTGCCACTAACGCTGACGCCGTTTGGCTTTTTGTTCCTGGATTTTGCCGATGAAGTGCTGAAAAAATACCGCGCTCTGGTGTTGACGGCTGCGGACACCCATTCGGTGCTGGGTACCCTGACTGTAGCCACCAGTTCCAGCCCGGCCGCACGACTCGTCACGCGATGGCTGGCGGACTTTTTGACCGCTCACCCGGGCGTGCACCTGCGCTTGGCGGAAATGAATTCCCGGGGTGTCGAAGAACGCATCTGCCGCGGCGAAGCCGATCTGGGCTTCATGGGCACTCCGCCCCACGACGGCGACCTGACGTCGCTCGTCATCGGCGAAGACGAGATCGTGCTCCTCATCCCCCACAGTTCCAGCTTCCACCATCTGCCCCGGCCGGCAACTTGGGAGCAAATCCGCCATTTGCCCTTCATTGCCCGCACGGGGGGCTCAGGGACTCAGGGCGTGGTCGACGCGATGGTGGAGAAGAACGGTTGGCCGCCGTTAAGCCACATTGTCTTGGAGGTGGACAGCGCCTCTGGGATTGTCGATGCCGTGGAGTCCGGTCTCGGAGCGGCTTTTGTTTCCCGTGAGGTGCTCTTTCGGCGCGACTTGACGCGCAGTTCCGTCTGGCCCGTGCGGGGCCTATCCATCGTGCGCCCGTTCTACTTGGTCTACCATACAGAACGAGTCGGCCGCGAACCCTTGGCGGCAGCCTTTCTCCGCTACGCCCGCATGCGGCTCAACAAGCCCGATATTAGAATGGAGGATCCGACCCTATGACCGCTTTGACCTTTAAAGATTTAGCCAACGCTACGATTGCCGATATTCAAGACTGGTTCGACCAAGGCCGCATTACGTCCGCCGAGCTGGTGTTGTTGTATTTGGAACGCATCGCCCGCTTCGACCGCTCCGGCCCCCGTTTAAACAGCGTGTTGGAAGTCAATCCGGACGCGCATCACATCGCCGCCGCCCTGGACCAGGAACGGGCGCAACGCGGGCCGCGGGGACCTTTGCACGGCATCCCCGTGATCCTCAAAGACAACATCGCCACCGGCGACAAGATGCATACCAGCGCCGGGTCGCTGGCCATGAAGGATGTCTATGCGCCTGCCGACTCCTGGGTCGCGGAGCGGCTGCGCCAATCCGGCGCCGTCATTTTAGGCAAGGCCAATCTCACCGAGTGGGCCAATTTCATGACCGACAATATGCCCAACGGATACAGTTCCCGGGGCGGACAAGTGTTAAATCCCTATGGCCCGGGACAGCACGACACTGGCGGATCCAGTTCCGGCTCGGGATCATCCGTAGCCGCCGGGCTGGCCGCGTTCGCCATTGGTACGGAAACCTCCGGCTCCATCTTGAGTCCAGCCAGCCAACACTCGCTGGTGGGCATTAAGCCGACCGTGGGGCTCATCAGCCGCTTCGGCATTGTTCCCATCTCCCACAGCCAAGATACGGCCGGCCCGATGACCCGGACGGTCCTCGACGCGGCCTTGGCTTTGGGCGCGTTGACCGGCTATGACCCGCGCGACCCTGCTACTGGCGCGGCAGAGGGGCGTTATGCGGTGGACTATACCCTAGGTCTGACCCCCGAAGGTTTGCAGGGCGTCCGGATCGGCGTTCCCCGCGGCGGATTCTTTAAGCACCTGAAGCCTTGGCAGCAAGAATTCATGGAGCAGGCCATTTCCGATCTCAAGCGGCTGGGAGCGACCGTTGTCGACGTCGAGATCCCCACCGCCGAGGACATCCATGACTTCACGGTGTTGGTCTACGAGTTTAAATCCACGCTCAACGCCTACCTCAACTGGCTCGGGGACCGTTCGCCGGTCACCTCGCTGGCCGACGTGATTGCCTATAACGAAGCCAATGCGGAGGACTGCCTAAAATACGGCCAGACCCATATGCTGGCTGCGGAAGAAACATCGGGGACGTTGACGGAACCGGAATACATCCGGGCCCGGGCCCGAGACCTGGAATTGGCCGCGCACCAAGGCATCGACCGCGCCATGGCCGACGAACGTCTGGATGCCCTGGCCTTTTGCAACAACTTTGGCGCCGGAATTGCCGCCAAGCCCGGATATCCCTCCATTACCGTTCCAGCCGGCTACAGCCCGGACAATGAGCCGGTGGGGATCACCTTTACGGCCGGCGCCTTTGAAGAGGCCAAATTAATCCGCTTGGCCTACGCCTACGAGCAAGGGACGCAACACCGCAAGCCGCCCGCCTTGGCCGAATAACCCGTCATTAAATCGGGAGCTGTTCTCTTGCAGACCAGCTCCCTTTCTATCTAGAACTTTGTGGAAATCCGTGTTCTATTATTTTGCCGGGGGCATAGACTTATAAATCGAGGCGCACGCCAGCGGTTGGAAAAATCGGGTATTCGGGATCCGTGATGGATCCCTGGGCTAGCGACTTGGCACCAAGCCAGACCGTTGGGTGTTGATCGACGATATGTGTGTCCCACAATGGGGTGACCAGCCACGGGTTGATCCAAATCTCCGAATTACGACGAGTAGATGGCCCGTCCGCACGATATTTTGGGGTCCGCGGTCAGTCCGTGTTGGCCGCAAGAATGGCTTTAATATACTCATCCAC
>JAJZBJ010000028.1 GCA_021798975.1 Bacillota bacterium | reverse complement strand
ACCGAGGTGGTCAAGAGCATCGACGCGGTCAAAGCCTATCATCCGCCGCGCCGCGGAGTCCGGTCGGCCACGCCCGCCGAAATTCAGGCCGGTCTGACCGCTGACGTCTATTTCGTCGGAACCCAACAAATTCTCGAGCATCTCGGTCTCGAACAGCGCCTGGTCACGGCCGAGGTGTTCGCCAATCACGCTGGAATCCTGGCGGGGGTGGACGAGGCGCTGTCGCTGCTGGACACCCTGGATGTGACCGTAGAAGCCCTGGACGACGGCACCCGGGTCGACGCCAAGGATGTGGTGATGCGCATCGCCGGCCGCTATGGGGATTTTGGCCTGTTTGAGACCGCCCTGTTGGGTATCTTGGCCTCGTCGTCCGGGTGGGCGACCCGTGCCCGCGAGATTGTCGATTTAGCGGATCCCATTCCCGTGATCTCTTTTGGCGCCCGGCATGTGCACCCGGCCGTCGCCTCCGTGATGGACCGGGCTGCCCTGATTGGGGGCGCCGCCGGGGCCAGCAGCATTTTAGGCGCCCGGCAAGCCGGGGAAACTCCCTCCGGGACCATGCCCCATGCCCTGCTCTTGATGGTCGGGGATACCGTGCGGGCCGCACAAGCGTACGACGAGATTATGCCGCCTGACGCACCGCGGGTGGTGCTGGTGGACACCTTCAAGGATGAAGCAGAGGAAGCGCTCCGGGTGGCGGAGGCGCTCGGCTCCCGCCTCGGGGCCATCCGGCTCGACACGCCGCGGGAACGGGGAGGGGTCACGCCCGGGTTGGTGCGGGAATTGAAGGCCCGTCTGGCCCTGGCCGGGCATTCGGACGTGGGAATTTTCGTGTCGGGAGGGGTCACTCCGGAACGGGTGCTGGCGCTGAAAGAAGTGGGCGTCACCGGCTTCGGTATCGGGAGCTATATTGCCGCCGCCCCACCGCTCGACATGACCATGGACTTGAAAGTTGTGGATGGAAAACCCGTAGCGAAGCGCGGGCGCATTCCGGGGATTACGCCTAGCCGGGCATTGCGCCGCCGCCTCCCGCACGGGTCCTGACGGCCTCCTCCAGGGCCTGCCATTCCGCGTCGCCGATCAAGTGACGCACCGGCAGCACAAAGTCCCATTGTCCCGTTTCGAGCGCCAGAGCGGTGCGATGGGGGATGCCTGCCTCCAGATCCAGCCATTCGACCAGGCGGGCCCGCGCCGCGCGGCGAGCTTGATTTTCGGTAGGCAGGTGCTGCTCCAGGGTCCGCACCGCGTGCTGCGGGCGGCCGGCTAGATAGAGGGCGTCGGCCAGCGCGAGGTGATGGGGATCAACCTCCGGAAACTGCCCCCATAAAAACTCGGCCGCATCGGGAACCGTCATCGTCAAGGACTCGAGCGCTCGCCGGACACGCTCCGGCGTTGGGGCGAGCACCGGCCGCTGCTGAAATAGCCATCCCATGAGCAGGCCGGCCATCGACGGTCGCCCCATGAGACCCGCGGTAATCAGCGGGACGACCGGGAGCTCGGGCTGCATCCATATCAGGGCTGCACACAGCGCAGGGTCGGCGGAGTCAAGGCGTGCGCCGCGCACCCAGGTCCGAAAGTGGGTTTGAAAGTCCGTCCGCTCCCACCAGGACGGGTCCGCTTCGGCCCAAATGCGCGCGCGCGGGTCGCGGGACAGCGGTATGTAGTCTTCCTGGGCGAATCGCGGCTCGACGGTTTCCCAAGCTTCAGCCCGAAATGGCAGCCGCCAATCCGGGATACTGTCCGGCACTAAATCCCACGGGAAGTGTGCATCCCACCGCCAAGCCCGATCCGTGGCCCACACCCGCACGACATCCCAGGGCACCTCCGGATAGGTGAGCCTGTGCTGCTCCATATCCATCAGCAGTGCCGCTGCGTGACTGCACGGTTGGCGCCGCTCGCAGCTGCAGGATGTGGCCAGCCCCTGGTGGTGGACAGCCGCCGTGGGATGGTACCGGTCCTGGTATCCGCGCAGTTCCGCCGCAAACGATTGTCCTCCATGGCTCACGCGGCGGATGAGCCGGTCCTCCGCTAAATAGTCGCGTGCGGTCCGTTTGATGTGGGACGACATCTGGTCAATGTACTGTTGGAGATCGAACAGGAACGTTTCCACGGGTTCCTTCCTTCCCGGTGCGCAGGGTGTGCGGCGCATGGATCATGATCCACGGGCATGCACATGCGCAGCGTGGACTCATTGTAGCAAAAATCCTTGAAAGTCTTGAAACTGGCACCTAATGCCGTCACAATGGGAAAGATAGCGGGGAAAATGGAAGAGGGGGAATCCTCATGGAACTAACCTGTCATGTGTGTGGACAAACCGTCAGCATTGCCACCTGGAGTGAGGAATACGAGCGGCTCAAGTCTTCCGACGACCCGGCTTATATTTGTGATGCTTGTCAGCAAAAAATCCGGCTGGACGCGCAAAACGACCAACCACGGTAGGTAACGGAGGAGGGACTGGGAGCAACGTGATTCGGGGAATCCGGGGAGCAACGACTGTCGAGCAGGATACTGCCGAGGAAATTTTGGAACGGACTGCCGAGCTTTTACAGGCTATCGCCCGCGCCAATCAGGTCGAGCCTGATGAGATGGCGAGCATTTGCTTTACGCTGTCTGCCGACCTGCACGCCACGTTTCCCGCCGAAGCGGCGCGGCGCATCGGCTGGCAATATGTACCGGTCATCTGCATGCGGGAACTCGACGTGCCCCACGGTCTTCCCAAAACGGTGCGGGTCCTGATGCACGCCGAGACCGACCGGAAGCCGCAAGAAGTCCGTCACGTGTATCTGCGCGGGGCCGTGGTGCTGCGGGAGGATTTGAATCCAGATGTGAGCAGCCGTGGCTAAGCAGGGGATAGCCGGGGTGGTGGCTGTCGATGGGCCGGCCGGGGCCGGCAAGAGCACGGTGGCGCGCCAGTTGGCGGATCAACTGGGCTTTCTCTATTTAGACACGGGCGCCATGTATCGGGCCTTGTCGTACAAGGCCCTGCGACGAGGAGTGGACCTGCGCGATGAAGCAGCCTTGGCGGAACTTTTGGCTGACACTGTGGTCGAGCTCTACCCAGCATCAGAAGGGCGCGTGCGCGTGATACTGGATGGACAGGACGTGACCGATTCTCTCCGGTCACCGGAAATTAACGCCAGTGTCGCCGTCGTGGCTGGCTTTGCCTCGGTGCGCACCGAGATGGTGGCGCGGCAACGCGAACTGGCCCGTCACGGCGGTGTGGTGATGGATGGGCGCGATATCGGTACATTTGTACTCCCGCATGCCGATGTGAAGTTTTACTTAACGGCCTCACTGGACGCGCGGGCGGAACGCCGCTACCGCGAGCTCGTCAAGATGGGGTTTGACGTCGGGTTGGATCGAATCCGGGACGAGATTCAGCATCGAGACATGCTGGACTCCAGTCGACCCTACGCCCCGTTATCGATGGCGCCGGACGCGGTTCCCATTGACACGACAGATCTTGAGGTCGAGGAGGTCATGGCGCAGATGCTGGAGATTTGCCGCCGTCGACTCAGCTGATGTTTGGATATTGGTTGTTGTACTGGCTTGTGCGCACGGCGTTCTTTATGTACTTCCGGGTCGATGTCATCGGGATGGACAACATCCCGCGCTCCGGGCCCTTGATACTGATTGCCAACCACCGCAGCGGGTTTGATCCCCCTATGGTCGGGGCCATCATGCACCGGCCGGTACATTTCATGACGAAAGCGGAGTTGTGGCAATACCCGGTTCTGCCCTTTCTCTTTAAGCATGTTCAGGCCTATCCGGTTCGGCGGGGACGCCCCGACCGCCAGGCCATTCGCCATTCGCTGGAAATTCTCCGAAACGGCGAGATTATTGTCCTATTTCCCGAGGGACACCGCACCGAAACGGGTGACTTGCAGGAGGCGCGCTCCGGGGTGGTCTTCCTGGCCCAGAAGTCCGGATGTCAACTGGTGCCCATCGGAATCAGCGGCCGGTATGGTTTTCGACGCACTATTCGTTACGTCATTGGGGACCCGTTTGTTCTCGATCCCGAAATGCCCAAAAAGGACGCGCAAATGCTCGTTATGGAAAAAATCCGGGAACTCATCAAGCAAGGGGAACAGATGGCGGCCCGATGAAATGGTTGGATATTCCTCCATTCCGTTGTAATATGGGGGAGAATAGCCTTTCCCCGCCTGCAGTTGGGAATGGAATTTGGGAGGTCGGCAATGGTGGATGAGCGGAAACACGACGAGGCTCCGAACGACACGCGCAACGAGATGGAAGAAGCGCTAAAGATGGAGGACTCCCTGGGATTCGGCATCGGCGGCGACGCACGGCCCGGCGACATTCTCCGCGGTAAGGTGGTCCACATCTCGCAAGACGGCGTGTTAGTCGACGTCGGCGCCAAGTCCGAAGGTATCATCCATATGCGCGATCTGAGCCATCGGCGTGTCGAACGGGCTGACGAGGTTGTGCAATTGGGTGAAGAAATTTCAGTGTATGTGTTGGGATACGAAGGCGACGAGGGGACTATGAAGCTGTCCAAGCGCCGGGCGGACGAGGAGTCGGCTTGGGAACGCCTGGAGGACGCCCAAAAGAACCGCGAGGTGCTGGAAGCACCGGTGGTTGAAGTCGTGAAGGGCGGCCTGGTTGTGGACGTGGGTCTGCGCGGGTTTGTCCCCGCTTCGCTCATCGCCCCGGGCTTCGTGCACGACCTCGAGCCATTTTTGGGGCAGACCGTGCGTGTGCGGGTGTTGGAAATTGACCGCCACAAGCGTCGCGCCATTTTATCCCGTAAGGATGTTTTGGCCGAGGAAACCAAGGCCAAGCAGGACGAAGTCTGGTCCAAAATCGAAGAGGGGCAGCTTTGGGAAGGCACCGTCAAAAGCCTCACCGACTTCGGCGCGTTTGTCGACTTGGGCGGCGTCGACGGCCTGCTCCATATCAGCGAGATGTCATGGACCCGCATTAATCATCCTTCTGAGCTCCTCGAGGTAGGGCAGCCGGTCCGGGTCAAGGTGATTCGCCTCAACCCCGAAAAGGGCAAAATTTCTCTAGGATTGCGTCAGGTGGAAGGCAGCCCTTGGGACAAAGCCAGCCAACGGTTTGAAGAGGGCCGCATTTATCGCGGACAGGTGGTCCGGTTGGCGCCCTTCGGCGTGTTCGTCCAGTTGGAGCCGGGCATCGACGGTCTGGTGCACATTTCCCAGCTCGCGGATTACCGGGTCAACAATCCCGCGGAAGTGGTCGAAGTAGGCGAGGAGGTTGCGGTCAAGGTGCTGCAGGTAGACCCTGAGCGCAAGCGGATTTCGCTCTCCAAGCGTGACGCCGACGCGGAAGGTGGACTGGATGCCGCCGTGGAGGCACCGGCCCCAGAACCGGAGGACGAGACCCCGCGGCGCATGACGGCCTACCACGCCGGCGATTGGCAAGATGAGCTGGGCCAGGGTGAAGAACCGACCGAAGCGTAAGGCAGACCAAAAAGCCCCAACAAAAGTTGGGGCTTTTTCTATTGAACGGGTCTCATTAGGGAAATGTACCCATACAATGGATGGTGTTATTGTTAAGATTGTGTTAAGATAGAGTTAAGATTCCATTATCGCCAAGTAAGGAGGGGCCGAGAACGACCGTTGTTGACATTCTCATTTTGATCTTGATCGCTGCATTCACCGGAATTTCCGGGGTCAACGACGGGGGCAACTTGATAGGTACATACCTGTCATCCACCAGCATCCGTCCGCGGGTGACGGTGGGGTTGCTGTTGGCTAGTATTCTGGCAGGTCCCATTATTTTTGGCACCAGGGTCTCCCATACCATTGCGGTGGAAATTGTGAACTTCCAAGCCGCGGGCCACAGTGTGCTGGCCTTGTCGCTCTTGGCCGCGGTGTTGACGCTGGGCGTCACCTGGCGGATGTCCATACCGACCAGCACCACGATGGCGCTGGCCGGGGGCATGGTGGGGACGGCGCTGGCCGCCGGGCATATGGACTGGATTCGCTGGGCTGGAGTGCTGAAGGTGTCGATCGGGCTCGTGGGCTCGGTTCTCGTGGGGTTTGGCATGGCGTTTGCCTTGGCGTCGCTCTTGTGGATGCTCATGCGCCGCTATCCGCGTCTCGGGTTTTCGGGCGGACGGGCTCAAGCCGCCACCATTGTCCTGCAGGGCTTGGCGTATGGCGCCAACGACCAGGAAAAGGCCATTGGATTCACTGCGGTTTTCCTCATGTGGAGTGCCCGTCACACCGCCTATCATGTGAGCTGGCTGGCCATCTTATTGCCGTGGGTGTTTTGGTTGGCGGGATTCTTTGGCGGAGGGTTGCGGATTGCCAGGACCGTGAGCGGCCACGTCGTGCGACTCAACGACGTCGGGTCCATGTCGACCCAGTTGAGTGCGGCCATTACGGTTGGCGCGGCGTCCTTGATGGGGTTCCCGGTTAGTACCACACAGACCACGGACGGCAGCCTTTTTGGGACCGGTGCGGCGCTCAAGCCCTACCATGTGCGGTGGCACACGGTGGGCAAGTTCGCCAAGGTGTGGGCCTTGACTCTGCCACTCGCGGTGGCCATGGGCATGGCAACCATGGGAGGCGCCCGATTACTTGGGGGACTATGATCTCATGGATGCATCAAAGTAAAGGAGGTGGCACAATGCGGTGGCGCGATTTATTGACAGGTACCAGTGATAGTTTTCCGCAATTATTGTCCCGACAGTTGGAAGAAACATTGCTGATGGTGGAGGCGGTCCTGCATTACATTGCCGCTCCGACTGGCAACGCGCGGGAGCAGATTGCGCAGGACGCCGGCGAGCAAGAGCATCGTGCAGACGCCGTGAGGCGGGAGTTGATGGATCGCCTGGCCCAAACGTTTGTCACGCCGTTTGACCGGGAGGACATCAACGAGTTGTCGCGCGCAATCGACGACATTGCCGACTACGCCGAGAATACCATCAAAGAGATTCGTCTCTACCAAGTGGAGCCGGACCAATTCATTCACGACATGGTGGCCACATTGCATGAGGCCGTGGTATCTTTGGCGGACGCAGTCGCGACCCTCAATCAAGATGGTCAAGCGTCCAATCGCCACGCGCTCACCGCCAAGTCTCTGGAGAATAAAATGGAGGGCTTGTACCGAAAGGCTATTGCGGGGTTTTCCCCGGACACGCCGGTACACTATATGATTAAGATGCGGGAAGTGTACCGCCATCTATCCAACGCTGCCGACCGTGTGGACTTGGCGGCCAATGTCATTAACTCCATTGTGGTCAAGCAGAACTTATAAGAGACCCTGGGGCTCGGCCCATCATAACGGGGCGCCGGCCCATTCGCGCGGTACAGCGCGGGTGGGCCGGCGTCCCTGGTTGGACTGCAAATGAACAATACTGTCCAGTTTCCCAAGCGGCGTTGGGTTGCCTACCGGCCCCCTCGGTGCGGACGAGAAAACAGGGCATGGAGCCTCCCGACAGCCCTCTCTGCAAAACTGGTGCGGTGACGGCGGGTGTGACCCTGCCGCGCCCCGTGATGTACCATGCAGCGCATTGTGAGGCGTTTCCCGAACCGTGACCGGCACCATGTACCGCCGTCCATCCGGATGCGAGACAGCCTCACTAATGATAACGCCACACCGGTGCAAAAGGTATCAGGCCCATTGCAAGATCCTGGGGCGGGGAGTTTTTCAGCCGGTTTTAGCTGGGCGCGGTGGTCTTTCTTTCCAAGAGCACATCCGAATACCCCGTGACGGCCGTCCGGTCGCCCACCCGGACCTCGTGCACCACCCGCGCCACGCCGTTCGAGAATAGCTGGGACACCGACAGGGTGACTGTAATGGTGTCGCCGACGTAGACGGGGGCGCGATATTCGCTGTGCTGCACAAGATACACGCTGCCGGGGCCGGGCAGACGCTGGCCCAGCATGCCCGAGAGCAGCCCCATCACCAGTGTGCCGTGAGCAATAGGACGCCCGAAACGGGACGCTTCCGCAGCTTTGGCGTCCAAATGCAGCGGGTTGAAGTCCTGAATGACGGACGCGAAACGTTCCACCAAGTCCGTATCAATCACAAAGTCCTGACTGACCGAGTCGCCAATCGACAACATGGACATTCCTCCAGTGTCTCGAGATTCTACTCGTATTGAAGCATAACCCGACTCGGCCCGGAATCTCCTTGGGGGGGATTTTCCGGCAGGGATTCCCTCACACTATCCCGAAACATGGTGTACGTGGGAGGGAAATACATGGCAGATATGCAACGTGTGATTTATTTTACCCAGCGTCCGCACGGAATGGTGACGCGCGACGCATTTGAAATCCGCGAGGAGTCCATGCCGCGGCTAAGCGGAGACAAAGACGTACTGGTCGAGACCGTGTACGCGTCGGTGGATCCCTACATGCGCGGCCGCCTGTCGTCGGGAAAATCCTATACGGCCCCATTCGAGGTGGGGAAACCGATGACGGGCGCCATGGTAGGCCGGGTCGTGGACGGAGGACGAACCGCGCTGCAGTCCGGGGAGTGGGTGTTTGGGTCATGGTCGTGGTCCGAATATGCTGTGCTGCCGGAGACGGCTCTGCGGCGCCTCGATCCGTCGCTGCCGCCCACCACCGCACTGCACGTGCTGGGATTGACGGGCTTGACCGCCTACGTCGGACTGACCAAATTCGGGCGGCCGCAAGCGGCGGAGCGCCTCGTCGTATCCGCGGCAGCCGGATCAGTGGGCAGTCTGGCCGTCCAGATTGGGCGTCTTTTGGGACTGACCGTTTACGGCATCGCCGGGGGGGAGGACAAGTGCCGCTGGATCGAGCATCAGTTGGGTGCGGAGAAGGCGTTCAACTATCAGGCCCCAGACTTCGCCGACGCGTTGGCCCGAGGTCTTGACAGCGGGGTCGACATCTATTTTGACAACGTCGGGGGCACCGTAACGGACGAGGTCATGCGGCATTTGAACCCGCATGCGCGCATTGTCATCTGCGGACAAATCGCTCTCTACAACCAGGCCCAGCCCACCCAGAGCCGGCCCTTGTTCTCGGACCTGCTCGTCTCCCGAGCGGAAGCGACAGGATTCATCGTGGGCGAACACCAGGAGGAATTCCCGAAAGCCCTGAAGCGCCTTCAGTCATGGTACCGGTTGGGCCAACTGAAAGTCGAAGAGAGTATTGTGGTCGGCTTTGACCAGTGGATTGACGCGTTTCTGGGGTTGTTTAGCGGCGCCAATCGGGGCAAAGCCATCGTACAGGTTAAAGACGCATAAAGGAGTCCTTACACATGGAACGGCATGGTGCCTGGATTGACGGCCAGGAAGTGGCCAGCGGGGAGTGGTCCCGTGTGATTAACCCGGCCACGGAGGAGGTCATCGCCGAGGCAGCCGTCCTCGACGCTGCGGCCGTAGACAGCGCTGTCGCAGCCGCTAGACGCGCCTTGCCGGCTTGGCGTCAGGCGTCCCCCGGAGAGCGGAGTATGGCGCTCCATCGCTGGGCTGACATTTTGGCAGGGCGGGCACAGGAGATCGCCGCCGTCGAGACCCGGCAGACCGGCAAACCCATTCGCATGTCGCGGGAATTCGATGTCGCCTTTTCGATTGACAATCTTCGATTCTTCGCCGCGGCGGCCCGTCTGCCCAGCGGAACCGCTCAAGCCGAGTTCGCCGCTGGCGTGTCCAGCCGTGTCCGGCGCGAGCCGATTGGCGTGGCCGCGGGCATTGCCCCCTGGAACTATCCCCTCAATATGGCAGTTTGGAAAGCGGGGCCAGCCCTCGCGGCGGGCAACACCATGGTGCTGAAGCCCGCCTCCAACACGCCGCTCACCGCCCTGATACTTGCGGAGGCGGCCCGGCAGGCCGGGATTCCCGACGGCGTACTGAACGTGGTGACCGGTCCGGGCCGAGTCCTTGGGGACCGCTTGGCCGCGCATCCGGATGTGGGCATCATTTCGGTGACGGGTGACACCGAGACAGGCATCTCCGTTATGAAGCGGGCCAGCCAAACCGTTAAGCGGCTCCACCTGGAACTGGGGGGTAAGGCGCCGTTCGTCGTCTTTGAGGACGCGGACTTGGATGCGGCCGTCCAAGGCGCGTTGTTCGGTGCCTTTATCAATTCCGGCCAAGACTGCACGGCGGCGACCCGTATCTATGTCGAGGACGGCATCTTCGGTACGTTCATGGACCGCTTTGTCGAGCAGGTCGACCAAATCCGGGTGGGGGACCCGGGGATGGAGGAGACCGAAATGGGGCCCCTCATTTCGCGGGCCCACCGAGAACGGATCGTGCAGCATGTGCTGGCCGCCCGGGAAATGGGCGCCCAGGTGGCGGTGGGAGGAGAACGGTATCCGTCCCAGGAGTTTCCGGCGGGGTTCTACTACCCGCCCACGGTTCTGTACCACGTCGACCAAAGCTGGCCCATTGTTCAACAGGAAGTCTTCGGGCCGGTCGTCGTGGTCCTCTCGTTCCGCGGGGAGGCGCAGGCCATCCAACTCGCCAACGACTCGCCTTATGGGCTGGCGGCGTCGGTGTGGACCCAAGACGTCCAGCGCGCTGAGCGCATGGCCCGCGCCATCGAAGCGGGTACGGTCTGGATTAACGACCACATCACGATTGTGTCGGAGATGCCCCATGGCGGATTTAAACAGAGCGGATTTGGAAAGGACATGTCTCATTACGCCTTAGAGGACTATACGGTCCTCAAACATGTGATGACCAATCTGACCCATGAGCCCACGAAGCCTTGGCAGTTTATCCGGCTGAAGGGATGAGCTGCATCCCACCCGGCAGGCCGCGCCGCAGGAGCGGGAGCTAGCCCGCGTCAAATCCTGACCAAAAGGATTGAGGCGGGCCCTCTACGCGGCGCAGAGCGCGCGGTATCAGCCACAGGCCCGAGAGCAGGAGGCCCGCGACGGCAACCCATAACGCTCCGCGCACCCCAAGCCACAGTGCTAGCGGGCCGGCTGCTAGGGCGCCCGCCACCTCCAAGCCGCCTCCCAGGGCCCGAAAGGTGCCATGCACACGGCCCAGCCAGTGATCGGGCGTTTCGGCTTGCTGGATGGTCGTGGTCCCGATTTCAAATATGGTAGCCCACAGATCCCCCCCAAATTGGCCCACAAACAGGAAGCCGAAGGCCACCCAGATTGGGCCGTGGGCCCCTGGAACGGCTAAATTGAGCATGGCGCCTACCACGTAGGTAACCCAAACGAGCCGTCCTAGCCCCAATCGCCTCCTCATGCGGCGATACAACCGCGTCCCCACCAGGCTTCCCAATCCCCCCAAGGTAATGAGAAGCCCCAGGAGGAAGGGGGAAAGATGCAGCGTCTTCAGAACATAGAGTTCATACAGGGTGGAAAAAAATCCGCCAAAGAATGCGGACGTACCGGCATTCCACAGCAGGGGCCGCAAGATGGGGTGGGACGCCACCCGCGACCACACCCGGGAGAGTCCCGACCATGACAGCGGCCCGGGTGCCTCACGAGCCAGCGGCCGTGGATGCGGTTCGACTCGGCGAATTTGCAGAACCGATAGAGCCGTCAGGATATTCGCCACGGTGTCGAAGAGAATGGAGGCCGGGGCTCCAAGCCATTGGATCAAAACCCCCATCAGACCCGGACCCACGGTCTCGCCGACGGAGCCTGCCGTGCCGGCGAGTTCGTTGCCTTCTTCGATGCGCTGGCGACTCACCAGGGCGGGCAGATAGGCATGCCGGGCCACGGCAATCAGGACGCCGGCCGCAGAGGCCAGCAGGGTCACGGCGGCAATCGGCCAAAATCCCAGCCGATGCACCCAAAACAAGACCGGGATGGCGATAAGAACTCCGGCCCGGGCCAGACTAGCCCCCATCAATAGCGGCCGGCGGCGGCTTCGGTCCACCCAGTGTCCGACTAGATTGCCAATCAATAGCATCGGCAAAGTAGCCAAGGCGGCTAGGATCCCTAGCTGCGGCGCGGTCGCGCCAGCCGCCACAATCGCTACAATGGGCAACCCCTCGCGCGTGATGCGCGAACCAATCTCGGCCACAAGCTGCCCACCCAGGTAGCGCCGCACATCAGAGTCGTGGAGTAAAGGAGAGTGGTCTTGAGCGTCCATATACTCCGTACCATATCACACTCCTGAGCGACCAGGAGATGGGGGCAATGGAACAGCCGGCCCTGTGGGGCCGGCTGTTAAGGAGAACGTGGGCTAGAAGAGGTTCTTCACGATGGCTCCGCCTTTCATCACCCAGGCGATATTGTCGTTCACACCTAACGATCGAATGTCCGTTAAGGGGTCCTTGCTGGTGATTACCACATCGGCCTCTTTCCCAACCGACAAGGTACCGACACGATCGGACCATTCCAGACAGTCGGCGGCTACCCGGGTGCTGGCCACGATGGCCTCCATGGGTGACATGCCAATCTCCGTCAACAACGCCAATTCTTCCAAATTGGTGCCGTGCGGACCGACGCCACTGTCGGTGCCCATGGCAATTTTGACACCCGCCTGGTAGGCGCGGGCAATGCTCTGTTGGTGGGCTTCCATGACCCGCTTGGACTTCTCCACAGCCCAGGCGGCCACCCGCTGGCCGTTCTCGGCGGCTTTGAGGACGGATTGCGGAGCGATTAAGGTCGGCACCAGATAGGTGCCGTGCCCGAGCATCAAATCGATGGCCTCATCATCGAGGTAGATCCCATGCTCGATGGAGTGAAATCCGGCGCGCACCGCATTTTTGATACCCGTGGCCGCCTGGGCGTGAGCCATAGCCTTCTTGTTGCCGTGCATACGGGCCTCGTCCACGATAGCTTCCAATTCAGCCGGGGTAAAGTGGGCGTCCTCGGGATTGTCGGTGGGACTCAAGACACCCCCTGAGGTGGCGACTTTGATAACCTGGGCGCCGGCGCGAAGCACCTCGCGCACCTTTTTGCGGACGCCATCCACCCCATCACAGACCCCGGATACACGCAGCGGACTTGACAAAGGAATCCCCAGGGAGGGCGAGTAGGCGTCTCCATGCCCGCCGGTGATCGAGAGCATCGTCACCGCAATTTGGGTTCGCGGCCCCCGAATGACGCCCTCGTCCAAGGCCCGCTGGACCCCGCGATCGGCGCCGCCGGCATCCCGGACACTGGTCACTCCGGCGTCCAAGGTGCGCTGGGCATAGACCGCCGTCTTCAAGACCAAGTAGGTGTCGGGAACGAAGTAGCGGTCTTCAGGGCCAAAGTTCTGGGACGTGAGATGCACGTGGCAGTCGATGAAGCCCGGCAGTATGGTGCCGCCATGCGCATCGACGCGCTGGACAGCCTCCTGCTCCGGCACACGCACATCCGCCGCAGATCCGACCGCCTCGATGCGGCCGTCTCGAATGAGCAGTGCGCCCGCCTGGATAGGCGGCCCACCCAGACCATCGATCAGGGTGCCATTGTATATGTAGGTTAGACTCATGATTATCTCTCCCCTCAATAGCCCGGCTACTTCGCCGCCAGGAATCAGAAGTCCTGCAGCCCAGGGCGCTCTGCCCCCCAACCCAATTTGTGGTATAGTGCCAACGAACATTGGGACGCGGAGGACAACACTATGAAGGGTACATGGACACGATTTGCTGTACGTCATTACTGGCTCGTCATCATACTCTGGGTTGTGCTGATCGGCGCCACACTGCCGCTCGCTGCTACGGTGACCAAGCATCTCACCACGAACGGATTCGAAGGACCCCATAGCCAAGTACGATGGGCGACCAATACCTTAAGCACGATTCATCCGCCTCCGGGGCCGCAGCCCTTTTTGATCGAAAATCTGTCGCAATCCCGCTCGGCGCAAGTTGGGCGCGCCCTGACGATTCCGGCTTCGGCCTTTCATCGGGTTGCGCATCATGACACCCTGTTCATGCCGCCGAAGACCTTGACGATGTCACAATCCAACGCCTTGAAAAGCCGTCTGAAAACCCACGGAGCGCAAATCAGCAGTACCGGACAGTTGTCCATTGGAAAGATGGTGACGCATGACGCATCCCAGACCCTGGCCACTAGCGGTGTCGTGGCCATGCCGGTGCTGGCGGTATTGTTGCTGACGGTATTTGGTTCAGTGGCGGCCATCAGCCTGCCCCTGATTATCGCTCTGGCAGGTTCGGAGATCGCCCTAGCGGCAGTCAGTATCATTTCGCGGCATATGCAGCTATCCGTCTTTTTGACCGACATCGTCAGTTTTCTCGCCTTGGGAGTGGGCGTCGACTACGCACTCTTTATCAGTACCCGCTTCCGGCAAAACTTGGACGACGGGAAGCCGGTCATGGAAGCCGTGGTGGATGCGATGAGCCATGCCGGGCGTTCGGTGCTCTATTCTGGGGTGGCCGTCGCGCTGGCCGTCGCCACCTTGATGTTCGGCAGTGACGCATACTGGCGGGGTCTGGCAGTGGGGGGAGCTGTGGCCATTTTTGCCGTTCTGCTAGCGACCCACACCTTGATGCCCGCCATTATGGCCGCCTTCAACCAGCGGCTCCACTGGGGCCGCATTCGACGTCCCGACTTCCACCTCTGGACACGTCTCTCGCGGTTCGTCACGCGCCGTCCGGTTTGGGCCATTCTGATCGCGTTAGCCGTCTTGGTGCCTTTTGCCCGATTGGCCCCCCAGATCCGGATGAGTACACCCGCCAACTTGGCCACCATGCTGCCGCGCACCAATCCGCTCCGCCTGGCCGTCGAGAAACAGCAGGCACTGGAGGGGTCCGGAAGTATCGCGCCCATCGCCGTCGTGGTCCGTTACCCAACGGCCATCAAAGACCTCTCAAGCTGGCAGCGCGTAGACCGATTGACGCGCCACCTGGAAACCCTTCCAAACGTGGCCGCCGTGGCTTCTCCGACCAATCTGCACGTGCCCTTGGCGGAACTGGCCATGGTGTCCCAGCACCCTGGTTTGGCCCCCGCTCCCCTGAAACACGGCCTGCAGAATTTCCTTACGCCCCATGACCCACGGCTGGTAGTCGTGTATGTGACCGCCAAGACCGGACCCAATAATCCCAGCACCAGCCGCCTCGTGGGCCGTATCGACCGCCATTTGCCGCACTGGGTGCCGGCCGGGACGCGCGCTGCGGCCGGCGGCTTGGTGCCGGTGCTGCGCAGCTTTAATCTGCTCACGCAAAGCCGTATTCCATGGATTGTCGCGTCCGCTCTGATGGTGGCTTTGGTCGTGCTCACAGCCGCCACCCGGTCCATCGTCCAGGCCCTGCTGGGGGTAGTGTTTGACGCATTGGTGGGATTGGCTACAGCGGGATTTATGGTTTTTGTCGACCACCACCAGTTGTTCGGGTTGGAACGTCAACCGTTGGATTCGTCCATTACGCCGCTGATTTTTGTGTTGTTGTTTGGTCTCTCCATGGACTATGAGGTTATCCTGTTGCACCGCATGCAGGAGCGTCTGATCGGAGGGGTCGAGCCGCGGCAAGCGGTGCAACAGGGGTTGGCCACCACCGGAGCCATGATTACCGGTGCAGGGCTCATCATGGTGGTGGTGTTCCTGGCGCTTCTCATCAGCCCCTTGCAAGTCATGAAAACCCTCGGCATTGGACTCTCCTTTGCCGTGCTGGCCGATACCTGGGTTGTCCGATCGCTGTTGGTGCCGAGCACCACCGCGTTGCTCAACCGATGGGGGTTTTGGCCCTGGAAGCCAAAACCAGTGGCCCAAGGCGGGCTTCAAGAGTCCTAGTTCCGTATAAAGCAAGCCGCTTCCGCGCATGCCTAATGAGCCATCACACGATTGTTCATGGAGGATGACATGCGCATGCGTGCTCTCGTGCTGGCGGCGGCCGTGCTGGCTGCGGCCGGCAGCGTCTGGACTTTTCGTCCTAAACCGATGACCGTCTCCACCCTCATTGTGGGCGGCTCAGCCGCTAAGGGCTGGTTCGACCGATCCGGCCGGGGTTATATTGAACGGGCCTTGCTGCGCTATGAGACCGTGTCCCATGTGCATTTTCAGATCGTCAACCATGCCATCCCAGGAGCCCGGGTTCTCAATCCGGTGGTGCGGCGGCACTTCGGCGACTGGATTCCTCGCGGCCGCGGGCTCGTCATTATCGGCTGGGGACTGCTCAACGACGTGCGCCAGCATACGCCGCCCGGCCGGATTGGTCCCATCGTGCACGCGGAAGTGGGCGAAGCCCTGCGGGCCCATGACGTGGTATTGCTGGTGAGTCCGTCGGCGACCCGTTCCACATTCACCATTGCCCGCCGTGTTCAGCCGGCGATGTGGGGCGAGGAAGTGCAGGCCGCTACCAGCTTTAAGAGTCCCAACGTCTACGTAATCAACGTGATGAACCCGGAAAAGCGCTGGATGCTCGGCCATCACGTCGGCTATCAGGCTTTCATGCAAGGACTGTGGGATCCCAACACGCGCGGCCATCGCTTGGCTAGTCAAATTCTGGAAAGACGGCTCGAGGATACCTGGCACAACCGCGCTCCGCGCTTTCGCGGCCTGAATCCGCTGAGCTGGCTGTAATCGCGGACCGTTCTGGCTCCAGCACAATAGGGGTCTAGAAAGGGATTAGGCTTGGCCTGCTGTGTCATCCTAAAGAAGCAACCATTATCCGGGAAAGAGGCAATTCTTTATGGCGCGAGTGATGGGAATGAACGGCACGCAGATCCGGTGGCTGTTCTTGGCAGCGGGCGCCTGGTTAATTCAATCGTACGACATCGGTCTGATCAGCGTTGTGCTCCTGCCATTTAAAAGTCAATATCACCTCACTGCGGGAAACGTCGGGTTGTTGGCCGCATCGGCAACGGTCGGGATTGTTATTGGGGTGGTGCCCTCCGGTCAAGTGGCTGATCGGGTGGGTCGAAAGCGTCTCTTGGTGACCGCCTTGCTCTGGTATTCGGTTCTGACGGTGCTCACGGGCTTTGCACCCTCCTGGCAGTGGGTGCTGGTGTTGCGGTTTGCCGCCGGCCTGGGTCTCGGAGCTCTCTTCCCGCTGCCATACACGCTGCTCACCGAGCTGGCCCCGGGCCAGGTCCGTGGGCGGGTGGTCGGCATTCTGGACGCCTTTTTGTCCGTCGGCTATTTTGCGGCTCCTCTCATCGGGGGGTGGATTGGCGCAGCGGGGCTCGTCCACGGATGGCGTACGCTCTTCTTCTTGGGCGGCATCGGCATTCCCTATGCCTTGATGCTAATCTGGCTCATGCCGGAGTCCCCGCGCTGGCTGATGGCTGTCGGGCGTCAACAGGAGGCCGAAGCAATTTGGGAGCAGAGCGGCCAAGAACACGAGCCCGTCCCTCTGGGAAAGGCGGCACGCTTTCCCTTGAGCGTCGTGTTTCGGCGTCCCTACCTACGCCGCACCATTATGGTCTGGATCGCCTTTCCGTCGATCCTGTTTGTGTTCTACGCGATTATGACCTACATGCCCTCCATTCTGACCAAAGAACATCTCAACACCTCCGTAGCGCTGGAGTTTGCCGCGTTCATCATGTTGGCCTCCATCCCCGGGAAGTTGTTCGAGAGCTGGTTGGTGGAGCAAGTGGGTCGGAAGACCGTGATTATCTCGTTTAGTTTGCTGGCGGCTGTAGCAGCGTTGCTGTTCCCGGGGGCGCGCAACGGCCCGTCCATTATCCTAATCGGCATGATGCTGGCTTTCTTCGGCATAGCCGTGGACCCGGCTATGAAGGTCTATGCGGCCGAGCAATATCCGACTCCGATTCGTTCGACCGGGGTCGGTCTGGGCGAGGGTATTGCGCGACTTTTAGGCGGTGCGCTGGCTCCGTATATCATGGCCTTGATTTTGGCCAACGCAGGGGTTCGCGGCAGCTTCATTTTTGTCGCCTCATCCGCCGTATTGGGAGCCCTGGCGGTCGGCGTGCTGGGGCACGAAACCCGCGGCCGGGCACTCGCTGACCAGGTTGAAGGATTGGCCATTCCGCGCAAGACGCCGAGGCTTCGGTAATGGGCATCGCCGCTGCGCTGGGCGCAGCCCCGCTGGCACTCGTGGAGCGGCACCCGGCCGGCGACCCGTTCCTGGTGCGGAGCGACGGTACCCGCCAGAGTTTCGGCGAGGTGCGCGACGCGGTGCACCGCCGACGGGAGAGGCTCACCGTTTCGGGGATAGGGCCCGGTCGGGTGGTAGCCCTGAAGGTGATGGATCCGATCGAATTCGTGCTGTGGCACCTAGCCATTCTGGAGGCCGGCGCCGTCTCGGTCCCGCTCAATCCGAATGCCCCCGATGAGGATATCCAGCACACGTTGCAGACAGCGCATGCCAGTGATTGGCTGGAAGGCGGCCGGGACCCGCATCCTCTCCAACACGTCCCACGTAATGGAACCGTTCCCGGTGCCGGTGTGATTCTGTTGACATCCGGATCAACCGGAAGTCCCAAACCGTGCGGGCTGGGATGGTCCGCCTTGATGCACACCGCCGCACAGGTGACCCAGGCACACCGGTTAACCGGCGCCGACTGTGCATTCTCCCCGTTGCCTTTGTTTCATATCAACGCGCTAGTCGTGGCGGTTCTCGGCAGCCTTCTGGCCGGATCCCGTTTAGTCCTGACCGAGCGTTTCAGTGCGTCCGCGTTCTGGAACATCGTGGAGGCCCAAGAGGTTACCTGGGTCAACGCGGTGCCGTCCTTGCTCAATGTCCTAGGGGCCCGATCCGAACACCCCTCCGACCGAACGCGTCTGCGCTTTATCCGCTCGGCTTCCGCACCGCTCCCAGAAGCCACGCGGCAGGCGGTCGAGCGCCGGTTTAACACCGGTGTCGTGGAGACCTATGGCATGACCGAAGCAGCCAGTCAGATTACCGCTAATCTGCTGCCGGAGGAAGGCGGTCGGCCGGGCTCGGTAGGGCTCCCGCGGGGAATTGATATGCGCGTAGTGGACCGCCATGGCAAGGAACGCTCGACGGGGGTGCGGGGTCTCGTGGAGATTCGCGGTCCCAGTGTCATCCGTCCCGATTGGGGACCCAACCACTGGGTCGGACGGGTCCTGCACCAGGGCTGGTATCCCACTGGTGACTTGGGGCGTCTCGATTCAGAGGGATTCCTCTACCTGGAGGGCCGGACCCGGGACATTATCAACCGCGGAGGCGAAAACATTTTCCCGCGTGAGCTGGAAGAACAACTCCTGGCGTTTCCGGGAGTGGTTGATGCCGCCGTCGTGGGGCGGCCGCATCCGATCCTCGGCGAGGTGCCGATAGCGTTCGTGGTTTCCGCCCCGGGACAGCGCATTCGAGAGAACGCATTGGGGAACTGGATGGCGGAAAAGTTGGCCCGCTACAAGCTGCCTGTCCAATATGTGCTGGTGGAGGAACTGCCCAAAGGCCGAACGGGCAAGACCTCACGGCCGCAGCTGCGGCGCTGGGCCGCCCAGACGGGCGATCATGGCTGAGCGACGGCCGTACGTACGCGCGGCAGATTGGGTGCGAGCCGTAACCGTCACCACGGTCGTGGCGGTGCACGCGACCTGGTACATGGCAGACGGCGGGCATTGGGTGTCCTCCGGAGCTGTCTTGTCGCTCTTGCATTACACCCGGGAGTCGTTCATGGCTTTGACCGGCTTCGTCCTAACCTACACGCTCTACGGGCGCCCCATTCACTGGATACCCATGCTCCTTAGACGATTTCGCCTGGTGTTCTTTCCCTATGTTTTGTGGAGTGCCGTCTTCATGGTTTTGTTCCGCCATTTCGCCACCCTTGGCGCCTTCGCCGCGCGCTACGCGGTCAACCTTTTGGACGGGGAAGCGTGGTTTCATCTGTATTATGTGCTGGTCACCATGCAATTTTACCTGGTCCTGCCCCTGTTTATCCTGTTGATGCGCTGGGCGGCGCGGAGACCCTGGTGGGTCCTGGGGGCGGCCTTGCTGGTGCAATTGGCGCTGTCCACGTTCGATCAATACTTCTCCACGCCCCATGGGATTATCCAAGGCCATATCAGCGAAGAAGTGTGGACCTATACGGGCGATTTTGTGATGGGCGGCGTAGCGGCACTGCACTGGCCGCGCGTCCGGGACTGGTTGCGCGGTCATCTGGGGCTCGTCAGCCTGGTTTCCCTCGGTGCGGCGGGCATTATGCTGGCGCAATTCTTTTGGCAGGCGGTGGGTCGCCACAGGCTTATCCATGCCGAAGCTGTCGTGCAGCCGGCCATGATACCGTGGGCCTTGTCGGTGGTTGTTCTTCTCACGGCAGTCGGGGTTCGCTACGAGGATCGCGTAGCGCGCCAGCCGCACCGTTGGCCGGTGGTCAAGTGGCTGGCCGATCTCAGTTTCGGCATCTACCTCGTCCATCCGCTGTTCCTGCAGTATTGGACGGACTTCCTGTCGCGGATGCATTGGTACCATCCCAGCTACTGGCTGGACGCCTTGACCGTCGCGTTGCTGGTGACGGTGTCCGCTTTAGCCACCAAACTGATCGGTGTCACGCCCGTGAGTCCCTACTTCATTGGTCGGGCGGCACTTCCGCCCGGCACGGGGCACGCTGGAACCCGTCAAGCCAAGAAGCCGCGATAGGGTCATCCGCGCGGGGCGTGGGGACCGGCACCCGCATCGGCCAATTGCTGCATTAGATGACTGGCGTCCGCTAAGACGGATCCGTACCGCGGCCAAACATGCGGCTGCTCCCGCAGCGCGTCCAAGCTGGTGCGGGCGATGTGATCTAAGAGCGAATTGGCTTGGCTGATGATGTCGGGGATGGGCGTAGCATCCCGCCAAGCGGCTAACTGCTGGGCTGTCAAATCCAAGTAGCGCGCCATCCCCGTCCCGCCCGGAAGGGAGGTGGCGTCGGCTTGCAGTTCGGACACACTCTTGGCGATTCCCCGAATTTGGACAGCCGCCCGCTCCAGGGTGCCCGTTCGATCCTGGTACTCCCGCGCCACCGGCGCCAATGTCCCAACGCGCGGGTTCATCTTTAGGCTCGCTTCCGCCGCCTGTACCGTTCTAATCGTCAGACCCACCTGCGCGTCGAGCTTACGGGCATGCTTCACCAGCTCCTCACCCCCTGCGGACGCGCCAGGATTCCGCAGAGCGTCGGCCGACGCCCGCAGAAGGGCAATGGCCTCGGACACCAGCTCATCCAGAGCCTGTTTCGCCTGGGGCAAGGAATTGGGCGGCCAGAGGAGCGCGTTGATAAGCAGTGCGATCACCGTGCCCACAATGGTATTGACGATGCGATCCAATGCGTACGTCGGTACGTAAGCCTTAGCCGCCAGGATGAGCAGTCCGCTCATAGGCACTTGGTTGATGGCGGCGACACCCAAGCCCATCCGGGTTCCCACCATCAGTGTGAGAATGACCACGATAAAAATGATCCACCAGTTGGCACCCGTGAAGTGAAAGGCGAACATGGCCACACCAATGCCGACGATGATGGCCAAGACGCGCTGCACTCCCCGGGAGAACGAATTGAAGACGTTGATTTGGATTGTCAGCAGGGCAGCCATCGGTCCGAATACGGGAAAGCGGTGGTCAAGCAGGTGGGCACACACCGCATACGAGGCGGATGCGGCCAGAGCCGATTTGAAGACTTGATGGGTCAGGCCCCACCGTGCAAGTCCGGCTGTCTTCAAGAGGAGAGTCGTCCTTTCGAGCGGTTTCCCTTAGCATGCCCGGATAGCGTGGGCTACACCCCGTCGTGGCGAGACCGCGGCTGGATAATCCGCGACACGGATGGAAGACACTATTCCCGTACGGAATGTTGCACGACTCGCCATACGGAGTAATATACAGGTAGGGAGTATGAGTAGTGGAGGCTGTCTATGTATCAGTATGAACAGGACAAAGACAACTTGTTGGCACGGCTCAAGCGTGCTGAAGGACAGATGAAGGGCATCATGCGGATGGTGGAAGAGGGCCGCTATTGTCCGGACATCCTCCAACAGGTGTCGGCCGTGACCGCTGCCATGGACGAAGTCTCCCTCATCCTGTTGCGGTCGCACATCAACGGCTGTGTGAAGGATGCCATCGAGCAGCACCAAGGCGACGAGACCATCGAAGACCTAATTGCCGTGGTCCGGAAGGTTATTCGCCGTTAAGGAAGGGATGACCATGGCCGAAAGAGCTCCACACGCGTACGATCCACCCAGCGAGGTCCAGTTGGAAGTATCCGGTATGACCTGCGCCAGTTGCGTCCACCACGTGGAAAAGGCGCTGAAGGGCGTTCCAGGGGTCAGCCAAGCCGACGTCAATTTGGCCTTGGAGCGAGCCCACGTGCTATTTGACCCGGGAACAGCCGGTACCCCCGACTTTGTGCGGGCCGTCGCCCAAGCGGGATACCAGGTGCGAACCGAGCAACGCTCGCTGACGGTATTCGGATTGGAAGAGGCCCCCATTCGCGAGAGAGCCAAACGTACTCTCATTCAGGTGCCCGGTGTGATCGCCGCCAAGGTCAACACGGCCAAAGGGACCGTGACGGTCGACCGTGTCCGAGGCTTGGCCCCGGACGACGCGCTAACGGAAGCCATGCGGCAAGCGGGACTCCCGGCTCGGGTCGACAGGGCCGAGGCGGGAGACGATCCACGTCTGGCCGAGCTCCGGGCTGCCCGGCAGCGGCTGGCCGTGTCGCTGTTGTTTACGGTACCGCTGTGGGCAGCCATGGTGCGCATGTTTCTCGGCGTGGGGCCAACCTGGTTCACCAACCCTTGGCTGGAACTCACCGCAGCCACTGTGGTGCAGTGGGGTCCCGGGTATTCCTTCACGCGTCGGGCCTGGCTTAACGTCCGACACGGCAATGCCAATATGGACGTGCTGGTCGCCACCGGGACCCTGGCAGCATGGGCCGTCTCGGTATACGGCGTGTTTGCCCGCGCCCCGCTCTACTTTGACACATCGGCAACCGTCATTACCTTAATCCTGGTGGGCAAGTATTTGGAGGCAGTAGCGAAGGGCAAGACCTCGGAGGCCATTCGCGAGCTCTTGGCCCTGACCCCGAAGACGGCCCGGATGATTGCACAGGACGGCCAAATTTCCGAAGTCCCCGTGGATGCCATCGCCGCCGGACAGCGCCTCGAGATCCGACCGGGCGACCGGATCCCGGTGGACGGCCGCGTAAGCCGCGGAGAAGGCCTGGTCGATGAATCCATGCTGACGGGAGAGCCGGACCTGAAGCGAAAGGCATCCGGCGATCCAGTGGCCGCCGGCACGGTGCATCGCGGGACCCGCGCCTTCGCGATGGATGCCACCCGCGTGGGGCGCGACACCGTTCTCGCTCAAATTGTGGCGGCTGTCGAACAAGCGCAGGCCGACAAGCCGCCGATTCAACAGTTTGCGGACCGAGTCGCTAATGTGTTCGTGCCGATCGTGTTGGCACTGGCCGTTCTGACATTCACTGGCACCGCAGTCGTCACCGGCGACCTCCGAATCGCGCTGCTGCGCGCGGTGGCCGTGCTGGTGGTGGCCTGCCCGTGCTCCTTAGGTTTAGCGACCCCCACCGCGGTGATGGTGGGAAGCGGGATGGGCGCTCGCCTCGGCATTCTGTTCCGCAATGGGGAAGCCATCGAGCGCACAGCCCAGGTCACCATGATAGCGCTCGACAAAACCGGCACCTTGACGGAGGGGCACCCGGCCGTCGAACGGTGGGAGGTGTCCGACGGCGTGGATGCCAACCGCATGCTGGCCATCGCGGCCGCGCTGGAACAAAGCTCCAACCACCCGTTGGCCCGGGCCATTGTGCAGGCCGCGGACGGGTGCCCGCCGGCTAGCGTGGAGGATGTCTATACCGAAGAAGGCATGGGTATGGCAGGGTTCCTGGACGGGGAAACGGTGTTGGTCGGCAGCACCAAACTTCTTGACAGCTATGGCATCAGCCTCCCGGCGCGCTTGCAGGCTCTTCTCTTACCCGAAGAGGGCCGGGGAAGGACGGTGGTGTGGGTCGCTCAAGAGAACACCGCGCTGGGCGGATTGGTCATCGCCGATCGCCTGCGCCCCGATGCCCGCGCCACTATTGAGCGGCTGACAGCCCAGGGAATTCGGGCCGTCATGCTGACCGGTGATCGCACCGCCACCGCCCAACGGGTGGCCGCTCAGTTGGGCATTGGGGAAGTGCACGCCGAACTCTCGCCGCAGGACAAGGCCGACTGGATTCAAGCGGCGGACCATGGGGACGTCCGTATTGCGATGGTGGGGGATGGCATCAATGACGCCCCGGCGTTGGCCCGGGCACACATCGGCATGGCGGTGTCCTCGGGTAGCGATGTCTCCCAGGAGACGGCCGACGTCACCTTAATGCGCTCAGAGGTGGGTGCGGTGCTGCAGGCCTTGGCGATCGGTCGACAGACCATCGCCAAGATCCGCCAGAACCTCTTCTGGGCGCTGTTTTACAACGTGTTGATGATTCCTTTGGCGGCACTGGGCGTGCTGTCGCCCATGATTGCGGGCGCAGCCATGGCTTTCAGTTCCGTGACTGTGGTGACCAACTCGTTGTTGTTGAATTCGTCTAAGAGGAGGCTTCAACGATGGAACGAACCGAATTTACCGTCAAAGGCATGACCTGCGGAAATTGTGTCCAGAGCGTCACCGAAGCGCTGAAAGGTGTCAGCGGCGTCAAGGTGGCCAAGGTGACACTGGAAGACGAGAAAGCGCAAGTCACGTATGATCCTCAGCACACCTCCGTCGAGCAGTTGAAGGAAGCTGTCAAGGCAGCCGGGTATGAAGTAGCCTAATGCTCGTCAAGGCGCGGACGCGAGTTCGCGCCTTTTCTGATGCCTGCACCGGCATCTGGGCATGCTACGGCACAGGGGAGGGGGCGCTTGACCTGGCCTGTCTAGATGCTCCACTGCTGTGGTGGGCGCTTTCCGCCTTATCCGCCCTGTTCGTGCTGGCGGACTGGCGGCATGCCCGATCGATACCACTATGCACTTCGGGTTCCTGTTGGTGACCGCCTTCACCGGTCCGCTCGG